>NZ_JBFACT010000047.1:0-73751 GCF_040640995.1 Amycolatopsis sp. NPDC021455 | reverse complement strand
TGCCCAAGCGCCCCATTGTGGCGTTGGGTGCGTTGGACGCACCCAATGTGGCGTTCGGTGCGTCCAACGCACCGAACGCCACATTGGGGTAGTTCAGTTGCGGGCCGTGCGGGGCCAGGGGTTCGCCGACTCCAGCTGGGCCGCCAGGCCCAGCAGCAGGGACTCGCCTCCCGGGCGGGCCACCAGCTGGACCGACGTCGGCAGCCCCGACACCGCGGACCGGCCCATCGGGACCGTGATCGCCGGGTAGCCCGCCAGGTTCCACTGGCCCGTGAAGCCCGCCAGGCGCGTCGACGGCAGCACGTTCGACGGCCAGCGGCGCTCGTGCCAGCGGCCCGCCTTCACCGGCCAGTGCGACAACGTCGGCGTCATCAGGACGTCGTGCGCCGCGAAGAACTCCTCCGCGCGCGACAGCCAGCGCTGCCGGGTGCTCTCGCGGATCAGGCCCGCTCGCTGGATCCAGCGGCCCGCGCGGACGTGCGCCCGCGTCCGTCCTTGCAACTTGCCGAAGTCGAATTCCGCGGCCTGGACCGCCGGGCCCGCCAGCCAGCGGGCCGTCATGCCGAGGACCTCGTCGCCGGATAGCGAGGCGCCGCCGGGGAAACCTCGTGGCCTGCCGACGCCAAGAGGCCCGCCGCCGTCGAAACCGCCGCCACCAGCTCGCGAGGTACCGGTGTGTGCAGCAACGGCACCGTCGTCGACATCCCGATGCGCACCGCCGACGGCGAAGGCACCGAAGCCAGCGAAGGCGAGTCGGCCAGCACGGACAACAGCACTGCCGTGTCGGCGACCGTCGTGGCCATCGGGCCGTGGACCGACATGCCGAACCAGCCGCCTTCGCGCAGCAGGTCCGCGCCCGGCTTCAACCCGACCAGCCCGCACATCGCCGCCGGGAGGCGGACCGAACCCATACCGTCGGAGCCGTGGGCCAGCGGGACCAGGCCCGCCGCCACCGCCGCCGCGCTGCCGCCGGACGAGCCGCCCGAGGCGTACGTCGGGTCCCACGGGTTGCGGGCGATGCCGTCCGGGGTGTCGGTCATCGGCCAGATGCACAGCTCCGGTACGCGGGTCAGGCCGACCAGGACCGCGCCGGCCGCCCGCAGCCGCGCCGCGATCACGCCGTCTTCGGAAGCCGGTGACGACGGGCCCGCGAGTGAACCGTGCGAAGCGAACTCGCCCGCGATCTCCGTGACGTCCTTGACGGCGACGGGCACCCCGGCCAGCGGCAGCGCCGCGAGGTCCGGCCGCGCGGCGACCTCCGCCGCCTCCTTCAGCGCCTCCTCGGCCCGCACCCGGCGGAACGCGCCCACCACGCCGTCCGCCGCCGCGATCCGGTCGAGCGCCTCCTGGACGACGGTCACCGGGTCGAGGGTCCCGGCCCGGACGGAGGCCGCGATTTCCACTGCCGTCTGCACCATGATCCGGGACCCTAGCCCACCGAAAGGTGACAGCGGCAACGAAAACGTCTCAGATAGCGCCCGCCCGCAGGGCGTAGGCGACGGCGTGGGCGCGGTTGTTCAGGCCGCAACGCGTCATCAGCCCGTACAGCACGTTCTTCACGGTCCGCTCGGAGTAGCACAGCTTCGCCGCGATCTCCTCGGTCCCGAAGCCCTCGGCGACCAGCCGCAGCACGTCGCACTCGCGGGCCGCGAGCCCGGACAGCGTGAGGCCGTTCGGTTCCAGCACGTCCTTGCGCATCCGCTGCACCTGCGCCAGCAGCGCGCCCTGCAGCCGCGGCGGCAGGTTCGCCGTGCCGTCACCCGCGGCGAGCACCGCCGTCACCAGCTCGGCGCCGCCCGTCTCGCGGCGCGGCAGGATCGCCACCACCCCGCACTCCAGGGCCGCCATCAGGTCGCTTTCGCGGAAGTGCTCGACGACCAGCACGACGTGGGACGCCTTGGCCGCGCGGATCTCGCCCAGCACTGCCTCGGTGACGTGGTCCTCCATGACCAGCAGCACGTCCGGCACCAGGTCGGTGACCCGGACGTCCGGATGGGCTTCCAGGAGGCTCACCGCGCCGGCGTGCGTGATCGGGTCCGAGGCGAGGACACTCACTTCGACGGGCTTCATGACCGCAGTGTGGACCGCGTGTCTTCACGCCTTCCCTATTCCGTCTTCACGCGCGTGAAGACGGAACCCGCCAGCTCGCCGAACGCGTCCCGCGCGCGCTCCAGGCACTCCGGCATCCGCTCGACGGCCCGTCCCCAGTCGCGCTTGGCGCGCAGGTACTCCTCGCGCGCCTCGCCGGTCCAGCCGGCCAGCTCCGGCTCGACGTCCGCCTCCAGCTCGGCGAGCAGCTCGCCCAGCTCGCCGGTGATCGCCGCCATCCGGTCCAGCACCAGATCGGCGAGCCGGCAGTCCCTGGTCACGGCCGCCGCGGCCGCGGCATCGGGCCGCCGGTCGTCGCCAGCAGCCCCGCCAGCCGCGAGAGGATGACGTCGAACTCCTGCTCCCAGTCGCTCATCGCCTGGCCGAACCGCACCGAAGCCTCGCCGCGCCATGACGCCTGTGCCACCGCCATCTCGCTGTTGACGTCGCGAAGCCGGGAGCGGGCCGTTTCGAGGGCGTACGCGAAACGGGCGGCGGTACGCTGCATGTCTTCGGTCGGCGTGGCTGTCGCCATGCGGAACTCCTCTCGAGCCTCCCGCAGGGTGACCCACCCCGGTGCCGCGCGAAACCCCGCGCCGCCAGCCGTTGCCCGAATGTCCGCCATCCTTGCCTGCCGGTTCACGGCGCCCGCGTATGCTCACGTCAGGCATCCGGCGCGTGACGATTCGTCAGCGCACGAAAGGAGACCGATGTCGGCTGCGGACGGCTCCGCACCGAGACTCCAGCTGCTGGGCCCCTTGAAGGCCTGGCAAGGCGAAACGGAGCTGGATCTCGGCTCCGCGCACCGGCGGACGGTACTCGCCGCACTGGCGATGAACCCGAACCGCACAGTGTCGCGCGAGGAGCTGATCGACGCCGTCTGGGGCGAAGCGCCGCCGCAGAGCGCGCAGGGTTCCATCTACACCTACGTCTCCGGGCTGCGGCGCGCGCTCGAACCAGGGCGCGCCAAGGGCGAGGGCCCGCAGCTGCTCGCGTCGATCGGCTCCGGCTACTCGCTCTGCCTGGACGCCGAAGCGATCGACGTCCACCGGTTCGAAAGCCTGCGCGAGCGGGCGCAGCGGGAACAGGCGGCGGGTGACCTGCGCGCGGCCCGCGAAACCCTTGACGCGGCTTTGGCGCTCTGGCACGGGGTTCCGCTGTCCGGCCTGCCCGGGCCGTTCGCCGCCGCCCAGCGCGCACGGCTCACCGAAGTGCGGCTGGCGACGATCGAACGGCGCGCGGAAGTCGTGCTGGAATCCGGCGGACCAGAGGCATTCGGGGGGTCCAGGGGGGGTCGCCCCCCGGCTGGGGTCCGGGGCTCGGCCCCGGAGGATTACCGCGAACTCATCGCCGAGCTGACCGCGCTGACCCGCGAGCACCCGTTCCGGGAAACGCTGCGGGGGCTGCTCATGCGGGCCCTGGTCCAGGCGGGCAGGCGGACCGAGGCGATCGCGGTGTACGCCGACGTCCGCGACCGGCTCGTCGAGTCGTCGGGCACCGAGCCCGGCCCGCCGTTGCGGCGGCTGTACGACGAGCTGCGCGAAAGACCCGCCCCGGCACCGGAACCGCCGCGGTTCCCGCGTCCGGCGCGGGTCCCGGCCACGGCGCTGCCGGAGCGGGCGGAGATCTTCGTCGGCCGGGAAGCCGAGCTGGCCCGGCTGCGCGAAGCCGTCGCCGGGCTCGAAACGGGCACCGGCCGGTCGGTGTGGCTCGAGGGCGAGCCGGGCAGCGGCCGCACGGCGCTGCTGGCCGAAGTGCTGGCCATGCCCCAAGACCTGAAGCCCGCCTTCGCCGCCGCGGACGCGCTGGACCAGCGGTTCGCCCTGCGCCCGTTGCTCGACGCGCTGGGCGTGCACCCGGGCGCCGCCGACGGGCGCCGCGCCGCGCTCGCCACCCGGCTCGCCGAGCAGCCCGGCGAAGACCCGGTCGACGGCGTGCTCGGGCTGGTGCGCGAGCTGTGCGCCGAAGCCCCGCTGGTGCTCGTGGTCGACGACCTGCAGTGGGCCGACGACACGACGCTCCGGGTCTGGCGGTACCTGAGCCGGGAGACGCGGCAGCTGCCGCTGCTGCTCGTCGGCGCCTGCCGCCCGGTGCCGCGACCGGCCGCGCTCGACGACCTGCGGGCCGAACTTGACAACGATGACATCGCCCTGGTCACCCTGCCTCCGCTGACCGAAGCCGCCGCGCGGGAACTCGCCACCGAGCTGGTCGGCGCGCCGCCCGGACCCGGCCTGCAGACGCAGGTGTCCCACGCGGCCGGAAACCCGCGCTACATCAGGGAAATCGTCGAGGCGCTGCTGGCGCAGTCGTCGATCGTGCTCGACGGCGTGCACGCGCACCTCGACGGCGGCTCGGGCCAGGCCGTCCCGCCGACGCTGGGCTCACGGATCACGCTGTACCTGAGCTTCCTCTCCAGCGGGACCCGCGACACGCTGCGCTGGGCCGCGCTCCTGGGCCAGGAGTTCTCGCTGGCGGACATCGCCGTCGCCACCGAACGGCCGCCGACGGCGCTGGTCGGCGCGGTCGACGAGGCGATCACGTCCGGGATGCTCGTCGAATCCGGCGACCGGCTGGCGTTCCGGCATCCGCTGGTACGCCGCGTGCTCTACGAAAAGACCCCCGCGGCGATGCGAGTCGCGCTGCACCGGCAGCTGGCCGAAGCCTTCGCCGCCGCGGGAGCGCCCGCCGAGCGCGTCGCCGAACAGCTCGCCGCCGCGCCCGCGCAGGTCGACCCGTGGGTCACCGCGTGGCTGCTGGAGCACATCGGCACGGTCGCCACCGGGACCCCGCGCGTCGCGGTCGACCTGCTGCGCCACGCCGTCACGCAGGGCACGCTGCCGCCGGACGCGCGGGAGACGCTGACCGCGACCTTGGCCCGGCTGCTGTTCTGGCTGGGCCGGGAACCCGAGGCCGAGGCGCGCTCGGTCGTCGCCCGGACGGCCGACAGCAGGCGCGCGGCCGAAATGCGCTGGATCCTGGCCTACGTCTACTACCGCCGCGGCGACTTCTCCGAGGCGACCGCGGAGCTGAAGCGGACGCTCGACGACGCCGACGTCCCGGAGATGTGGCGGGGACGGCACGAAGCCCTGCTGGCCACGCTGGAACGGCTCGGCGAGGACACGGTCCTGGCGCCGGCCGGGCTGCA
This sequence comes from Amycolatopsis sp. NPDC021455, assembly GCF_040640995.1. Classification (NCBI taxonomy): domain Bacteria; kingdom Bacillati; phylum Actinomycetota; class Actinomycetes; order Pseudonocardiales; family Pseudonocardiaceae; genus Amycolatopsis; species Amycolatopsis sp. NPDC021455. The sequence goes on along the minus strand of NZ_JBFACT010000047.1, from coordinate 68,518 downwards.
CCCGCTGGACGACGCGGCGCTGTCCGTCCCGAACCTCGACAGCCTCGACGAGGCCGCCGAACCGCTCGACGCCGCCCGGCGCATCGCCGCGACGCGCGCGGTGCCGGGCGAGATGCACCTGGCCGGCGCGGTGCACTACTACTGGCTGGGCCGCTGGCCCGAGGCTTTGGCCGAGCTGGACGCGGTGATCCGCGACGGCGCGGAGACCGCGTCCTACGTCCTGCGCAGCCCCGGCTCGGCCCTGCTGGTGCACGGCGTCGGCGCGTTGATCGCCGGCCACCGCGGCGAACCGGTCCTGGCCAGGACGCACCTCGACGCGGCCGACCGGCAGCAGTGGCCGCCGGGGCTCGAGCCCGACGGCGGCGACTTCCTGCTCGCGGCCCGGGCGTTGCTGGCCGAGCAGGAAGACCGGCCCGAAGCGGCACTGGCCGCGCTCCTGCCGCTGCTGGAGGAGGACTACCCGCCCGCCGCGCGCCACCAGTGGCTGCCCGACCTCGTCCGGATCGCCGGACGGCTCGACGACCGCCGTCGCGCCGAGCAGGCGCTGCGCCTGCTCGAACCCGAAGGAGACGTCCCGCCCGCGCACGCCGCGGCCGCCGCGCACTGCCGCGGCCTGGTCACCGGCGACCCCGAGCCGGTCCTCACCGCGGCCGGGCACTACCGGGCCGCCGGCCGGCTCCTCAAGCAGGCCAAGGCGACGGAGGACGCGGCGGTCCTGCTGGCCGAAGCCGGCCGGCTCGACGACGCCCGGATGGCGTTCCGCGGCGCGATGACCGCCTACACCGGCATGGGCGCGGTCTGGGACGTCCGGCGCACGGAGGCCCGGATGGGGCCGTTCGGCATCCGCCGGGCGAACCCCGCCCGTCCCCGCGCCGCCGCGGAATGACGAGCCGGAAGGTGAGCGCGCAACCTCTTGCGGGGTTGCCACGTCAGTAAGGTCACCGGAGTAGTCGGTACCGAGATGTCCCTGGGGGAACGGGGTCTGGGGCGGAAGCCCCAGAGGGGACGGCAACGACATGCGAGGGGATGCGGACACCGGCCTGCGGGTGGGTGTGCTCGGCCCGCTGCGGGCCTGGCGCGGGGCGGCCGAAATCGGGCTGGGCCCCGCCCGTCAGCGCGCCATCTTCGCGGTGCTCGCGGTCAACGCCGGCCGCCCGGTCCCCCGCGCCGAGCTGATCGACGGCGTGTGGGGCGATTCGGCGCCCGCGAGCGTCGAGGGCAGCGTCCACACCTACGTGTCGGGGCTGCGCCGGGCCCTCGAACCGGACCGGTCGCGGTGGTCGGCGGCCAGCGTCCTGGTCTCGGAACCGGCCGGGTATTCGCTGCTGCTCGATGAAGACGCGCTCGATGCGGCCGTGTTCGAGCGGCACCGCGAGCAGGCACGGCAGCACCTCGAGCAGGGCGACCCGCAGGCGGCGGTGACCGAGCTGGATGCCGCTCTCGCGCTCTGGCAGGGAGAAGCCCTTTCCGGCGTGCCGGGCGGGTTCGCCGAGCGGCACCGCGAGTACCTCGCCGAGCTGCGGCTGGACACCCTCGAACGGCGCGCCGAAGCCGTGCTGGCCCTGGGCGGGCACCTCGACCTGGCGCCGGAACTGGCGGTGCTGGCCGGGGAACACCCGCTGCGGGAGTCCTTGCGCGAGTCGCTCATGCTCGCCCTCTACCGCAGCGGACGGCCCGCCGACGCCCTCGACGTCTTCCGCGACGCCCGCGCCACGCTCGTCGCCGAGCTGGGCGTGGAGCCCGGTCCGGCCCTGCAGCGGATCCAGCGGCAGATCCTCGCCCAGGACCCGGCCCTCGACGCGCCCGCGGCGCCGGTCGTCGTCACCGGGCACCGGCTCTTCGGCCGGGAAGCCGAAACGGCGAAGCTCGCCGAGCTGGTCGCCGACGTCCGGGCCGGCCGCGGCCGGGCCGTCTGGATCGAAGGCGAGGCCGGGATCGGCAAGTCCGAGCTGCTCACCAGCTCGCTGCCGGACGGCCCGGGCTTCGAGCGGCACTGGGCGGCCGCCGACGAGCTGAGCACCCGGTTCCCGCTGCAGGTGGTGCTGGAGTGCCTGGCGATCGACGTCCATTCGGCCGATCCGCGGCGCGCGCGGCTGGCGAAGGAACTCGCGGGGGAAGGCCCGGTGCGGCGCGGCTGGGGCCCGGCCGACCCGGTGCTCGGCGCCGTCGACCGGCTGCTGGCGCTGGTCGACGAGCTGTGCGCGCGCTGCCCGCAGGTGCTCGTGCTCGACGACCTGCAGTGGGCGGACGAGGCGTCCGTGCTGGTGTGGCACCGGCTCTGCGCGGCGACCCGGCAGCTGCCGCTGCTGCTGGTGGCCGCGACCCGCCCGGCACCCGACCGCGCCGAGCTGGCCCAGCTGCGTCGCGGCGTCCAGGCGCGGGACGGGGTCGTGCTCGACCTCGGGCCGCTGACCGAGGACGACGTCGGCAGGCTGATCGAGGACCAGATCGGGGCGGCACCCGGGCCGGGGCTGCGCGAGCTGGCCGCCCGTGGTGCGGGAAACCCGTTGTACGTCAGGGAGATGGTCGACGTCCTGCTGCGCGCCGGCGCGGTCGAGGTGCGCGGCGGCGAGGCCGACGTCGACGACTCGGCGGAGTTCGAGGCGCCGCGGTCGCTGGTCGCCGCGGTCGACCGCCGGCTGGACTTCCTGACCGCGCGGGCGCAGGAGGTGCTGCGCTGGGGCGCGTTGCTGGGCATGGAGTTCGCTGTCGGCGACATCGCCGCGGTGCTCGGCACCCGGCCGTCGGACCTGCTGGAACCGTTGGAAGAAGCGGTCGCGGCGAACGTGCTCATCGACACCGGGACGCAGCTGGCGTTCCGCCACCCGCTGCTGCGCCAGGCGCTCTACGACCGGCTGCTGGCCGGGACGCGGGCCGCCCTGCACCGGCAGGCGGCCGAGGCGCTCGCCGGGATCGGCGCCCCGGTCAAGCGCGTCGCCGAGCAGCTGGTGGCGGCACCGGCCACTGTGGACGAATGGGTGCTGGACTGGGTCGCCGGGCACCACGCGGCCGTGTCGAACCGGGCGCCGCTGATCGCCGTCGAGCTGCTGGAACGGGCGCTGGCCGCGTGCGACGGCACCGACCCGCGCCGGGAGACGCTGCTCGTCGCGCTGGTCAAGGTGCTGTTCCGGCTGGAACGCGGCCCGGAAACCCTGGCGCGGCAGGCCCTCGAGGCCGCCACCGACCCGGAGGCCGTCGAGGAGATGCGGCACGTTCTCGCCGCTTTGCGGCACCGCCGCGGCGACACCGAAGGCGCGGTCGCGACGCTCGCCGCGTCCGTCGACGACCCGGCCGTCCCGGAGCTCTGGCGGGTCAAGCACCGGCAGCTGCTGGCGAACTTCCGCCGCGGCGATCTGTCCGATTTGGACAGTGCGGAGAAGACGGCGCACGAGACGAAGACGCTCGCCGGCGGTGACCCGTACCTGACCGCGCACGCGCTGCAGTCGTTGTGGCTGGTCGATTCGGTGCGCCGGGAGCACGACCGCGCGCTGACCCACATCGACGCGGCGATCGATGCGGTCGGCGACGAGCACGAACTGGCCGACCTGCACCTCGACCTGCTCGACAACCGCGTCTTCACGCTGCAGAACCTCGACCGCCTGGCCGACGCGGGCGACACGCTGCGCGCGGCGGGCGAAGTCGCGGCGCGGCACGCGCTTCCGGTCGGGCTGCAGGTGTCCGCCGCGGTGCACCGGTACTGGGAAGGCCGCTGGGACGAGGCCCTGGTCGAGCTGGACACGGTCATCGAGGACGGCCCGGCGATCACGTTCAACGGCCTGCGCGAGCCGGGCCCGGCGGCCCTGTTGCTGCACGGCGTCGCGGCGCTGATCGCGGGCCGCCGCGACGACCGGGCCCAGGCCGCGGCCCACCTCGACGCGGCGGAGGAGTACGCCCCGGCGACCGGCGCCGAACGCGAGAGCTTCGACTTCCTGCTGGTCGCCGACGCCCTGGCGGCGGAGCAGCGCGGCGACCGGGTCCGCGCGCTGGCCGTCCTCGAGCCGATCTTGAACCCGACGTACGCGCAGATGATGCTGCGGCACCAGTGGCTGCCGGCGTTCGTGCGGCTGGCGATGGAGCACGACGACGTCGTCCGCGCCCGGCGCGCTTTGGCGGTGTGCGAGGAGGAGGCGGCGAAGGAACGGCGTCCGGCACGGGCGCACGCGGCGGCGTCGTGGTGCCGCGGCCTGATCGAGGAGGACCCGGCGCCGGTGCTCGCGACGGCCGAGCACTTCCGCGCGGTCGGCCGCCGCCCGGAACTGGCCTCGGCACTGGAGGACGCGGCCGTGCTGCTGGCCCGCGCGGGACGGCTGGACGCGGCGCACGCGGCGTTCGAAGAGGCCGCCGAGCTGTACACGGCGCTGGCGGCGCGCTGGGACCTGCGGCGCGCGGAAACCCGGCTGCGCCGCCTCGGCGTCCGCCGGGGCGCGCTGTTCACGGCGATCCGGCCCGGACACGGCTGGGAGTCGCTGACGCCGATCGAGGTCCGCATCGCGAGCCTGGTCGCCGAGGGCCGGTCCAACCCGGACATCGCGGCCGAGCTGTCGCTGCCCCGCCGGACGGTGCAGGCCCACGTGGCCCGGCTGCTGGGCAAGCTGGAGACGCCGTCACGCTCGGGTGTCGCCGACGCCTTCCGGCAGCGGACCTAGCGCGTTGGCCGGCGCCAAGCGCCCCAATGTGGCGTTGGTGCTCCTCCCATGCCCCCACCACCGCCCTCAACGGAGGCGCTTCGCGCCGCAGTGCCTATTCAACGCACCCAATGTGGCGTTCGGTGCGTCCAACGCACCCAACGCCACATTGGGGTGTTTTGGGCGGGCGGTTACGGCACCAGCGCGTTGGCCTTGGCGACCCGGCCGAGGAAACGCCCCGATTCCTTGACCGTCCGCCGTTGCGTCTCGAAGTCGACGTGCACGAGGCCGAACCGTTGCGTGTAGCCCATGGCCCACTCGAAGTTGTCCAGCAGCGACCAGGCGAAGTACCCGCGGACGTCGACGCCGGCTCGGATCGCGTCGTGGACTGCCCGCAGGTGCTCCATGAAGTAGTTCACCCGCGCCGCGTCGAACACCCGGCCGTCGACGACCTTGTCCACAAAGGACGCACCGTTCTCGGCCACCACCAGCGGCAGCCCGCCGGATCGGGTGGAGATCCACCGCAGCAGGTCGGTGAGCACGGTGGGCGCCTGTTCCCAGCCGAACGCCGTCAGCGGGCCGGGTGCGGGGAGGACGTCCAGACCCCGCAGCCCCGGCAGGGGGCAGTTGCCCGGCGCCAGCGGGTCGGCGAGCGGGGTGACGCGGGCGGGCGCGTAGTAGTTCACGCCCAGCCAGCCGATCGGCGCGGCGATGACGTCCGTGTCGCCGTCGCGCACCGAGGCCGCGAACCGGCCGCCGTGGTGCTCGACGTCCGCCCACACGTCGGCCGGGTACCCCTTCCCCAGCACCGGGTCCAGGAAGAACCGGTTGTGGATGCCGTCGAACTTGCGTGCCGCCTCGGCGTGCGCCGGGGTGTCGCCGTCCGGGATGGCCGGGGCGAAGTTCAACGCCAGCGAGAACTCGTGGCCCGGCCGCGCCTGCCCGGTGAGCGCGCGCATCGCCAGGCCGTGTCCCAGCAGCAGGTGGTGGGCCGCGACGAGCGCCGTGTCGAAGTCGGTGACGCCGGGGGCGTGCGCGCCGCTGCCGTAGCCGAGGAAGGCCGCGCAGAACGGCTCGTTGACCGTCGTCCACTGGTGCACGCGGTCGCCGAGTGCGTCGTGCACGACCGCGGCGTAGTCGGCGAACCGCGCCGCCGTGTCACGCTCCGGCCAGCCGCCGTCGTCTTCCAGGGTCTGCGGCAGGTCCCAGTGGTAGAGCGTCAAGACCGGCACGACGCCGCGGCCCAGCAGTTCGTCGACCAGCCGGTCGTAGAACGCGAGCCCGGCCGCCGACGTCGTGCGGCCGTCCGGCATCACCCGGGGCCACGCGACCGAAAACCGGTAGGCGTTCAGGCCGAGGTCGGCCAGCAGGCCGATGTCCTCGGGGTAGCGATGGTAGTGGTCGCAGGCGACGTCGCCGGTCGCGCCGCCGAGCACCTTGCCCTCGGCGGCCGCGAAAGTGTCCCAGATGGACGGTCCGCGGCCACCTTCGGTGACGCCGCCTTCGACCTGGTAGGACGCGGTCGCCGCGCCCCACAGGAAGCCCGCCGGGAAGGTCATACCGGTGCCCCTCTCAGGATTCCCCGCACGATGTAGCGGCCCAGCAGCAGGAACAGCGCGATGACCGGCAGGACGGCGACCGTCGCGCCGGTCAGCATGAGCGCGTAGTCGGTGTAGTAGCCGCTGGCCAGCTGCGACAGCGCGACCTGCACGGTCGGCATCTCGTTGGGGTCGAGGACCACCAGGGGCCAGAAGTAGTCGTTCCAGGTGGCCATGAAGGTGAGCATGGCGAGCACCGCGGCCGGCGCGCGCAGCGCGGGCACGGCCACGTGCCAGTAGGTGCGCAGGACCGAGCAGCCGTCCACGGTCGCGGCGTCGACGAGGTCGGCGCTGATCGCGTTCTCGCACGCCTGGCGCATCCAGAACACGCTGAACGCGCTCACCAGCGCCGGCACGATCACCGCCTCCAGCCGCCCGTACCAGCCGAGGTCGCCGACGACGAGGTACAGCGGGATGACCCCCAGCTGCGCCGGCACCATCGCCGAGCCGACGACCAGCAGGAAGAGCGTGTTGCGGCCGCGGAACTGCAGGCGCGCGAAGGCGAACCCGGCGAGGCTGGCCAGCACGACGTTGGACACCATGACGGTGCCCGCGACGATCAGCGAGTTCCCGATGGCCGGCCAGAAGTCGACGGTGTCGAAGACGCGCCGCACGTTCTCGGCCAGGTGGCCGCCCGGCAGCAGCAACGGCGACGTCTCGCCGATCGCCGCGTTGTCGCGGGTGGCCACGACGAACGACCAGTACAGCGGGAACACGGACGCGCCGAGCACCCCGGTCAGCACGGCGTAGACCCAGCCGCCCGGCCGGCGCCGCGCCGTCACGCCGACCTCACGAACCGGCGCACCAGCCGGTAGTTGACCAGCGCGAACACCGCGCAGATCACGAACATCACCCAGGTCAGCGCCGCCGCGTAGCCGGCGTCGAAGTGCGTGAAGCCCTTTTCGTACAGGTACATGACGAGCGTCTGGAACTGGCGGTCGTTGCCGCCGGTCCCGCCGGAGCCGCCTGCGTCGAACAGCTGTGGCTCCGCGAACAGCTGGAGGCCGTTGACCGTGCCGGCGATGGCGGTGAAGGCCAGCGCGGGCCGGATGCCGGGCACGGTGATCGACCAGAACGTCCGCCACCGCGAGGCGCCGTCGAGTTCGGCGGCCTCGTACAGGTCGCCGGGGACGGCCTGCATCGCGGCCAGGTAGATCAGGGCGTTGTAGCCGGTCCAGCGCCAGAGCACCATGCTCGCGACAGCGACGTGCGATGCCAAGGTCGTCGCCCGCCAGTTGACCGGCGCCACGCCGAACCAGCCGAGCACCTCGTTGACGACGCCGTAGTCACGGCTGAACAGCTGCCCGAACACCAGCCCGATCGCGACGACGGAGACGACGTTCGGCAGCAGGACCCCGGTGCGCCACCAGGTCGCCGCGCGCAGCGGCCGGTCCAGCAGCGCCGCGATGCCCAGCGCCAGCAGGAACTCCGGGACCGCCGCGAGCAGGAAGATGCCGACGGTGTTGGCGAGGGCGTTGTAGAACCGCGGATCGGTGAGCAGGTCGCCGTAGTTGGCGAGGCCGACGGCGCCCTGGTCGCCTTCGAGCAGGTTCCAGTCGTGGAGGGAAATCCACGCCGTGTAGAGCAGCGGGAAGGCACCGAAGACGACGAACAGGGCGAAGAAGGGCGCGACGAGCAGCAGCGGCGTGACCTTGCGGTCGAAACGGTGCTGCACGCGCGGCTACTTCAGGGCGGCTTGGGCCTGCTGGACGGCTTCCGTCCAGGCCTGGTCGACGGTCTCGGTCCGGTCCTCGACCCGCCCGAGCGCGCGGCCGAACTCCGGCCGGACGTCGGCGTCGCGCAGGCCGCGGTAGTTCGGGCGCAGCTGGTCGGCGGAGGCCGCGAAGATCCGGCCGATCGGCGCGTCACCGAAGTACGGGTCGGTGTGCGCGACGACCTGCGGATCCTCGTAGACGGACGGTTCGCTGGAGAGGATGCCGTCGGACAGGAAGAGCTTTTTCTGCTGCTCAGGCGCGGTCAGCCAGCGGGCAAGCTCGTACGCCTCCTTCTGGTGGCTGCCCTGCTTCGGCACGGTCAGGAACGAACCACCCTGGTTGCCGCTCTTGCCGGGCACGGTCGTGACGTCCCACTTGCCGCGGTTGGCGTCCCCGCCGGCTTCCTTGATCTGGCTGAGCATCCACGCGGGGCAGGCGACGGTGGCGAACGAGCTCTGCTTGATCGCCACGTTCCACGCCTGGGTGAACGTGGTCGCCGCCGCCGTCTGCCCCTTCGCGGCGATGCCGCCGGAGAGGAAGAAGGCGTTGCGCACGCTCGGGTTGCGGTCGGCGATGAAGGAGTCGTCCTTCGCGGAGAAGTAGTTCTCCGGCGACTGGTTCAGCATCGCGGTGTAGACGGTCCCGGCGGAATCGGCGAACTTCACGCCCGGCGTCTTGCTCGTGAACCGTTCGGCGGTGGCGGCGTAGGCGTCCCAGTCGGGCATCAGCTTCGCGACCTCTTCGCGGTCGGCCGGCAGGCCCGCGGCCTGGAACAGGTCACGCCGGTAGCAGAGGGCGAGGCTGCCCATGTCGGTGCCGAGGCCCAGCACGAACGCGCCGTCGGTGCCCTGCGCCCACTTCCAGGGCACCCACTGGTGTTCGAGGTCGCGGGCGCCGAACGCGGCGAGGTCGGCGAACTTGTCCTTCGCCTTCCGGTACTGCGGGATGTACTGCTCCTCGATCGCGACGACGTCGGCGGCGCCGTGCCCGGTGGCGAGCTGCGTCGCGAGGCCCTTGTGGTGGGTGTCGAAGTCGGTGACGCGGTTCTGCACCGTGATGCCCGGGTGCAGTTTCTCGTACTCGGCGATCAGGGGCGCGTAGCCGAACTCTCCGAAGGTCGCGATGGTGAGCTTCGTCTTTCCGGCGTCATCCGGGCCGGCGTCACCCGGACTGCAGGCGGCGAGCGGAATCAGCGCGGCGACCACGATGGCGGTCCGGCGGGCGATCGTGCGCAACAGGCTTCCTCAGATCACACCGGCCCGCACGGCGAAAGCGACCGCGTGCGGCCGGTTGCGCAGGTTGAGCCGGTTGGTCATGGCGTAGATGACGTTCTTCACGGTCCGCTCCGAGTAGCAGAGCTTGCCCGCGATCTCGGCAGTGTCCCAGCCTTCGGCCATCAGGCGAAGCACATCCACCTCGCGCGGCGTCAGCGTCGCCCCGCCGCCCTCGTGGGCCAGCGCCTCGACCTGCTCGCGCAGCGGCGCCGAGCGTCCGCGCGCGGCGGCGAGCACGCTCTCGGTGAGCCGGTCGAGCGCGGTCCGCGGCAGCACGGCGGAGACGTGGCAGTCGGCGAGCAGCTCCAGGTGCGAGGCGTCGACGTGCCCGGCGACCAGCACGATCGCGGCGGGCGACTCGGCCGCCGCGGCCCGCAGCGCGGCGACGGCCTCCCGGTCGACCTGCCCGACGGCGAACACGAGCACGGCCGCCTCGCCCCGCCGGGCGCGCGGCAGGACCAGCAGCTCCGGGCGGGACTTCAGGTGGTTGGTCAGCCCGGTCAGGGCGATCGGGTCGGACGCCCACGCGGCCACTCGCACCTGGTCCATCGAATCTCCCCCTTCACGTCGTTTCCTTGACTGGCTCCAGTCTGCTGAGGTCGCCTTCACGAATTCTCTACCGGGCCCACCCCCCTTCTTCACGCCGTGAAGTTTCGTCGTCGACTACGGTCGGGTGACACGCCGACGAGTGAAGGGACCGATGAACCGCCGACGTCTTGCCGTCCTCGGGGCGGCGTTGTGCCTCGCGGCCGGCTCTTTGCTGGTCGCGAACCTGCCTTCGGATACCGTCTCCGGCCTGGCAGTGCCTTTGAGCGACGAGCCTTTGAATGCCGAGCCTTCGACCTCCGCGCCTTCTTCGTCTTCGCCTTCCCCGCCTGCCCCCACTTCGCGGCTGGCGCGGCCCGGTGACTGTGCGTCGTTGGTGAACGGTCTCGACGTTCCGGCCCAGGTAGCACAGCTGGTAGTCGTGGGGGTGCCGGGTGACAACCCCGCCTCCACGGTCTCGCTGGTGCGCGACCACCAGATCGGCGGGATCTTCATCGGCGGTAACGCAACAGCGTTGTTGAAAGACCGGTCCCTGGCGGCGGTCCAGGCGGTGGCCCGGGTGCCGGTGGCGGTGGCGGTCGACGAGGAGGGCGGCCGCGTCCAGCGCATCGACGACCTCGACGGCGACCTGCCGTCGGCCCGGACGTTGGCCGCGACGAAGTCTCCGGAGGAGGTCCGCGCACTGGCCGCCGAGCGCGGCCGCCAGCTGCGCGCCCGCGGGGTGACGGTGGACTACGCCCCGGACACCGACGTGACGGACGCCCCGGACGACGACGTGATCGGCGACCGCTCGTTCAGCCCGGACCCGGCCCGGGTGAAGACGTACGCGACGGCGTTCGCGGCGGGCCTGCGCTCGGCGGGCGTCCAGCCGGTGCTGAAGCACTTCCCGGGCCATGGGCACGGCTCGGGCGACTCCCACAAGGGCACGGTGGTGACGCCCCCGCTCGCGCAGCTGCGGGCGGTGGACCTGGTGCCCTATCGCGGCCTCGCCGACTACGGCCCGGTCGCGGTGATGGTCGGCCACCTCGACGTGCCGGATCTGACCGCCGGAGTCCCGGCGTCTCTTTCCCCGGCCGCGTACGGGTTGCTGCGCGGGGAGTTCGGGTTCACCGGGCCGGTGGTCACGGACGACCTCGGGGCGATGAAGGCGATCACCGCGCAGTATCCCTTGCCGGAGGCGGTTTTGAAGGCCCTGCAGGCCGGTGCGGATCAGGCGTTGTGGTCCTCCGGGGGGCGGGTCGACGAGGTGCTGGACCGGTTGGTCAAGGCGGTGGCTTCGGGGGAACTGCCGAAGGCGCGGGTGCAGGAATCGGTCACCCGGGTGCTGCGGGGCAAGGGCCTCTGCTGAGTTCCCGGGCGGGCGGGCCTGCCCGGGCGGCGGGGTTCGCCGGTGGGCCGGCACTGGTTCGGTTGCGGGGAAACACATCGTCGTAGTCACACCACCGACGTTACCGAACACGAGTTCGAACATCATCGCTGAACCAGGTGAACCTGCGGAGTGGGTTTTCGCGGCGATTTTCCTTGCCGCACAAGGGAAACGCGCGCAGGCGGGCGCGAGCAGCCCCCGTTTTCCACGCTACCGGTGACCACCGACAAAAGGAGATGAGCAAGCACCCGCCCGCCGCCCTAGACTCGCGAGAGCACCCGGAACCAAGGAGCGGCATGGCGAATCTCGGCGGGACCTTCACCCTCGGCGGCGACCTGCCGGTTACCCGGATGGGTTACGGCGCCATGCAACTGGCCGGTCCCGGGGTCTGGGGACCGCCGCGGAACCACGACACTGCCGTCGCCGTGCTGCGGGAGGCCGTCGATCGCGGTGTCACCCATCTCGACACCAGTGACTACTACGGCCCCCACACCGTCAACGCCCTCATCAAGGAAGCCCTTCACCCCTACCCCGAAGACCTCGTCATCGTGACGAAGGTCGGCGCGCGGCGGAGCGCGGACAAGGGCTGGCCGCCCGCGTTGTCGGCCGATGACCTCACCCGGGCCGTGCACGACAACCTGCGGAACCTCGGCGTCGACGTGCTCGATGTCGTCAACCTGCGGCTCAGCAACGCCGCCGGTGACTATCCCGTGCCGATGTCGCTCGCCGAGCCCTTCGGCGTGCTCGCCGAGCTGCGGCAGCAGGGGCTCATCCGGCACCTCGGCGTCAGTCACGTCAGTGCCGAACAGCTCGACGAGGCCCGGGCCATCGCTCCCGTCGTCTGCGTCCAGAACCAGTACAACCTCGCCCACCGCGAAAACGACGATCTGGTCGGCAAGTGCGCTGCCGAAGGCATCGCCTTCGTGCCCTACTTCCCGCTCGGCGGGTTCAGCCCTCTCCAATCCGATCTGCTCGACGACTGCGCCGCCCGGGCCGGCGCCACCCCGATGCAGGTGGCGCTGGCCTGGCTGCTGCGGCGGTCGCCGTCGATGCTGCTCATCCCCGGTACCTCGACGCCGGAGCACCTGCGGGAAAACCTCGCGGCCGCCGAACTCGGCCTTCCCGCCGACGTGCTTGCCGATCTCGACCGGATCGGCGCCTCCTGATCGCTACGCTGAGCGCTCACACACGCACGAGGACGGAGAACAGCGTGGCTCAGTGGGGCGATCTGGTCGCTTACGTCAGGCAGTCGTACCGGGTGGTGCGCGACGAGCCCGACGAACTGCGCATCCGGCTGATCTTCGGCGACGAGCCCGACACCGAACAGCGCGCCCAGATCGTCGTGATCGCGCGCGAGATCCTCGACCAGCGCGAAGACTGGGTGCAGATCGCCACGCCGTTCGCCCGGCACGACGAGGTCGACCTCCTCGAGGTGCTGACCGAGGTGGGCGAGGCGATCGTCGTGGGCGGGCTCGCCGTGATGGGCGAGCACATCGTGCTCCGTCACTCGCTGCCGCTGATCAACCTGGACATCAACGAGTTCACCGACCCCCTCGAGCTCGTCGCCGGCGCGGCGGAGCTGCTGGAGCAGCAGTTCACCGGGCGCGACGACTACTGAGCGGCAGCACCGCGGCGGCCGCGGCCACGGTGAGCCCGGCCCCGAGGCCGAGCGCCGCGGCCGCACCGCCGGTGCCGAGGAAGAGCCCGCCGAGGAGGGCGACGCCGAGGGTGCCGCCGAGCTGCTGCACCGCGTTGAGCAGGCCCGCCGCCGAGCCGGTTTCGTGCGGCCGGACCCGGGCCAGGGCCGCCGTGAAGAACGGCACCGTGAACGTCCCCATCCCGAGCCCGCACAACGCCAGCGCGCCGAGCAGCGGCCACGGGTACGAACGCACCCCACCGGCGTAAACGGCGGTGGCGGCGAGGATCCCGGCCAGCAGCAGCGCCAGCCCCGCGAACATCACGCGCGCGCCGAACCTCGGCACCAGCCGGGCGCCGGCGAACCACGACGACACCGCGAGCCCGGCCGAAAGCGGCAGCAGCGTCAGGCCCGCCGTGCGGACGTCGACGCCGAGGCCGAGCTGCAGCTGCATCGGCACGACCTGCATCAGCCCGGTCATCACCGCGAAGAACAGCAGCGACCCCGCGAGCGCCGACGGGAACCCGCGGTGGGCGAACAGGCTGGGCTCGACCAGCGGCGCGGCCGCACGGCGCTGGTGGAAGCCGAACACCACCAGCAGCGCGGCACCGGCCGCGAGCAACGCCCAGTTCGTGCCGCCCGGCTCGATCAGCGGGTAGACGACCAGGCCGGCGCCGGCGACGACGAGCACCGCGCCGGGGACGTCGAGCCGGGGCCGGGTGGCGGCCCGGTCCTCCCGCAGCAGCCGCGCGGCGACGAGCACCGCGAGCCCGAGCGGGACGTTCACCAGGAACACCGCCCGCCACGACACCGCCTGCGTCAGCAGGCCGCCGAGCAGCGGCCCGGTGACCGCCGACAGGCCCATCACCGGCCCGATGGTCCCCAGGGCCTTCGCGAGTTCGTCGCCGTCGAACAGGCTCCGGATGAGGCCGATGGTCTGCGGGATGATCAACGCCGCCGCCGCGCCCTGCACCGCGCGCGCCCCGATCAGCAGCCCGGCCGCGCCGGAGACCGCGCAGACCAGTGACGCGAGCACGAAGCCCGCCACGCCGATCCGGAAGACCCTGGCCCGGCCGAAGAGGTCGCCGAGGCGGCCGCCGGTGATCAGGAAGGCCGCGAACGGCAACGTGTAGGCCGCGCTGAACCACGGGACGTCGGCGGCCGGCCCGGGCAGCGCGGCGTGGATCACCGGCCCCGCGACCTGCACGATCGTGGCGTCGAGCAGGTTCATCGCCTCGGCGGTGAGCAGGACGGCCAGTGCGGCCCAGCGCCACCGGTAGCGGGTCATGGTCGGCATGGGTGCCCCCTTTCGTTCCGCCGCCCACCCTGGCGAAGGGCCGAACTGGCGTTCCAGCCACAGACGTCAACGAGCAGATTTCTTCCACCAATTGCGGTTCAATGCGGGATATGACCACACTGGACGCCGTCGACCGCGCCGTGATCCACGCGCTGCACATCGACGCCCGGGCGCCGTTCACGAAGATCGGCGACGTCCTCGGCGTCTCGACGCAGACCGTGGCGCGGCGCTACCGCCGTCTTCGCGCCGAAGCGTCGCTTCGCGTCGTCGGCCTGCCTGACCCGCAACGCGCCGGGCAGGCCGAGTGGATGGTCCGGCTGACCGCGACGCCGCACACCGCGCAGGACCTCGCCCACGCGCTCGCCCGCCGCGCCGACACCGCGTGGATCAAGCTCATGTCCGGCGGCACCGAGATCTGCGTGAACGTGCAGACACCCGCCCGGAGCGATCATTCACTGCTGCTGCGGGACATCCCGCGGACCGCGAGCATCACGGCGGTTTCGGCGCACCAGCTGCTGCACCGCTACTTCGGCGGCCCCAGCGCCTGGCTGGGCCGGGCGAACTCCCTCGACGCGGCGCAGATCGCGGCGCTCACGCCGGTGCACGAAGGGCCGGGCAAGCCACTGACCAGCGAGGATGACGCCCTGATGGCCGCGCTGCAGCGGGACGGCCGCGCGAGCCTGGCCGAGCTGGCCACGGCCACCGGCTGGTCCGCGGCGACCGTCGCGCGGCGGCTGGCGGACCTGCGGGCCGGCGGCACGGTGTTCTTCGACCTGGAGGTCGACCCGGCGCCGCTCGGCGCCACGACGCAGGCGCTGCTCTGGATGGCGGTCGCGCCCGCCCACCTCGACGGGGTCGCGCGGCAGCTGGCAACCCACCCGGAACTCGCCCTCGTCGCCGCGACGACCGGCTCGGCCACCCTCGTCGCGCACGCGCTCTGCCCGGACGCGGCCGCGCTGCACCACTACCTGACCCACCGGCTGGGCGCGCTCGAGGCGATCCGCACGCTGGAGACTGCACCCGTCTTGCGCACGATCAAGGCCGCCGCGTCCCGCTGAGGCTCCCCGGACGTCTTGAACGACTCGTTCCTGTCGTCCGGCGTCCTGAACGAGTCGTTCAAGACACCCGGCCGCGGGGAGTCCTAAGTGGACTTCACTTCGACCAGGTGGTCGAGCATGCCGCGGACGGCTTCGAACTCCCGGACCTCCTGGCGGCAGTCCGGGCACGCGTCGAGGTGCCGCTCGACCCGTGCCGCGTCGGCGGCGTCGAGCAGCCCCAAGCTGTAGGCCCCGAGGTCGGTCCGGTCGTACCGGCCCATGGATCGCGTCTCCGTTTCCGCATCCCGTGAGGGAACGCCCGCACTATCGGATGCCTCCAGGGTCCGTAAAGGGACGCGCCCCCGGCGAAGTTCCGCGTTTTTCTACCCGATCGGCCGACAACTTCGGAGGGCAAACAGCCCATGTGAGTGAAAGCGGTCGTCACGCAGCTCACCCGTCCGAACACGGAAAGCTTTTCCGGGAGCGATTTCGCGGGTTCCGCGTCATGGCCCCCCGGCTTGCCCGTCGGACCTGCGTCGGGCTGGAGTTTTCCGGCCTCGACCTGGGTAACTAGGCGATCCGAAACGAGGAGAGCGATGACCGTACGGAGCCACCGGGCGGACGACGTCGTGGACGAGGTCGGGGTGTGGCTGGCCGGGGAGTTCGCGGGGCGGCTCCCCGCCTCGGAGATCGATCGCGTCGTCCGGACGACGCGGCTCGACCTCGAAGGGAGCATCGCGCCGGAGGAGCTCGGGGAGATGCTCCACCGGCTGGGCCGGGCCCGGCTGCAGCGGCTCCTGCAGTACGCACCGGCCGCGCAGGTGCGGATCCCGCAGGCGCGCTGAATCGCACGGCAGGCCAGGGCAGCCGGGGTCGTCCCGGCCGCCCGGCCGCGGCCGGTCCACGAGGGGACGTTCGCGCACACCCCTTGCCCGGACCGGCCGGAATTCTTGACTGGACTAGACCAATCTGCTCTAGTGACCGTTGTCACGTTCGTCTCGGCCGGATGAGCACCCCCCACCCCGCGACATCCGGGCGCCCGTGCGCCCGGATCCTGTCGCGGCCGAAGGAGTGAGCGAGTGTTGAGAAGACGTCTCGTCGCGGTCCTGTCCGCTGTCGCCGCCGTAGCCGGGCTCGCGTTCGGCGTACCCACGCTGACCGGGCAAGCTCCCCAGGCGGCCGCTGCCGCGTGCAGCGCGCCGAACTGGGTCGCGGGCCAGTGGTACGACGTCGGCGCGGTCGTCCGCTACACCAACGGCGGCTACTACCGCGCGAAAAACGCGAATCCGGGCTACGACCCGATCATCAGCACCTGGTACTGGGAACCCTACAGCTGTGACGGCGGGGGCGGCACCACCTGCAGCTACCCGGACTGGGTCGCCGGCCAGTGGTACGACGTCGGCGCCATCGTCCGCTACACCAACGGCGGCTACTACCGCGCCAAGAACGCGAATCCGGGCTACGACCCCATCATCAGCACCTGGTACTGGGAGCCCTACGACTGCGGCGGCGGCACCGATCCCGGCAACCCGGGCGCGTTCGTCGTCAGCGAAGCCCAGTTCAACCAGATGTTCCCGGGCCGGAACTCCTTCTACACCTACAGCGGCCTCACCGCGGCGCTGTCGGCGTACCCCGGCTTCGCGAACACCGGCAGTGACACGGTGAAGAAGCAGGAAGCGGCCGCGTTCCTCGCCAACGTCAGCCACGAAACCGGCGGGCTCGTCTACATCGTCGAACAGAACACCGCCAACTACCCGCACTACTGCGACTGGAACCAGCCCTACGGCTGCCCGGCCGGCCAGTCGGCCTACTACGGCCGCGGCCCGATCCAGCTGAGCTGGAACTTCAACTACAAGGCCGCCGGTGACGCGCTCGGCATCGACCTGCTCGGCAACCCGTGGCAGGTCGAGCAGAACGCGGCCGTCGCCTGGAAGACCGGGCTCTGGTACTGGAACACCCAGAGCGGCCCGGGCACGATGACCCCGCACAACGCGATGGTCGACGGCCGCGGGTTCGGCGAAACCATCCGCAGCATCAACGGCTCGATCGAGTGCAACGGCGGCAACCCCGCCCAGGTGCAGAGCCGCGTCGACAAGTACCGCCAGATCACGTCGATCCTCGGCGTCGACCCCGGCGCCAACCTCTACTGCTGACCGAGTGGGCAGGGCGCGCCGCGTCCTGCCCACTCTCCGTTCAGCGGGCGAGCCGGTCGCCGATCAGCCGGGTGATCGCCGCTTCTTGGTCCTTGAGGTAGAAGTGGCCGCCCGGGAACGTCTTCAGCTCGAACCCGGCCGACGTGCGTTCCGCCCAGCCGCTCGCCTGGGCCTCGTCCACCTTCGGGTCCTCGTCGCCGAGCAGCGCGACGACCGGGCAGCCGACGTCGGGGCCGGGGCGGTAGTGGTAGGTCTCGGCGGCCCGGTAGTCGCTGCGCAGCGCCGGCAGCGCCATGCGGCGGATGTCCGGGTCGTCCAGCACCGCCGTCTCGGTGCCGCCGAGCCGCTTGACCTCGGCCAGCAGCTCGTCGTCGTTCTTCAGGCGGGCGCCGTCGTCCAAGGGCGCGCCGGGCGCGCGGCGGCCGGATACGAACAGCGTGTGCAGCCGCGTTCCGCGTGCTTCGAGCCGCCGCGCGACCTCGAAGGCCAGGCTGGCGCCCATGCTGTGGCCGAAGAACGCCACCGGCTCGCCGATCACCGCCGGCAGCACGCCGGCCAGCCGGTCGGCGAGCACGAACAGGTCGTCCACCGCGGGTTCGCCGTACCGGTCCTGCCGGCCCGGGTACTGCACGACCAGGACCTCCACGGCGGGAGCCAGCGCCGCCGAGAAGGGGCGGTAGTAGCTCGCCGCCCCACCGGCGTGCGGGAAGCACACGAGCCGCGCCGCGGCGGCGGGCGCCGGGTGGAAGCGCCGGACCCACTCCGAAGCCTCGAGCGAAATCGTCATGCTCCCGAATCTGTCAGGCCGGAGCGAGCCGGACAAGGCCGGCGACGGACAGCCTGGGCGTCCCCCGAAGGTCGTCACGCGAAAACGGGGCCGGTCCACAGTGGACCGACCCCGTTCCCGGTGGTGCGTTACGCGCGGCTGCGACGACGGTTCAGCAGCAGCATCAGCGCGCCGCCGCCGAGCAGCAGGCCGCCGATGGTGAACGGAACCGCGGTGTCGACACCGGTGTTGGCCAGCTCGCCGCCGCCGGAGGGCGCGCCGCCCGGGGTGGTCGGCGCCGGGGTCGTGGCCGGGGCACCCGCCTCGGTCCAGCTCGCCGCCGCCTTCGCGGTGACCTGGGTCTTCTCCGAGTCGGCCACGATCAGCGACTGGGCTTCCTGCGTCTCGTAGTTCTGGGCGACGAACAGGCGGCCGGTGTCCAACTGCCCGGTCACCTTGAGCGAGAAGGAACCCTTGCCGGGCTTGGTGCCCGCCGGGACGTCGACGAACAGCTTGCTGCCGTCCTTGACGTCCGTCCCCTTCAGCTCCTTGCCGTCGGCGTCGGTGATCTTGACGCCGTCGGGCAGCTCGCTGGTCAGCGCGGTGATGTCACCGGTCGTGGCGACGTTGAACGGCCCGATCTTGGTGCCCGCGGCGCCTTCGGTCTTGTCCGCGGCGATGTTCAGCGTCGGCTTCGGCTGCTTGCCGAGGCCGGCGTTGTCCGCGCCGGTCAGGTAGTCGTACAGCGCGACGACGTCCGCCGAGGCGTCGGCGTTCTCGTACGGCAGCGGCTTGGTCTTGTCGAGGTTCGTGTTGTCGCTGAAGTGCCAGACCGACGCCTGCGTCGCGGTGATGGCCTCCTGCTCGGACAGGCCGCCGTGCAGCTTGGCGCCCTTCTGGGCGAGCACCTGGCCCAGGTCGTCCAGCTTGACCCCCGGGTAGCCGTGGTGCAGCACCCAGTTGATCTTGTCGCTGTTCGCCTGGAAGTTCTTCGACTCTTCACTCTTCGGGTACTGGTTCCACGGCCGCTCGACCATGTCCACGTCGGTGCGCATGCCGACCTTGATCTGCACGCAGTAGAGCTTGAGCGTCTTGCCGTCCGACAGCTTCATCCCGAACAGCTCGGTCACGTAGTTCCGGCCGGGGCCCAGGTTCACGCTGAACCCTTCGGTGCCACCGCCCTTGACGACCCGGCCGCGCGCGGCGCCGTCGTCCGCGAGCGCCGCGGGGGTGCCGACCATGACCGCGGCAGCCGCGGCGAGCACCGCGATCCCGCCACGCACGAGTGCTGACCTGACCTGCATAAATCTCCTATTCCGAGCCCGAACCACGCCGTTTGGGCCGCGTGGGATGAAATCCCCGACCACAGCGGCCACCGATTCAGGTGAGTGATCACCCGGTCAAGCGAGATCGGAGCATACACAGACCACACAAGAGCTACGCAGGGTGCCCCCACAAACACGAAAGTGCGCAAAATACCGCTGAATGGCCGAGCCAAAGAGTCCCGAAACGACGTTTTGTCCGGCGTGCGCGACGGGGCCCGGCGAATCCACGCCGGGCCCCGCCGCACTCACGGCGTCAGCCCCGGAAGTACCCCTTGAACAGGATCTCGCTGATCTTGGTGGTGGTCTCCATGCCGGTTTCGTAGCCGTTCCGGATCACCTTGGTGTTGTTCATCAGCGCCAGGGTGTACCGCTCGTGCGGGCCCACGAAGCCGACCGAGTTCATGATCCACGAGCCGTCGTCGTTGTCGTCGGACCAGCCGTCCTTGTTGCCCGGGCGCGCGGCCTCGCCGGCACCCCAGACACCCCACTGCTGGTTGACGTCCACGGCCCGCATCTCGCGGACGATGTAGTCGCGGTGCCGCTTCGGCAGGCGGGTCAGCACGTAGTTGATCAGCCGGTCCAGGTCGTTCGCCGTGGTGAGGATCCAGCCCCAGTGGTGCGGGTGCTGGTCGGTGAACCGCATGTCGGTCATCCCGTAGGACGGGAACCGCTTGGCGAACTCGGCCTCGCCGCCGTAGCGGGTCCACAGCGTGTGGGCGGCCGCGTCGTCACTGGAGTTGAGCATCCGGTGCATCAGGTCACGGTCCTCGGCGGTCAGCGTGACCGCGCCCGAGTCGTCGCGCAGCAGCAGGTCCACGACCATGGCCAGCTTCGGGGTCGAGCAGGCCCAGATCAGCGTGCCCGCGGCCGGGCTGCGGTAGACCGCGCCGGTCCACCGGTCCCGCAGCACGATGCCGGTCTCCCCGGGCCGGCTGTCGGCGTAGGCCTGCGCCTGCGCGATCCGCGCCCGCAGTTCCCGGTCGAACCGGCCGGTGGCGCCGGCCTCGGCGGGCGCCAGCGCGAGAGCCAGCAGAACCGCCGCGAGCACGGCGGCCAATCTTTTTCCCATGAGTTCCCCAGGTGAAGGTAAAAGGATCTTTCCTTCCCTGAGGCGCGCGCGGGCGGCCGAGGTTGCGATCGCCGGTCAGTGACCCACGACACACCCCGCGACATCAGCCCGCCGTGCAACCGACCACCGGTCCCAGTGGCCAGGAAGCCGAAAGTGGCCGACGCGCCAGGGGCCGGCGCGCCGTTCCACTCCGCGTTGCGCGCGGTCCCGCCCTGGCCGACCGTGGCGTTCCAGGCCTGACCGATCCGCTGCCCGCCGGACCATTCGCCGGTCACCCGGGTGGTCGCGGCGCAGGAACCACCGGGCGACGGCGTGCCGGGGGCGGCCGCGACCAGCGACCGCCTTTCACGGGTTCACGGTCAGCAGGTGGGCCCGGAAGCCCTCGCCGTAGGTCTTGGTGGGCGTGCCGTCGAAGCTCTCGATCAGCACGTTGCCACCGCTGCAGCCCCACGGGTTCCACGTCCACGCGGTGTACCCGAGGTTGTGCGCGTCCAGCCACGCCATCACCTGGTCGATGTAGTCGTGCGCGCAGCTGTTCTGGCCGATTTCCCCGGCCTGGACCGGCACCTGCGCGGCGACCGTCCCGATCTGGCTGTCCCAGCAGGACACCGTGACGCAGGCGTTGAAGTTGTAGGTGTGCCAGGAGGCGACCAGGTTGCCCGCCGGGTCCGACGGCTTGTAGGCCAGCCACTGCGTGAGGTCGTTCGTCCACGTCAGACCGGCGGTCATGATCACGTTCTTCGCGCCGGTCGCGCGGACGGCGTCGACCAGTTCCTGCATCCCCGCCACGGTATAGCCGATGCCGGTGCAGGTTCCGCCGTCCCGCAGGCACTTCCACGCCGCGGCCGCGTCGGACCAGTTCGCGGCCGCGTCCGGGTAGGGCTCGTTGAACAGGTCGAACACCACGGCGTTGTCGCCCTTGAACGCGGTGGCCACCTGCGTCCAGAAAGCCGGCGTGTACTGCCGGTCGGGCATCGGCTTCTGGCAGGTCGCGTTGACGTCGGTGCAGGCCGAGGAGGTGCCGGTGTACTGGCCGTGCGTCCAGTGCAGATCGAGGATCGGGTTGATCCCGTTGGCCTCCAACAGCTTCGCGTAGTCCTTGATGGCCTGCGGGTAGGGGGCTCCGCTGGGCGAGCCGGACAGGCCGAGCCAGCAGTCCTCGTTCAGCGGGATCCGCACCGCGTGGATGTTCCACGCCTTCATCGCGTCGACCGAAGCCTGGTCGACCGGGCCGCTGTCCCACATCCCCTTGCCCTGCACGCAGGCGAACTCCCCGCTGGACCGGTTGACGCCCAGCAGCCGGTAGGTCTTGCCGCCGTCGGTCAGCAGCTTGTTGCCCGACACGTGCAGCGCGGGCGCCGGGCCGGGCGGCGGTGGCGTCGTCGTGGTGGTCGTGGTGGGTGTCGTCGGCTTGGTGATGGGTGTCGTGGCCGTGGTCGGCGGTGTCCCGGTGCACGCGGCGCCGTTGACGGCGAAGTCGGTCGGTGTGGTGTTCGTGCCGCTGTAGGAGAAGTTCGCGCCGGTGCTGACGGATCCGCCGGCCGGGATGGTGCCGTTCCAGCTCGCGTTGGTCACGGTGATCCGCTTGCCGGACTGCGTCCACGTCCCCATCCAGCCCTGCTGCAGGGTCTGGTTGCCGGCGTAGGAGTAGGTCAGCGTCCAGCCGTCGACGGCCGAAGAGCCGAGGTTGGCGATCCCGACGGCGAGGCTGAAACCGCTTCCCCAGTCGTTGGCCGAGTAGGTGACGCGGCAGGCGAACGCCGCGCTCGCCTCATTCGCCGCCGAAACGGCCGTCGTCGACGTGACGACGACCGCGGCGGCGGCCGCGAGGCCCGCGACCGCCAGCACGGCAGGACGTTTTCCGGCTCTTACCCACATCGGCACTCCCTTGTGCACACTGACGGCGGCCACGGGCGGAAGGTTCTGGGAGCGTTCCCAGTCGCCCGACACACCGTCGCTTCCCGACCCCGGGTTGTCAATCACCAACGATGGGAAAGAGCCCCGATTCAGGCGAACAGCGCCGGGCGCGTTCGGCCATCCTCCGCAAGCGGCTGCGCGCCCCGGGTCAGCCGGCGGCCGGACGCCGCCGAGGGAAGAACCGGGCGATCCCGCGCCGCGGGGGCGCCAGCCACCCGGCGATGTCGTCGACCACGGCGGGGTCGACGTGCTGCGGCGAGGTGTATCCGGGCTTGGACGGGCCTTCGCCGCGGAAGAACAGGTGGTCGTCGGCGTCGTGGACGCGGATCGTGACGTCGGGGCGGTGCGCCAGGCCGGCCCGCCAGCCCGCGAGGTCGTCGGCGACGGTCACCTGGTAGTCGCGGCCGCCCTGCAGGATGAGCATCGGCTTGCCGAGCGCGGCCGCCGTCGCGACCGGGTCGAACTCCCGCAGGTCCAGCCAGTACGAGGCCGGCCAGCCGAAGAGGAGGTCCGCCGCCGGGGCCGAGGGCGAAAGGCCGGGGCTCTCGACGAGCGCGGCCTGCCGCGAAACCGTCTCGAGGGCGGCCGTCGTGGCCGGGCCGGGATCCAGCTCGGCCAGGTAGCGGGCGACCCGGACGGCCGCCCGGCTCAACGGCGCGGTGTCCCCGGCGAGGCTGACCACACCGGCGACCGAGGCCTCGGCGGCCGCGACCCGCGTGGCGGCCTTCCCGCCGCCGCTGTGACCGAGGACGTACACCCGCGCGGGGTCCACGGCCGGCTCCCGCTGGAGCAGGCGCACGGCGGCGATGGCGTGCGGCAGGTACTCGTCGGCCATGGTGAAGCCGGGTTCGGAGCCGGCACCGGGGTGGACGTGGGTCAGCTTGTCGAACCGGGCCACCGCGACGCCGCGGCTGCCCAGGCCCCAGGCCAGGTCCTTGAACGGCTTGCCCGGCCCGGTCGTCACGTCGCGGTCGTGGGGGCCCGAGCTCAGCAGCACCACCGCCGGCCACGGACCGCGCCCCTTGGGGAGGGTCACCGTGCCGGGCACCGCGAGCGGGCCGGACCCGACGGTGACTTCGTGTTCGGTGAACCGGTCCGGGTCGGCGTAGGCGGGCGGCTCCCAGGTCACTCCGGACGGCGGGGCGAGCCGCAGGCCGTGCAGGAAACCGTCGCCGTCGACCGACATGACCACGGTGAGCCCGCCGTGCCGGCAGGTCACCGGAACGCTCACCCGGACCAGACCCGCCTTGGCCGGCTCGCGCACCGGCTCCCCGACCGCCGTGACCGGCCCGGCCTTGGCGATCTCCGTCTCCCAGCCGACTCGCAATGTCTCCGCGGACGCGGCCGCCCGCAGCCGGGGCGCGAACAGCTCCTCGGCGTCCGCGAAGCGTCCCTCCGCCGCCATGTCGACGACCGTCCTGGCCACAGCCCCCGGGTCCGTCATGTCCCCCACCTTTCTCACGTTTTGCGAACGGTATCATGATGTGAGATCGTTTGGTAGTGGACACCTTGGAACTGCTGGGTCACCCGGTCCGGCTGCGGATCGTGCACGCCATGCGCGGCGACCGGACGCTCACGACCGCCCAGCTCTGCGCGCTGCTGCCGGACGTCTCGAAGGCCATGGTGTACCGGCACGTCGACCTGCTCGCCGCCGGCGAAGTCCTGGAAGTGGCCGAAGAACGCCGGGTCCGCGGCGCGGTCGAACGCCATTACCGGCTGCGCCGCGAACGGGCCTCCATCGACCCGGCCACGGCCGCGTCCCTGTCACCCGCCGATCACCGGCGCGCGTTCACGGTGGCGGTGGCCGCACTGGTGGCGGAGTTCTCCGCCTACCTCGACCGCGAAACCGCCGACCCGGCCACCGACCCCGTCGGCTACCAGCAACACGCGATCTGGCTGGACGAAGCCGAGCTCACGGCGATGGTCGGCGAACTGCGCGCGGCCATCCTGCCCCGGCTGGCCAACCCGCCCGCACCCGGCCGCACCCGGTATCTGCTGAGCCCGATCCTCTTTCCCAGCGAAGAGGCGGCGACATAACGTTGCGGGAGCGCTCCCTCAATTCTTGCCGAATGGAGCTTGACACCGAGTACGGCCCACGGACTAACGTAACGACGTTCGTTTGCGATACGGGGTCCGGTGGGGGGATTCGACGTGGAAAACGACTGGCGTCCCGACGCGGTCGGCGATGGGCCGCCGGCCCGGGCGGACCAGGGGGATCCGGACAGCTTGGCGGCCATCTTGGATTCGCTCGAGCGCGATCCGGCCCTGAAATTCACGCATTCCGGACGTGCCCTTCTGCAGTGGCTCGCCGCGCACGCA
Source organism: Amycolatopsis sp. NPDC021455 (assembly GCF_040640995.1). Taxonomy (NCBI): domain Bacteria; kingdom Bacillati; phylum Actinomycetota; class Actinomycetes; order Pseudonocardiales; family Pseudonocardiaceae; genus Amycolatopsis; species Amycolatopsis sp. NPDC021455. Next base: position 43,875 of record NZ_JBFACT010000047.1, on the reverse strand, counting down.
CTGAGCCCCGAGGACACCGGGGTGTTCACCGCGGTTCCCCCGCACTGCGCGAATCTGGTCGCGGATATCGCCCGGCGCAATGCCGCGCTCTGGGAGGAGCTGGCGAATATCGTCGAACGGCTCTCCCCCGACGTGAAGTAAGCGGGCGAAAAGCCGCGATTTCCCTTTTCCGGCACGGGATCGGCCTCCGGCGCCGCTCGCCGCGCCGGACGACCCCGCGGCGCGGACAGCGGTGATCGGTACTATAACAATTAGTACTAGGTCACCTAACGCAGCGTGACTTGGCTCCACGCAAAGATTTCTCCGCCGGAAGGTGGACATCACGGACATCTTTTCGTAGCCTGGCCGTGATCTTGCGGCAGCTGCCGTCGACCGGACGGCGACGCGGGATCACCGCCGGCCCGGCTTTGCCGCCGAAGCCGCGAAAAAACGGAACCACCGCGCGCGTCACCTGTCGCGGCTCGCGCTGCCCGAAGAACGGCACACCCCGATGCCGTGGTTCCGGCCGGCGGACGACGAGCAAAGGAGACCCGCGCGACCGTGCAGTCGCAGCCCATCCGGCGAGTGGTTTCAGGCATCCTCGCGGCGACCTCGGTGATCCTCGTGGTCACGGTCGCCCGGCCCGTGGCCACCGCCGCCCCCGTCCCCGCTCCCCAAGCTCCGCCCAGTTCCTCCGACGCCTTGGCCAAGTACCGCGAACTCGCGGCGGAGGCCGAGAAGCTCAACGAGGACCTGCTCAAGGCGCAGACCGACCTGACGACCAGGCAAGGCGAGCTCGACAAGGCCACCAACGACGTCAACGCGGCGAAGGACCAGGGCGTCAAGGCCACCGAGAACCGGAAGAAGTACCAGGAGGAGGTCGACAAGTTCGCCGGCGCGTCGTTCACCAGCGGCGTCCAGCTGAACAAGCTGTCGGCGCTGCTGTCCGGAACGTCCACACAGGACTTCCTGGACCGGTCCTCGGCCCTCGAAGTGCTGGCCACGGACAAGAACGCCGCGATGACCAGCCTCACCGGCGCCGTCCAGCAGGCCGCCGACGCCACCAAAAAGGCTTCGGACGCAGCGAAACGGGCTCAGGACGCCCGCGACGCCGCGGCCAAGCTGACCGAGGACATCAAGGCCAAGCAGAAGACCCTCGACGACCAGATCGAGCAGATCAAGGCCGCCGACAAGAACCTGAGCGCCGCCGACAAGGCAGCCCAGCGCGACACCGGCGGAAAGCCACCGGTCGTCAAGGCCCCGACGGCAGCCGCGCAGATCGCGGTCGACGCGGCGTTGAGCAGGCTCGGCAAACCGTACGTCTGGGGTGCCACCGGGCCGGACTCGTTCGACTGCTCGGGCCTCCTGCTGTGGGCGTACAAGAAGGCGGGCATCACGCTGCCCCGCAACTCCGCGGCCCAGGCCCAGTTCGGCACGCCGGTCCCGCGCGACCAGCTGCAGCCGGGCGACCTGGTGGCGTACTACTCACCGGTGTCCCACATCGGCATGTACATCGGCGACGGCAAGATGGTCCACGCCCCGACCAGCGGCGACGTCGTCAAGATCTCGCCGCTGCAGAGCCAGTACGCCGGCGCGACCCGGCCCACGGCCTGACGTCGCGGATCGACGCCGGGGCGGCATCGCACGTTCGCGAGCGATGCCGCCCCTGTCCGCCGGTGCTCCATCAGGCGCGGTAGCAGTCGGCGACGGCGGTGAAGGCCGCCTTGGGTTCCCACGGCAGGTCGGGGTACGTGTCGCCGGTGCGGTCTTCGAAGACCTTGACGACGCCGAGACTCGCCATGTCGAGGTCGCGGCGGGGATCGTCGGGCCGGTGCGGGAAGTTGCCGAGCGCGAAGAGGTAGACGAAGGCGCTGTCGACGCCTTCGGCCTCGAAGATCTCCAGCAGCTCGCGCAGGTAGGCGGCCTGGCCGGCCTCGTCGCGGACGTAGTCCCCGTTCAGTCCGGCCGGGCGGCCGTTCTCGTCGTACTCGACGATCTCCATGCTGCGCGGTGCGACGTCGCCCGCGCCCCGCCAGGTAGCCGTGCCGAAGCCGGTGATCGCGACCGGTTTTCCCTGCGCGACGAGGGTGCGCACGCCTTCGGAGAACCGGTCGGCCACCTCGGCCGAGCGGATGAGCTCGAACGACATGATGTCGAAGGGCGTCCAGTCGACGCCCTCGAACTGGATGCAGGCGTAGGTGAGCCGGCCCTGAAAGCGCTTCCTGACCTCGGTGACGGCCTCGCCGAGGAAGCCGTTGAGGCGGGCGCTCATCTCGGCGATCCGCTCACCCCGGCCGTCGGGGCCGCTCAACAGCAGGCCGAGCCGCTCCTCGATGTCGTCACCGGGCAGGAACCCGCGGTTCATGATGCTCAGTTCGACGCCGGTGACGAATACGACTTCGGCTCCCTCCCGCCGGATCCGTTCCGCCCGCTGCGCGCAGTCGGCGAACAGCGCGAGGATCTCCGCGGTGGTCAGTTCCAGCGGGTAGGGCGAAAACCAGATCTCCAGCCCCAGCTCGGCGGCGCAGCGGGCGGCCAGTTCGAGCCGTTCGGGATCGCCGCCGACGAGGTGCACCGCGGTGCAGTGCAGGTCGTCGCGGATGATGGCCAGCTCCCGCCGGACCACGCCGGGATCGAAGCGCTCGCGGGAGATCTCGCCGTTGCGGACGAAGCCGGTGTCGTACGCGATGCCCTTGGCACGCATGGGTCAGTCCTTCCGTCGGAGCCTGCTGACCGCAGCCTAGGGAAGAAAAGTGCGTGCACGCAAGTTTGCGTGCACGCAGGAAACCTGGGAGGCTGGCTGCTGTGACGGGGTTGCGCGAGCAGAAGAAGCAGGCCACGAGGGAGGCGTTGCGCGAGGCGGCACTGCGGCTGGCCCTGGCGCACGGGCCGGACGAAGTCCGCGTCGACGACATCGCCGAGGCGGCCGGCGTCTCGCCGAGGACCTACAACAACTACTTCTCCAGCCGCGAACAGGCGATCGTCGCCGCGGTCACCGCCGAACGGGAAGCGCGGGTCGCGGCGGCGGTGGCCGCCCGGCCCGGCGACGTCGGCTTGGCCGAAGCCGTGGTCGAGGCGATCGTGGCGCAGTACACCGACCCCGGCGAACCCGCCCGCGACGCGCTGCTGCTCATCACCACCCATCCCGCGTTGCGCGACGCCTTCGTCGGCACCACCACCGAACTCGAACACCCCCTCGCGGACGCGATCACCCCACGGCTCGCCGTTCCCGACGAGCACACTGCCCGCGTACTGGCCGCGAGTGTGGCCGCCGCGGTCCGCGTCGCGCTTCAACGATGGCTGCGGCCGCCGTCGCCCACCGGTGGGCTCGTCGTGCCGTCCGGCTCGCTCCCCGAGTTGCTTCGCGCCGCTCTCGCACCGCTCGAACCCGCACTCGACGCCGCGGGACGGTGATTCAGCCGACCAGCCCCGCGTCCCTCGCCAGCAGTCCCGCCTGGAAGCGGGTGCGGGCGCCCAGCTCGGTCATCAGGTTCGCGACGTGGCGGCGGTACGTGCGCACCGACATGCCCAGGCGCCGGGCGGAAACCTCGTCGGTGCAGCCGGCCGCCAGCTGGGCGCCGATCGCCGCGCGCAGCTCGGACGAGGCCACTTCGCCCCGGCCGCCGGGGGCGCTCACCTCGGGGGTGGCCGTCTGCCAGACGTGGTCGAACAGCTCGTGCACCCGGGCGACGATCGCCGGGGTGCGGACGAGCACCGCCCCGGACGCCGGTTCGTCGCCGGGGCACGCCGAAACCAGGAGCACCCGCCGGTCGAAGAGCGACAGCCGGAACCACAGCTGGGGCACCGAACGCACCGCGCCGCCGGCCGCGGTCAGCTTGCCGACGTAGGACCGGACCGCGAGCTTGGCGAGCACGCTGTGCTGCACCACGGTCCGCACGCCGATGCCGCGCCGCCGCATCTCCAGCTCGTCCGGCAGCACGGCGCCGAAGTCGGTCGCGCTCAGGTGCGTCGTGGCGAACTCCGACGAGCATTCGCCGACCGCCCGGTAGACCGCCACCCGGGTGGGCTCGCCCGGAGGCAGGACCGTGAGCTCGTCGTCCCGGTCGCCGGCGTCACGGGCCCGGGAGTACACCGCGCCCAGGTCCTGCAGCGTCTTCCGGGTCTCCTCGATGAACCGCTGGGTGGCGTGCAGGTCGGAGAGCACCGGCGTCAGGAGCTCCGCTTCGGCCCACTCCGGCGGCATGGGCCGGAAGCGGCCTTCGGCACCGGCCGGGCGGACCAGCCGGACGGCCTCCAGCCGGGCCAGCGCGTCGGCCGCGCGCTCGGGCGACAAACCGGCTTCCCTGGCCACGATCTCGCTGTCCAGCGTGTCGTAGCGGAGCGTCAGTCGGTACAGGTCGAGGGTGTCCTCGTCGACGCCGTGTGCCGTTCGCATCGCGCGGTCCCTTCGCTCGCCCTCACCGCTCTGCCACGATCGACGGTAGGGCTCGCCGGGGCCGCGGGCCCAGGCCAGGCGGCGAAGTTGGGTGCAAAGCGTGAGCCCTCCTACGACTGAAGTCGTAGGCCCGGCCCGCCCGCGGCCCGGAGCACCCGCTCGCCCAGCTCGCGCAGGTGGTCCGCCAGCTCCGGCGGCTCCAGCACCTCGAAGTCGCACCCCAGCATGGCGAGCCGGAACGCGATCCACTCCAAGGAGTCGGCGCGTGTCCGGAGCCGGCAGCTGTGGTCGTCGATCGGTTCCAGGTCCGCCCGTGCCCCGCGCATGCGACGGCGGACCTCGTCGACCGGGGCGTGCAGGGCCACCACCGCGCGGTAGGTGGGCGCGCGTTCGAAGAGCTTGCCGGACACGTATGCCGCGGCGTCCGCCGCCGGCAGTTCGCGCGGTGGCGTCCGGACGCCGGTGAGGAACGGCTCGCGCATCCGGTCCGCGCGGAAGATCCGCCAGTCGGCGCGGTCGTTGTCCCAGGCCACCAGGTACCACCGGCGCTTGGTCGACACGAGCCGGTGCGGTTCCACGAGCCGCCGCGTCTCGCTCCCGTCCGCGGCCTGGTAGTGGAACCGGAGCCGTTCGTGCTGCGCCACCGCGACGGCCATGCGGGCCAGGTCCTCCGGGTCGACCTGCGGGCCGTCCCCGGGCAGCAGCGGTTCGGTCGCGGAGTTCAGCGCGCTGACGCGGTGCCGCAGCCGGGAGGGCAGCACCTGCAGCAGCTTGGCGAGGGCGCGGACCGAAGCCTCTTCGATGCCCTCGACCGCGTGCCCGGCGCCGGTCCGCAGGCCGACCGCGATGGCGACGGCCTCCTCGTCGTCGAGCAGCAACGGGGGCATGGCCTGGCCCGCGACCAGGCGGTACCCGCCGATCGCGCCCATCGTCGCCTCGACCGGGTACCCCAGTTCGCGCAGCCGGTCGATGTCGCGCCGGATGGTGCGCGGGCTGACCCCGAGCCGTTCCGCCAGTTCGCTGCCCGGCCACTCGCGCGGCGTCTGCAGCAGGGAAAGCAGGGCCAGCAACCGGGCGGGGGTGTCCGTCATGACGACAAGTATCCCATCGATGTGGGACACGATCTGACCTACTTGGGTCTTACCGTCGGCCGCAGCGACCGACGAGGGAGACCACCATGACGACCAGCCTGACCGCCCCGGCCACCGTTTCCGGCGTTCTGCCGGCGGCCCAGCCGTTCGACCTGCGCACCTCGATCCGGTTCCTGCAGGGCTTCGGAGCCTGCAGGGGTGACCAGGTCATGACCGAGGACACCCTGACCAAGGCGATCGCCATCGGCGGCCAGGCCGTCGTGTTCAAGGTCAGCCCGTGCGACGGCGGCGTCGAATACGAGCTGAGCTCGGACCGGCCGATCGCGCCGGAGCTGCGTGCCGCGGTGCTCGCCAAGATCGACGGCTACCTCAGCCTGTCCGACGACCTCACCGGGTTCTACGCCCAGGCGGCCGGCGACCACCCCGGCTACGCGCGCCTGGTCAAGGCACTCTGGGGCCTGCACCAGGTCCGGTTCCTGACGGTGGCGGAGATCGGCGTCTGGGCGATCCTTTCCCAGCGCACGCCGAAGAACGTCTCCACCGCGCTCAAGCGCCGGATCACCGAGCGGTTCGGGCGCACCATCGGCTACGACGGGCTGCGGTTCCAGGCCTTCCCCGAGCTGACCGACCTGCGCCAGCTCGAGGTCGACGACTGGCTCGCGATCGTCAAGAACGCGCGCAAGGCCGAATACCTCGCCAGCCTCGTCGAAGGCTTGCTGGACATCGGCGAGGACTACCTCGCGACGGCGTCCTACGGGCAGGCGACGAAGGCGCTGCGCGGGATCAAGGGCGTCGGCGAGTTCTCCGCCGCCGCGATCCTCCTGCGCGGTCTGGGCCGGATGGACTTCGTCCCCCTGGAGATGCCGGCGTTCGCCGACGCGACGGCCAAGGTCTACGGCCCGGGGTACGACAACCAGCGGTTGCGCAGCCGGTACGGGGACAACCTCGGCTACTGGGCCTACTACCTGCACACCGGCCTCGGCGCCCTGCGGGACGAGGCACTGGGCCCGGTCGCGTGCGGAACCGGGCGGTGACCTCTTCCTGCCATCGTGACGAGGTGGACACCTCCGGTGACCACGCCCGACCATGGACCCGGTGAACCACTCGACGAGCGGCCGGCTGCCCGGCCCGTTGTCCTCCGCAACGGGCCCGGCACCGGCCGCTGTCGCGTTGAGCTCGGCGGAGGCCGGGCTGACGCACGCCGAAGTGGCGGACGCCGTCGCCCGGGCCACCGAGGTCGTCACCCCGCACCACTTGCTGCTGGCGTGGGCCGGCTCCTCCGCGGCCGAGCCACGGGAAAGCCCTTTCAGCGAGCGAACCGCGCTGCTGGCCGCCTTGCCACCACGGCACGCGGAAGAACTGGCGGCGGCCGCGTGGCCGGTCGTCGAAACGGGCGGGCGCGTGCACTGCGCCCGCTCCTGCGAGCCGGGAACCGTCGTCGACGAACTGCGGGCCACGCGGGCCACCGACCTCGTCGTGCGCGGCGATCTGCTGTGCCCGATCCGCCGGACGCTGGAGCGCGAGCTCGCCACCGGCCCGATCGTCACCCTGGCCGTGTTCGAAGGGCTGCAACGCGATCGCGACCGCGGCGCGGAAGCACGCCGGGCCGCGCTGCCCGCGTTGCACGCCTGGCTCGGTTCGAAGCTGACCACGCTGTGGTACGCCGGTGAGCCGGCGGACGCCGAGACCGTCACCTTCTTCACCCGAGTGGGTTTGCCCGTCCGGCGGCTCGGCTGACGAAACGACCCGGGTCCCCCGGCGGATGATTTCCGCCGGGGGACCCGGGTCGTTCAGGCTTGCAGCTCGGTGGCCCGCCACCCCGAAGCCGGATTGCGACTACGGACGGCAGTACCGGGTTGCGGGGAGGTCTGGATGAGCGGCGCAGGTGATGCCTCAGCGTGCGGTTCACGCCGGCTCGGCATCTTGAACGGGGCGCTACGACTTCGCCGCAACCCTGGATCCTTCCGTGGGTCAGGCCGCCGGCTGCTCCGCCGGCCGGATCTTCTTGGGCAGTGCGAACATCAGGAGGAACGCGAGGGTGAGGCCGCCGACGACCCACCACAGACCGTTGCCGAACGCCGAGCTGTAGACTGCCGCGCGGTCCGGTGCGGCCGGGGACACCTTGCCGACGGCGCCGAAGAACGCGACCGAGACCAGCCCGAGGCCGAACGCCCAGCCGAGCTGCTGCACGGTGCTGATCAGCCCGGAGGCCGAACCGGAGTGCTCGGGCGGCACGTCGGACAGGATCGCGTCGGTGATCGGGGAAATGATGAGCCCCATCCCGAAGCCCATGACCAGCAGCGCCGGGACCATCTCCCACGTGGTGATCCCGGTGCCCAGCCACGAAACCAGCAGGATGTAGATCAGCACGCCCACCTTCATCACCAGGGCGCCGCCCTGCAGGACCTTGCGGCCGAAGCGGGGCACGAGGAGCGCGACGGACATCCCCGCCGCGCCGCCGACCGCCAGCGAGAACGGCACCGCGGTGAGCCCGGCGTGGAGCGTCTCCCAGCCCAGCCCGGCCTGCATGTACAGCGTCCAGATCAGGAAGAAGATGCCCGTGGTGGCGCCGAAGACCAGCTGGACGGCGATGCCGGCGGCGAAGCTCTTGATCCGGAACAGCTCCAGCACGACCAGCGGCGAGCCGGCCTTCCGCCGCTCGTAGGCGATGAACAGGCCGAACACCACGACGCCCACGGCCATCGAAACGAACGTCCACAGTGGCCAGCCCAGCTGCTCGCCCTGGGTCAGCGGGAACAGCACGAGCAGCAGCCCGGCGGTGGCCAGCACGGTGCCCACGACGTCGACGCGCAGGGCGTCGCGGCTCTTGGACTCGGTGATGAACCGCGCGCCCAGCGCCAGGCCCGCGATCCCGATCGGCAGGTTGACCAGGAAGATCGGCCGCCACTCGAGCCCGAAGAGGTTCCACTGCGTCAGCAGGGCGCCCAGCAGCGGACCGGCGACGGCGCCGAGCCCGACCATCGCGCCGTACATGCCGAAGACCTTGCCGCGCTCCTCCGCCGGGAACGTGACGTGGATGATCGACAGCACCTGCGGCACCATCATCGCCCCGGCCACGCCCTGCAGGACGCGCGACACGACCAGCATGTCCGGCCCGGCGGACAGGCCGCAGAGCGCCGACGCGACCGTGAACCCGGCGATGCCGAGCAGGAACAGGCGCTTGCGACCGAAGATGTCACCCAGCCGGCCGCCGGTGATCAGGCCCAGTGCGAACGCCAGCGCGTAGCCGCCGGTGATCCACTGCACCGCGCTGAACGACGCGCCGGTGTCCCGCTGGATGCTCGGCACGGCGATGTTGACGATGGTGACGTCGACGAGATCCATGAAGGCGGCGGTCATCACCACCGCGAGGGCGAGCCAGCGGCGGCGGTCCGCCGCGGCGGACGCTGTGGGAGCCACAGCGGTGGGGGCGATGGTCATCCGTCTCTACCTTTCCTGTTCTTCGAATCGGGCTTCGGTGAAGCTAGTTCCCGAGTAGGCCAGTTCGTGTCCTACTTCGGCGACGGGAACGACGGGTTTCGGCCGGCGCGGCCACCACATGGCTTCGCCGAGGTCGAGCGTCAGCGCGGTGACCAGGACCGAACGGACGACGAAGGTGTCGATCAGCACGCCCAGCGCGACGGTGAACCCGAGCTCCGCGGCGAACACCATCGGCAGCGAGCCCATCGCCGCGAACGTGCCGGCCAGCACCAGGCCGGCCGAGGTGATCACGCCGCCGGTCGCGGTCAGGCCGGTGCGGGCCCCGCGTCGGGTGCCCGCCTTGCCGGCCTCCTCCCGGATCCGGGTGACGAGGAAGATGTTGTAGTCCACTCCCAGCGCCACCAGGAAGGTGAAGGCCTGCAACGGGAACGCGGCGTCCATGCCGCCGAACCCGAAGACGTGGTCGAAGACGAACACGCTGATGCCCATCGTGGCGCCGTAGGACAGCACGACCGTGCCGACCAGCACCAGCGGCGCGACCAGCGCCCGCAGCAGCAGGACCAGGATGCCGAACACCACCAGCAGGATCGCGGGGATGACGACCCACGAATCCCGCGCGGCGCCCTCCTGCATGTCCAGCGTGATCGCCGGACCGCCGCCCACCGCGGCGCCGTCTCCCGCGAGGCCGTGCACGACGGCACGCACCTGCCGCGCGGTGTCCAGTGCTTCCGGGCTGCCCGCGCCGGCCCGCGGCGTGGCGAGGATCAGCGTCTTGCCGTCCTTCTGGTCCAGTTGCACGACGGTCGCCACCGACGGCAGCAGCGACAGCCTCAGCCGGACCTGGTCCGAGGCGGCCGAGTCCACGACCGCGCAGATCGGGTTCCCGGCCCCCGCCGGGAAGTGCCGGGCCTGCAGCTGGTCGCCGAGCACGGCTTCGGTGACCTTGGTGAACTGGCGGTCCTGCGGGATGCCCTCGGCGTGCAGGCCGAGCATCCCCAGCGAGAGCGCGCCGAGCACCGCCGCCGTGACCGCCCAGATCCACCGGGGCCTGCGGGCGACGAACGCGCTGACGCGGCCCCAGAACCCGCCGCCCGACGGCGGCAGCGCGCCGAACGACGGCTTGGCGGGCCAGAAGATCCACCGTCCACAGAGGACGAGCAGGGCGGGCAGCAACGTCGTCATGGCCAGCAGGGCCACCACGATGCCGACCGCGCAGACCGGGCCGAGGCCGCGGGTGGAGTTCACGGTCGCGAGCAGCAGGACCAGCAGGCTCACCGCGACCGTGGCGGCGCTCGCCAGGATGGCGGGCCCGGACCGGCGCAGGGCGCGCGCCATCGCGTCGTGCCGGTCGAAGTGGACCAGCAGCTCCTCGCGGTACCGGGCGATCAGCAGCAGCGCGTAGTCGGTCGCGGCGCCGAACACCAGCACGCTGAGGATGAAGCTGCTCTGGGAGTTCACGACGACGCCGGCGTACTTCGCCAGCACGGCGATCACCGCTTCGGAGGTGAAGACCGCGGCCACCGCGGAGATCACCGGGAGCAGCCACAGCACCGGGCTCCGGTAGGTGAAGAGCAGGATCGCGACGACCACGACCACCGCGATGATCATCAGCAGGTCCGCCGCGCCGAACGCCCGGCCGGAGTCCGCCGCGTAGCCGCCGGGGCCGGTCACGTGGCTGACCAGCCCCGTGTCCCCTTCGGCCGCGATCGCCGCCAGCCGGTCGACCACCTGCGCGATCCCGGTCCAGCCCGACTCCCCGACCCGGACCGGCACCACCGTCTCGACGGCCTGGAGGTCGTCGGCGACGAGCGGCAGCTGGACCTTGCCGGTGACGCCGTCGAGCCGCTGGAAGGCGGCCGCGTCCGCGTTGGCCTTGGCCACGTCGGCCTGCGTCAGCCCGCCCGTGCGGGAGTAGACGACGACGGCGGGCATCGTGCCGCCCGGGCCGAACTTCCCGGCCGCGGTCACGAACCGCGCCGACTCCGAAGAGCTCGGCAGCCACGCGGAGATGTCGTTCTTCTGGACCGAACCGAGCATCCCGGCGAGCGAGAACGCCGGGATCAGCAGCAGGATCCAGGCGACGAGGACCACCCACTTGCCACGCCGTCCGCCCGGCAGGGCCACCAGTGCGCGCATCATCCCTCGGCCCTCCTCAGGTGTGGTGGACATCGACGTGCCAGGTGCCGTCGGCGTGGTTGGTGATCCGGACGTGCCACTCGACGGTGATGGGGATCCCCGAGATGATCACGTAGAAGTCGGCGGCCACGGCGACCGTCGCCGTGCCGTTCCCGGTGTAGGACACCCAGTCCCGCAGGGCGTCGTAGGCGAACCCGCCGTACTGGCAGACCCCGCCGCCCGCGGTGAGCACCGGGCCGTCGCGCCGCAGGTCGAAGGTGACCGCCGCGTGCCAGGCGTCGCAGCTGTACGCCGAGCAGAGCCGCACGGTCCGCGAGGTGCCCGTCGTCGTGAAGGTGGCGGTGTTGACGCAACCGGTTTCCGGGACGCCGGCGGGGTACTTGCGGTGCAGGAAGTCGCATTCCGCGGTGGACCCGGTGTAGTCGACGTGGGCGGTCCCGGTCGCCGGCGCGTCGGCGTCGACGATGAGCTTCCCGGACAGCGGCGACGGCCTGCCCACGATGCTGTCCGCGGCGGCCTGGGCGGGTGGTGACGCGGTCCCGCCGAGGAACACGGCCGCCACGGCCAGCGCGACGACCGCGCCGGCGGCCGTCAGCGCGCCGGCTCTGCGTGATGGGAGCACTTCGCTCGTCTCCTTCGCTCGTCCGGCGAGACCGAGTCTGCCGGGGTCCCGGTCCGCCGGGAACCGTTGCGGGATGGCACTTTCCGCCCCTGGCAGGTTCCTGCCACCGGGGTCACCACCAGATGCTGTCGGCGTCGTGCCACGGCCGCCGCCGGGCCCAGGGCGCCGGTTCGGGACGCGCCGGCTCCGGCGGCGCGCTCCCCCGCTCCAGCAGGACGCACAGCGCTCCCACCAGAGCCGCGATCTCCTCGTCCGTCGGGCTGCCCCGCCGGATCCACAGCGCCGGTTCGCCGGTCACGTCGGCACGTTCCCGTGCTTGCGGTGCGGCAGCCGGACGGCCTTCCCGGCGAGCATGCGCAGGGCGCGCGCCAGGACTTCGCGGGTGCGCCGGGGATCGATGACGTCGTCGACGAGCCCGCGTTCGGCGGCGTGGTACGGGTGCATGAGCTCGCGGCGGTACTCCTCGATCCGGCTCGCCCGCGTCGCGTCCGGATCGGCGGCCTCGGCGATCTCGCGCCGGAACACGACGTTGGCCGCGCCTTCCGCGCCCATCACCGCGATCTCGTTGGTCGGGAAGGCGTACGCCAGGTCGGCGCCGATGGACCGTGAGTCCATCACGATGTACGCGCCCCCGTAGGCCTTGCGCACGATGACCTGGATCCGCGGCACGGTCGCGTTGCAGTAGGCGTAGAGCAGTTTCGCGCCGTGCCGGATGGCGCCGTTGTGCTCCTGGCCGACGCCGGGCAGGAAGCCCGGCACGTCGACCAGGGTCACCAGCGGGATGTTGAACGAGTCGCAGGTGCTGACGAACCGGGCCGCCTTCTCCGACGAGTGGATGTCGAGCACGCCAGCCAGCGTGAGCGGCTGGTTCGCGACGACCCCGACCACGTCACCGCCGATCCGCGCCAGCGCGCACAGCACGTTCGGCGCCCAGTTCTCGTGCACCTCCAGGAAGTCGCCGTCGTCGACGACCTCCGCGATCACCTCGCGCATGTCGTACGGCCGGGCCGGATCGGCGGGGACGAGGTCGAGCAGCCGTTCGCTGGTCCGCTCCACGGGGTCGTCCGGCACGACCGACGGCGGCTTCTCGAGGTTGCTGGCCGGCAGCAGCGAGAGGAGGTAGCGCACGTCCGCCAGGCACGTCCGCTCGTCGTCGTAGCCGAAGTGCGCCACGCCGGAGATGCCGGAGTGCACGCCCGCGCCGCCGAGCTCGTCGTGGGTGACCCGCTCGCCGGTGACCGTTTCGACGACGTCCGGTCCGGTGAGGAACATCTGCGAGGTGTCCCGGACCATGAAGACGAAGTCGCTCAGCGCCGGCGCGTAGGCGGCGCCCCCGGCGCAGGGGCCGGTCACCACCGAGATCTGCGGGATCACCCCGGACGCGGCCACCGCGCGCCGGAAGATGCCGCCGTACCCGGCGAGCGCGGTGACGCCCTCCTGGATCCGGGCGCCCGCGCCGTCGTTGATGCCGACGATCGGGGCGCCCGCGGCGAGCGCCAGGTCCATCACCTTGTGGATCTTCTCCGCGTGCGCTTCGCCGAGCGCGCCGCCGAAGATGCGGAAGTCGTGGGCGAACACGAACACCGTCCGCCCGTCCACGGTGCCCCAGCCGGTGACCACACCGTCGGTGTGGGGCCGCCGGTCCTCCAGGCCGAAGCCGGTGGCCCGGTGCCGGCGGAACGGCTCCACCTCCTGGAAGCTGTCTTCGTCCAGCAGCAGCTCGATGCGTTCCCGCGCGGTCAGCTTCCCCTTCGCGTGCTGGGCCGCGGTCGCCCGCGGGACGCCTTCGGCGATCGACCGGCGCAGGCCCGCCAGCTCGGCGACCCGCGCCGCGGCGGGAACCGTCGCGGACGGCGACGCGAAGTCGTGTTCGAGCCGCTCCTCGACGGCGGTCACGACCCCACCGACCAGTGGTAGAACTCCTCGGCCATGGCGTCGCGCGGCGACTTCCACGTCCGCTCGTCGTACGGCTTGACGTGCTCGGCCAGCTTCGCGTTGACGTCGGCGAACAACTCGTGCCCGCGCACTTCCTCGACGCGCCGCGGACCGTCTTCACCGGCCTCGAAGAGGTGGAAGTAGAGGCCCTGGTAGCGGAACAACCGGCGGCGCGTGACGCCGACGAGTCCCGGGAGCTCGGTGCGGTCGGACTCGGCGAAGATGCCCGCGACCCGCCCGGCCGCGTCCGGCGTCATCCTGGCCACGATCAGTGTGGTCGTCATGGGATTGTCCAATCAGGTGGTGGTGAGCTGTTTCCGGGGCCGGGCGACCGCCCAGCGGGTGCGGATCGGCTTCTCGACGAAGGTGTAGAGCAGCCACGCCAGCACGAAACTGGCCAGGAGATCGAGCGCGATGATCCCGAGCGAGACGGGGATCGAGAACAGCTTTCCGTTGCGCAGCACCGTTCCGCCGCCGAACACGACGATTCCGTGCACGAGGTAGAAGGAGTACGACAGGTCGCCCAGCTTCGCCCACACCTTGCCCCGCAGCACCGAGCGCCGGTTCCGGACGTCGGTGTTCGCCGCGGCCGCGACCAGCAGCGCGGCGGGCAGGATCTCCACGAACGAAAGCTCGAAGGTGAACGGCAGGAGCAGGCCCAGCCCGGCGGCGACGACGTAGATCCCGGCGGCGGGCAGCAGGCCCAGGTTGATCCAGCGGCCGGTCTTGACGATCCGGCACATGATCATGCCGAGCACGAAGTCCAGCATGCGGGTCGGCGGCGCGGTGTAGACCATCCAGAACTGCGTCATCCCGATCGGCGAGGAGAACGGGAACGCGGGCGTGCCCGGCACCAGGAAGTGGGACACGCTCGTGATCACGAGCACCGTCGCGACGATGCCGCCGACCCACCACCACAGCCGGTGCGGCGCGATCCGGCCGACCTGCTTGAGGATCAGCGGGAACGCCAGGTAGAACGGGATCTCGCAGGCCAGCGACCAGGTGGAGCCGTTGAGCGCGGCCCAGATCTCGTAGCGGGGCACCCACGACTGCACGAGGAACACGTTCGGCAGCACCTGGCCCAGCGTCGCGCCGACACCCAGGAGGCAGATCAGCATCGTGACGAGGTGGCCCGGGTAGATGCGGACCAGCCGGCGGCGGATGAAGCCGCCGTAGGTGTCGGATGGTTTCGCGAGCCAGGTGAGCAGGAAGCCGCTGAGCACGAAGAAGAACGAGACACAGCCGAACGCGGCGACCCGGAAGACGGCCTCGAGCCCGTCGCCGAACGCCTGGTCGGCGAACGGGTTGATGCCGGGCAGCGGCAGCAGGGAATGGTCCATGAACACGGTCAGCGACGCGAAGACCCGGAGGCCGGCCAACGTCGAGAGCCGCGTCTTGGCGGGTTTCGGGGTCGCCGGTACCGGCCCGGCCCCGGTTTCGGGAATGGTGGAGGTCATGGGACGACTCGTCTCCTCGGTCCGTCGCCTCAGGCGGCCGCGCGCGTCTGCCGCTCGGACAGGCCGAGCAGGCGGACGGCGTTGCCGGCCAGGATCGCGTTGGTGTCCTCAGTGGACAGATTCAGATCGGTGACGGCCCGCACGAGATCGCCGACCTCGTGCGGCAGCGGCGGGGTGTCCGTACCGAAGAGGACGTTGCCGGGACCGAACACGGACACGTTGGCGCGCAGGGCGTGCGGGCTGCACGACGCCGTGTCCACCCAGATCTGCGAGAAGTAGCTGCTCGGCTCGCGCGGCAGGGCCGGGGTGCCGGCGGTCTTCCAGTGCCGGGGCGCGTTCGCCAGGTCCAGCCTTCCGGCCAGCAACGCCAGCGCCCCGCCGCCGGTGGCCGCGATGATCCGCAGGCCCGGGTCCCGTTCGAGCCGGCCGCTCGTGATGAGGGTGGCCAGGCTCAGGTGCACGTCCGTGAAGCGGCCCAGCTGTTCGACCAGCCCGAAGTGGGCCAGCGCGCCCGAGCCCACCGGCTCGGCCGGCGGGTGCAGCATGACCGGCACCCCGGCCTCCGCGGCCAGCTCGAAGAAACCGTCGGCGCCCGGGTCGTCGAGGAACTTCCCGCGCACCGAGGTGTTGACGATGAAGCCGACGAACTCGTCGCGGCGCACCAGCTCCGCCGCGGCGGCGAGCTCGGCCTCGGTGCCGAACGGGTTCACGTAGGCGTAGGCGAGCAGGTGGCCGGCGTGCGCGCGGACGGTCTCGCCCAGCCAGTCGTGGAAGGCGGCCAGCTTGGCCGCGGGCTGGGCGTAGTTGTCCAGTCCCGGGATGCGGGTCATGGTGCCGAACCCGACCGGGCTGCCGACGACGGTCAGCCCGACCCCGGCCGCCAGCTTGCGCTCGATCATCCCGCCGATGTCGCCGAGGCTCGGCGGCATCGGGTACTTCGCCAGCAGTTCGGGTGCGGTCACGTGGCCGTGGACGTCGATGATCATGCCGGCACCGCCGGCCGGGCCGCCCGCACGACGGCCACGGCGTCCAGGTGCCCGAGACCGCGTTCGACGCCCTCGTGGAACCGGTCGCCGGAGGCCTCGGTCACCGGGGCCGGCACTCCCTGGGCCCGGGCGAGGTCGGTGGCCAGCCGCAGGTCCTTGGCCATGAGGTCGAGCCGGAACGCGGCGGGCTCCAGCCGGCCGGCGCCGGCGAGCATGCAGCGGAACGCCACGACCGGCGAGCTGTATCCGCTGCCGCCGAGCACCCGGAGCACGGTCGCCCGGTCGAGCCCGGCGGCCTCGCCGATGTCGACCGCCTCCGCGAGCCCGGCCAGCTGCACGCCGAGGAAGAGGTTGAGCGCGATCTTCATCTGCGCGCCGGAACCCCACTCCCCCAGCACGTTCACGTCCTTGCCGAGGGTTTCCAGCAGCGGGCGCGCCGCCTCGACGTACTCCGCCGGGCCGCCGGCGAGCATCCGCAGCTCGCCCTGCCGGGCGTGGTGCGGGTTGCCCAGCACCCGCGCCTCCACGAAACGGAAGCCGGCCTGTCCGGCGCGGGCACCGAAGTCACGGGCCGCGTCGGCGGACGTCGTGCTGGCGTCCAGCACCAGCGCCCCCTCCCGCAACCCGGCGGCGGCGCCGTCCGGGCCGAAGAGAGCCTGCTCCACGGCGTCCGCGTGAGCGAGGCTGACGAGCACGGCGTCCGCGCCGCGGGCGGCCTCGGCCGGCGTGCCCGCGGCGAACGCGCCCAGTTCCAGCAGGGGCAGCAGCTTTTCCGGGGTGCGGTTCCACACCCGCAGCTCGTGGCCCTCCGCCAGCAGCCGGTGCGCCATTCCGGCGCCCATCGCCCCGGTTCCCAGGACGGCGACGGTCGAAGTCATGGTGGTCCCTCCTTCACGAACTGGCGGTCACGCCGCCGTCGACGTACAGCACTTGCCCCGTGACGAACCCGGCTTCGGGCGAGGCCAGGAACGTCACCGCCGCGGCCACCTCGTCCGGGGTCGCGAACCGGCCGGCCGGGATCCGGCGCAGCATCATGGCGGTGAACTCGGCGCCCGCCCCGGCGGTCAGCGCGGTCGGCACGAAGCCGGGCGCGACCCCGTTGACGGTGACGCCGCGCGCGGCCCACTCCGTGCTGAGCTGCTTCACCAGCAGGTCGACACCGGCCTTCGACGCGCCGTAGGCGGAAAAGCCCCGCCGGCCCCCGAACGCGGCCCGCGTCGAGGACAGCAGCACGATCCGGCCGGGCCGCCCGGTGCCGAGCATCGCCCGGCCCGCGGCCTGCGCGAGCCAGAACGTGCCCGACAGGTTGACGCCGACGACCCGGTCCCACTCTTCGGGCTCGACGTCGAGGGCGGGCCCCTGCGCGTCGATCGCCGCCAGGTTCACCAGGACGTCGAGCGGGCCGAGCCGCCCGGTGACGTCCGCCACCAACTCGTCCACTGTGGACTTATCGGCCAGGTCGACGACGAACGGGTGCGCGCGCACCCCGTCCTCCCGAAGCTGCTTGCAGGCGAGTTCGGCACTGTCGCGCGTCCGGCCGGCCACGGCCAGCTCGACGCCCCGGGCGCCCAGCTGGTCGCAGACCGCCCGGCCGATCCCGCCGTACCCGCCGACGACGAGCGCGATCCGGTCAGGCATCGGACAGCTCCTCGTCGTGGCGGCGGCTGAGGACGCACCGCATGCTCGCCGAGGCGAAGAACGCGGCCGTCTTCTCCGGGGTGGACATGTCCCGTTCCTGTTCGAGGTACGGGTCCAGCTGCCGCTCCAGGTCCCGGACCTCCCGCTGGCGGCCCATGTGCTTGGCGACGTCGAGGAACTCGCCGTCGAACTCGATCACCCGGACCACGGTGTTGCGCCGCATGAAGACCGAGGTGCGCTTCAGCAGTCCCACGACGTTGCCCTCGTCGTCGCGCACGACGTGGTCGGGCCGGCCACTGCGCTCGAACAGGCGGATCACCTCCGCTTCCGTTCCCTCCCGCACGTTCCAGGTGAGCGCCCACTGCTGCGACATCGTCTTGTCCTCCTCGTCGTGTTCCTGCGGCTGGAAGCGGGGTTCCGGGATCCCGAGCAGACCGGCGCCGTAGGCGGCGAACCAGCCCAGCACCCGGGGCGGGCCGGTCATGCCGGACGGCCCACCAGGATGGAGTTCGGCGGGCTGATCTCGACGATCTCGTCGAGCACGAAGCCGGCGCGGGTGAACAGGGCCCGCCACTCCGCCTCGGTGCGTTCGACCCCGCCGACGTTGACCATCATTTCGACGTCCATGAACTTCGCGAAGCCCCACGCGTTGAGCCGCGGGACGACCGCCTCGACGACCAGGACGCGGGCGTCCGGCCGGTCGCCGATGGCCCGGCGGACGCGGGCCAGGATGTCGGCGCACTGGTCGTCGGTCCAGTCGTGCAGGACGCTCTTGAGGACGTAGGTGTCGCCGCCGGCCGGGACGGTCTCGAAGAACGAGCCGGCGACCAGTTCGACGCGGTCGCCGAACTCGCCGGTGACCGCACCGTCCAAAACGGACTGCTGGTCGAACAGGACGGCGGTGGTGCCCGGGTTGGCCCGCAGGATCTCCGAGACGAGGAACCCTTGCCCGCCGCCGATGTCGACGACCTTCCCGGCGCCGGCGAAGTCGTACCGCTCGGTGATGTCGCCGATCGAGTCGCCGGACAGCGCCAGCATCGCGCCGTCGAAGATCCGCTGGCTGTCGGCGTGTTCGGCCATGTAGGCGAACATGTCCGGCACGTCGTTGATCGCGTTGAACACCGGCGCGCCGGTGCGGACGGTGTCGAGGATCCGGCCGTAGGGCCGCCAGGTGAAGTCTTCGCCGAAGAAGATGACGGCCTGGCGCAGCGAGCCGGGGACGTCGTCGCGCAGGCACTCCGACAGCGGTGTCTGGCCGTAACGGCCTTCGGTGTCCTCGGCGAACACCCCCACGCTGGCGATGGCCCGCAGGATCCGGTGCAGCGAGCGGGCGTGCGTGCCGGTCGCCGCGGCGAGCTCGGCCGGCGTGCGCGGCCCGTCCGCCACCAGGTCGGCGACGCCGAGCTTGGCCGCGACGTAGAGCGCCTGCGCCACCCACTTCCCGGTGGCCATCAGCAGGATCTGCGCGGACTCCGGCAGCAGCGCGGTGTCCGGCGGGTCGGCGACGAGGCCTTCGGTCTCGTTGATCGCGGTCATCTCAGATCCCCTTCGCGCCGGCGTGGAGCGCACCCGGCGCCACCTCGTGGATGTTCCGTTCGACCGCGCCCGCCCAGTACGGCCGCAGCGGTGTGGTGGTCTGCTTGTGGACGGGGGCGTCCTCCCAAGCCAGGAAGGCGGCCGAGCTCTCCCACTCCGAGAGCAGGATGTAGCGGTCGTCGCCGTCGGCGGGCCGCAGCAGCTCGTCGCGGACGTGGCCGGGCGTGCCGGCGACCTTCGCGGTCACCTCGGCGTAGGCCGCCTCGAAGGCGGCCCGGTCGTCCTCCCGGATGCGGGCGAGGACCATCACTCGTGCGGTCATTGCGGTGCTCCGATCTCGGCTAGTTCCATGCGGGCGCTGCGCCGCAGCGCGGCCAGCGGTGCGGTGACGCGGTCCTGCGCCTCGCTCGTTTCGAAGCGGTGGAAGGACTCCCGGTCCCGCCACTCGCTGGTGATCACGAACTCGGTGGTGTCGTCGTCGACGTTGCGGGCGGTGATCGCCTGGCCGAGGCAGCCCGGCACGCCGGCGGCGTAGGCGGCCGCGGACTCGAACCGGTCGATGAACTCCCGGGCGTCGGCGCGGCCGACTTCCATCGTCAAGGTCATCCGGACCGGCATCTCAGATGCCCCCGTCCACGTAGAGCAGGGCGCCGTTGACGAACCGGGCGAAGTCGCCGGCGAGGAACAGCACCGCGTCGGCGATGTCATCCGGCCGGCCGAGCCGGCCGAGGGCGGCCAGGTTCGCGTAGCGGCCACGCTGTTCGGGCATCAGGCCGGCCACCTGGTCGGTCTCGACGATGCCCGGCGCGACGCTGTTGACCCGGATGCCGCGCGGGCCGAGCTCCTTGCACAGCGAGCGCGTCAGGCCGTGCACGCCGGCCTTGGCGGCCGTGTAGTGCGCGCGGTCCGGCATGCCGACCCACGCGACCGCCGAGGTGACGTTGACGATGGACGCGTTGTCCCGCAGCCGCGGGAGCACCGCGCGGACGACGAGGAACATGCCGGTGAGGTTGGTGTCCACCACGCGGTGCCATTCGTCGAGCTCCAGGTCCAGCACCGACGCGCTGCTGACCACGCCGGCGTTGTTCACCACGATGTCCAGCTCGCCCGCCTGCCCGGCGAGCGCGGCGACCTCGTCCGGGTCGGAGACGTCGGCGAAGGCGACGGAGTGTTCGGCGGACAGCTCCTTGAGCTCCGCGGCCAGTGTTTCGGCGGCCGCACTGGGCCGGGCCCCGACCGCGGTGACGGTGGCGCCGTGACGGGCCAGCGCGAGCGCGGTGGCCCGGCCGATGCCCCGGGTGCCCCCGGTGACGAGCGCGGTCTTGCCGGTCAGATCGATTTCGGTCACGGTTTCTCTCACATCCCGCCGTCGACCATGAGCGTCTGGCCGTTGACGTAGGAGGATCGGTGGTCGGCGAGGAACGCGACGACCTCGGCGAGCTCGGGCGGCTGCCCGATCCGGCCCAGGGCGCACTGCGCCTCGTAGCGCTTCCGCAGCTCGGCGTTCGGCGCGGACATTTCGGTTTCGACGATTCCGGGCGCGACGGCGTTGACGCGGATCCCGCGCCGGCCGAGCTCCCGGCTCAGCGCCTTGGTGAAGCCGATCAGGGCCGCCTTGCTCGCGGCGTAGTGCGTCTTGCCGGGAGCGCCGGTGATGCCGAGGCCCGAGGTGATCGTCACGACGCTGCCGCCGGCCCGCAGGTGCGGGAGCGCCGCCTTGGTCACCAGGTACGGCCCGGTGACGTTGGTGGCGAAGGTGGCTTCCCACTCCTGGAGTCCGAGGTTCTCCAGCATCGCGAAGGGGGCCACGCCGGCGTTGTTCACGAGGACGTCGATGCCGCCGAACTCCTCGCCGCAGCGCGCCACGGCGTCGCGCACCTGCTCGGCGGAGGTGACGTCGCACGGAAGCGCGAGTCCTCGCGGGGACGCCGAACCCAGTTCCTTGGCCAGCAGTCCGGCGGCTTCACCCTCGGTGCGGTACAGGCCGCACACGCGGACGCCGTCGGCGAGCAGCCGTCGCACCACCGCCTGCCCGATGCCCCGGCTCGCGCCGGTGACCAGTGCCGTGCGCGTCACGCCGGCCTCCCCGGGGCGAGCTGCCGGTCCCCGCCGGTCTCCCGGGAGACGACGGGGATCAGCCGGCGGCGGTCCAGTGCCTGCTGCTCCTCCGGCTTGATCCAGTCGCCGAAGCCGCTGCCGGTCGGGGCCGTCCGCATGATCCGGATGAAGCCGCTGCGCACCCTGCCGGGCACCTTGCCCCACTTGACCAGAGCCAGGTGCTCGGGCGAGCGGGCGAACTCCTGCAGCGACTCGAAGCTCTCGAAGAACGCGAGCGCCCCGGTCGTCAGCGGGAACTTGAACAGTCCCTTGTGGAACACGAAACCGGGGGTGCGCTTGAGCCGGCGCATCATCTTCCACACCAGCGGCCCGCCGGTGAGGAAACCCTTGAGCGTCAAGCGGGTCTTGCTGACGAACAGCACCTGCGCCCGCGCCTCGTCCGGCATCAGCTCGAAGTCCTGGGTCAGGCTGACCGGAAGCCGGTTCATGACAGCGCTTCCTTCCGCAACGCACCGAGGCCGGTGTGCAGGTAGTAGGCCCAGTAGCCCAGGTGCCTGCCGTACCGGTCGCGCAGCTTCTGGTTGTCGTAGCCGTCGCCGTAGAGCTTCGCCGTCGCTTCGGTGAAGTTCGGCATCTCCAGCGGCACGAAGTCCATCCGCCCCAGCCCGCGCAGCAGGATGGCCGCGGCGGAGAACTCCCCGACGCCCTTGATCGCGCGCAACGCCTTCGTGGCCTCTTCGTACGGGGCTTCGGCGAGGTAGTCCTCGTGCAGGTCGAGCAGCCCGTCCACGAGGCAGGCCAGGTACTCCGCCTTGCGGGCGTTCTTCACGATGCCGGCCCAGTCCGCGGCACCGAGGTGCTGGAGGTCGGCCAGCTCGGGGAACGCCTGGTACTCGACGCCGTCCACGGTGAGCTTGCGCCCGAACATCCCGGTGATCCGGCGCTTCAGCGCGACGGAGACGTTCTTCGGCGTCCGCTGCGAAAGCACCGCCCAGACCCCGATCTCCGCGACGGTGAGGAAGCGGACCTGGTGCAGGCCCCAGAGGTTCTTCACCAGGCGGGCGAAGGCCGGGTGGTCGCCCTCGGCCAGTGCGTAGAACTCACGGAGGTCGTCGGACAGGCTGAGGTAGCCGTCGATCTTGTCGCACACCTGGTCGTGGGTGGCCCGCGAGATCGGCCGGTCGGAGTGCAGCACGTAGTGCACGCCGTCGCGGGCGGGCGTCACCTCGAAGACCACGGCCTGGCCGTCGATCGCGATCGCCTTGGTGATGCTGTCGGCGGTCATCACCTGGTCGCCCTTGCAGGCGCCGAAGCCCTCCAGGAACCGGATGGACGTGCGCAGGTCGAACGGCTGGGCGGCCGGGAGCACCCCGGCGACCCGCGTCGGATCCAATGTGGCGGTCATGCCTCCTCCTTGGCGGTGGTCGGGTCCAGTGCCGCGCGGACGCCGGGCAGGGCGTCGGCGGTGCGGAGCACGGCGACGACGGACAGGAACGGATCGGTGACGAGCGTCAGCGGCGCCTTGTCCCGGGCGCCGAAGCCGTGTTCGGCACCGAGCACGCCGTGCCAGTCCAGGGCGAGCCCGATCGCCTCGTCCTCGCCGCCGGCGGGCAGGCCGGCCGCGGCGCGCAGGCTCTCCGCCCGCCGCACCTGCTTGGCCCGGCCCGACGCGATGTCGCGCTCGGCGATCTTGTGCAGGCTGCGCGGCACGCCCTGCAGGTGCGCGACCTGGACGATCGGCACGTCGGCGGTGGCCGGGTCGGTGCGCAGCGCGTCGACCAGGTCGTGTCCCGCCTTCTGCGTGATCCGGTTGCCCAGGATCACGACGAGCGGGCGGCCGGCCTTGGCGGAGAAGTCCACCTCGGTGCTTCCGGCCCCGGGCAGCACGGTCCCGCGCAGGTTCTTCGCGGCCGCCGCCTGCTCGATGGTCTTCTTGATCAGCTCCAGCTGGACGGCGCTGTTGGCGTTGATCCGGTCGCGCATCCCGGCGTCGTCGACGGGAGCGTCCGGCTTCATGCGGAACTCCTGGTACCAGCGCAGGACGGTGCCGCCGCCGTCGCCGGTCTCGTAGGTCCACCGGAGGTTCATGAACTCGAAGGGCCCGGTCTCCACCCGGCGCGCCACCACGGTGCGGGCGGCGCGGTCGAGCTCGCGTTCGGACACCCAGCTCCACACCCGGCCCTGCTCGTCGGGGTGCATGGTGAGCCGGAACCGGACGTACCCGGGCCGGGTCTCGAGGACTTCGGCGGCGGCGTACTCGCTGAAGAGCCGCGGCCAGCCGGGGACGTCGTTGGTGATGTCCCAGACGAGGTCGAACGGCGCGTTGATGTGCACGGAGTTCTCGGTACGGGCGGTCATTCCGGAACGGTCCCTTCCACTTCAGGCCGTGCCCAGCGCGGCTTTGACGGCCGCGAAGGCGTGGGGTTCGGTGATGCGGGCGAGCAGCCGCTGGCCGGGGTCGAACACGAGGACGACCGGAGTGCGGTCGGCACCGGTGAAGCCGAAGCCGCCGGTCACCTCGCCGGTCCAGTCCAGCGCGATGGTCAGCAGCGCCGACTCGTCGGCCGCCGGCGCACCCAGTGCGGCGCGGCGGGCGGCGAGGTCGGCGAGCTGGGCCCGGTAGCCCGCGGCGATGTGCCGCTGGGCCATCGCCCGCAACGGCTGGGAGACGTCGCGCAGGCAGGCCACCTGCACGACCGGCACGGACATGGTCGCGGGGTGCGACCGCAGCGACTCGATGATCTGGTGACCGGCCTTCTGGGTGTGCCGGTTGCCCAGGATCACCACGAGCGGGGCACCACGGCGGGCGTCGAAGTCCACCGTGGTCCCGTTGACCCCGGGGACGACGTGGCCGGCCAGCGCCGACGTGGTGGTCATCTCAGCTGCCCGGACGCAGCAGCGCGGCCAGGAACCGCACCGTGGCGGCCGGGGTCCTGAGCTGCTCGGCGTCGGCGTCGGTGATCGTGATCCCGAACTCGCGGCCCAGGATGACCATCAGCTCCAGGTGCCCGAGCGAGTCCAGGCCCCACGCCTCGTATTCGGCGTCCGGGCGTTCGTCGAGCTCCGCGGCCGTGGTCGGGAACCCGCCGCGCGTCATGAGGTCCGCCAGCACTTCGGTGAGCCGGCTGGTCCCCGGGTCGGTCCGGTCGAAGGTGATGCTCATGGTGGTTCTCCCGTCAGTTTTCGTTCTTCTCCAGCCGGCGCAGGACGACCGCGGCGTTGAAGCCGCCGTAACCCCGGGCCAGCACGACGACGTGGCGCAGGTCCGCCGTGCGCAGCTCGTGCACCAGATCCAGGTCGCTCGCCCACGGCGCCTTCTCGATCACCGGCGACGGCGGCAGTTCGCCGTGGTGCAGGGCCAGCGCGGCGGTCGCGACGTCCAGCGCGGGCGAGCCCGCGTACATCCGGCCGACCAGCGTCTTGGGCAGGCAGACCGGGACCGGCCGGGTCCCGAACACCGCCCGCAGGGCGGCGACCTCGGCCTGGTCCAGCTCCGGGGTCGCGGCGCCGTCGGCGAACACGGCGTCGACGTCGCCCGGGGCCACGCCGGCGTCGGCGATCGCGAGCCGGGCGGCCCTCGCCAGGCCGTCTCCGGTCGGCCGGGCCGTCGTCGGCCGTCCGTCGTGGGTGGCCGCGTAACCCGCGATCTCGGCGTACACCCGTTCCGCGCCACGGTCCCGTGCCCGGGACAGCTCCTCGACGAGCAGCATCGCGCCGCCTTCGCCGACGACGTGGCCGGCGGCCGTCGCGGAGAACGGCAGGTACGCGGTCATCGGATCGTCCACAAGGGACAGCCGTCCGCCGCGCAGCTGGCAGGCCAGCGCGTACGGGCTGATCGGGGCTTCCGTCGCCCCGGTCACGACGGCCTTCGCCTCGCCGCGGCGCAGCACCCGCCGGCTCGCGCCGAGCGCGTCGAGCCCGCCCGCGGATTCGGTCGCCAGCACCCCGCACGGGCCCTTGGCGCCGTGCTTGATCGCGACCTGCCCGGTGGTGGCCGCGTAGAACCAGGCGATCGACTGGTAGGCGCCGACCGCGTGCGGGCCGTCCGACCAGAGCTTGTGGATCTCCCGCTGGCCGAACTCGTTCCCGCCCGAACTGCTGGCCGTGATGACGGCGGTGTCGTAAGGGCATTCGCCGGGGCTGTCGTGACCGGAGTCCTCCAGCGCCTGCCCCGCGGCGACCAGGCCCAGCTGGGTCCACCGGTCGGTCTGCGCCGCGATCCGGGGCAGGACGTACTCCGCGAGGTCGATGTCGTGCACCTCGCCGCCGACCCGGCAGGGGTAGTCGGTGAGGTCGAACCGGCTGATCCAGCCCAGCCCGGACTCGCCGCGCCGCACGGCGTCCCAGTACGTCGCCGTACTGGCCCCGATCGGCGTGACCGCCCCGATTCCCGTGATCACCATCCGGAAGCTCATCGGTCCACCCGCTCCCGGCTCAGCAGCAGCGCCGACTGGAACCCGCCGAACCCGCTGCCCACCGTCAGGACGTGGTCGAGGCGGGCCGGGCGCGCCTCCAGCGGCACGTAGTCGAGGTCGCACAACGGATCCGCCTCGTGGAGGTTGGCCGTGGGCGGCACGGCGTCGTTGCCGAAGGCCAGCACGCAGGCGGCCGCTTCGATGGAGCCGATGGCCCCGAGCGAGTGCCCGACCATCGACTTGATCGAGCTCACCGGCGTCCGGTACGCGACCTCGCCGAGGCTGCGCTTGAACGCCGCGGTCTCGTGCCGGTCGTTCTGCTTCGTGCCCGAGCCGTGGGCGTTGATGTAGTCGATGTCCCCGGGATTCAGCCGGGCCTGGCCCATGGCCCGGTCGATCGCCTCGGACATCTCGATGCCCTCCGCGGTGAGCCCGGTCATGTGGTGGGCGTTGCCCGTGCTCGCGAAGCCGGTGATCTCGCAGTGGATCGGGGCGCCGCGGCGGCGCGCCGACTCGTACTCTTCGAGCACCAGCACGGCCGCGCCCTCACCGAGCACGAAGCCGTCGCGCCGGCGGTCGAACGGCCGCGAGGCGCTGGCCGGCTCGGCGTTGTTCGGCGACGTCGCCTTGATGGCGTCGAAGCAGGCCACCGAAATGGGCGAGATCGGCGACTCCGCCGCACCGGCGATCATCACGTCGGCTTCGCCGTCGGCGATGATCGCGCAGGCGTGCCCGAGCGCGTCCAGTCCCGACGTGCAGCCGGTGGACACGACCGCGGCCGGCCCGCCGGCCCCGAAGGCGGCCGCGATCTCGGCGGCGAGGCTGCTCGGAACCAGCGCGTCGTACATGAACGGGTGCAGGAACCGCAGGTCCGCCGACCAGCTGGTGGCGTTGTCCGACGCCGGCAGGTACTCGTCCTCCAGCAGCACGGTCCCGCCGACGGCGGTGCCCATCGCCGTGCCGACGCGGGTGAGGTCGACGGCATCCGCCGCCAGCCCCGAGTCGGCGACCGCTTCGCGCGCGGCGACCAGCGCGTACTGCACGTAGAGGTCCATCCGCCGGATTTCGCGGGCGGTCAGGCCGGCTTCGCCCGGGTCGAAGTCGCACTCGGCGGCGATCTGCGAGCGGAACGAGGACGGCTCGAACCGGGTGATCCGCCGGGTGGCCGTCCGCCCGTCCACCAGCAGCGACCAGAACGCTTTCGCGCCGACGCCCCCGGGGGCGACCACGCCGACCCCGGTGACCGCTACCCGCCGGCCGGTCACGACCGCACCCGCTGGTCGACGTGCTCCTCCAGGTCGACGTGGCCGAGCTCGGGCCGGGGCGCGAGCGGCCCCAGGTGGAACACGAGGAACGCCTCCTCGTCACCGGTGTTGACCAGCCGGTGCGGCGTGTGCTCCGGCACCAGCAGGCCCTGCCCGGCCGCCAGGTCGACGGCCTCCTCGCCCAGGTCGCACCGCAGCCGGCCGCGGACCAGGAAGACGAACTCTTCGGAGTACGGGTGCAGGTGCGAACTGATGTAGTCGCCGGGAGCGATGGTCGCCACCCCCATGAAGCCCGAAGTCGAGCCGACCGTCCGGGGCGACAGCAGCGTGCGGATCTCGCCGCCCCGCCGTGTGTCGGCGGGAACGTCGAGCATGGAAATCGGTTTGGGTCCCGATGCGGCCACGAGCATCTCCCTACAGTTGCGCAGAATTGCTTTCTTCGGCGGATCGCGTATGGCCAGCTTGCGTTCGGATCGCACGAATTAAAAGGGCTGCGCGCTGGCAACAAAAGGACACGACGATCCGATTACCCGAACACCGGCGATTCGGCAATCAATCTGTCGTACACCCGAAGTGGGCCGAAGGTTGTACCCGAACTACACCGGGGGACGCTTTGTGCGGCCGGCCGGCCGGGATAGACCTGTAGCCGGCGCCGCACGCCGACCTCTTTTTCGCCACGGCTTTCCGGGCGATTCCCGACCTCCGGCCGATCGAGGAGTCAGATGTTCTTCGAACTGATCAGCCCTGCCCTGCCCCGTCCGCGCGCCACGGCGTGGACGGGAACTCTGCGCGACTGCCTGCTCGAAGCCCGCCCGGTCGTGCAGATCATCTTCTTCGTCCGGCTGCTGGCCGGCCTCGCGCTCGCCGGCCCGCACCTGGCCGCGATCGCCCCCGCCACCCTGCTCGCGGGCACGGTCTCGTGGGGCTGCGCGATGATCTTCGTCTACCTCTACAACGGCGCGGCCGACATCGTCGAGGACCGGGCGTCGGGACACGACCGCCCGATCGCCCGCGGCGACCTGCCTCGCCGGACCGCACTGGCGTGGTGCCGCGGCTTCGCGTCCGCCGCGCTGGTCAGCGGCCTCTACGTGGGGCCGGCGTTCGCGCTCCCGGTCCTCACTGTGCTGGGGCTCGGGTACCTCTACTCCGCCCCCGGGTTCGGTTTCAAACGGCACTACCTCGGTGCGGCGCTGGTGGCCGCGCTCGGCGGGAGCCTGACCTTCCTGGCCGGCTTCCTGCTCGGCGGCGGCGAGCTCCCCGACCCGGGGATCACGCTGCTCGCCACGGCGATGCCGGCGTGGATGGGCGGCGTCGGCTCGGTGGCCAAGGACTTCTCCGACGTGCGAGGTGACGCACTGGCGGGCCGTCGCACATTGGTGGTGATTTTCGGCCGACGCGTCGCGGGTGTTGTCGTGTCCGTTTGCGCGCTGTGCGTAGGGATATCGTTTACCGTTGTCGCGTGGATGTGGGTTCCCGCCATGCGCCTTTCCGCCGCCTCGCTGCTCGTGGGCGCTTTTTGCGTCACCTGCTTCGCATTGCGCCGTTCGCCGGCCTCCCACCCGCGCAACCCCTACCGGGCGTTCATGGTCAGCCAATACGCCGCGACGCTGTCCGTTCTGCACGGTTGAGCAAACCGATTGACACGGACTCGTTACCGGTGTCCTGACCGGCTGCGGAATCCTCTGTTAGAGTTGCGGCCACCACGCCGACCAGGGGGAGGCCGGCGACCCACGGACGTTACTTGGGGGAGGAGTCCGAATTGGGAAGTTTGTCCTGCGCGGCCGCGGCCGATATCTTGGATCAAGAATGTAGTTCAATTCTCATCCACTACGAACGTCAGCTCAGCCTGATGGCGAGCCGCCTCCTGAAGGACGCGGACACCCGCACCGAGTGCCTCCGGCAAGCCAGGACGATCGTCGTCGACATCGCCCGGTCGCTGCGCGGGCAGAAAGTCACCGAACTGGGTCTGTCCCGGGAAATCGGCACATCGCGCGCGGCGAACCGGATCCACCCGAGCGAGTCCCTGCGGGCGGCGATGGTGCTGTTCGAGGTGATCACCACGATCGGCGCGGACCGGCTGAAGGCCGCGGGCCACGCGCCGGACGCGCTCCTGCAGTTGTCACTCGCCACCAACAAGCTTGTCTCGCAGCGCATCCGGCTGGCTTCGAGTTCCTACATGGGGTTCCTGCTGCGCAGCATCGAGCAGGCCCACCTGCGGGAGCGCAAGCGGATCAGCCGTGAGGTGCACGACCGGGTCGGCGGCAACGTCGCGGCCGCGCACCGGCAGCTCGAACTGTCCGCCGCCTTCCGGCCGGCCGAGGCGGGGAAAGCCGACGACTGCGTCGGCCAGGCCGAGTCGATTCTGCGGAACACCATGGGCGACATCCGCGCGCTGATTTCCGACCTGCGGGCCTGGGAGCCGGTAGGAGGACTCGAACGCGCGCTGCGGAGTTACCTGGAAGACAACAAACCCGGCCGGATGCAGTATTGCTTGCGCGTCAACGGCGAAGAGCACAACCTCTCGCCGGAAATCCACGGCGAAGCGTTCCTGATCATCCGCGAAGCCATCCGCAACGCGGTCAAGCACTCGGGCGCGACGCGGTTGCTGGCGCAGGTCAACATCACCCCGAACGAGCTCTACTCCTTCGTCGAGGACGACGGGGTCGGAATGGATCCGTGCGGAAGCGCCGACGGCACGCGCAACGCCGGCTTGTCGTCGATGCGCGAGCGCGCGTCGCTCCTGGAGGGAGACGTCGTGATCACGAGCCAGCCGGGCCGCGGCACCCGAGTCGAGTTGCTGATCCCGCTGGGCCACGGGACCGAAGACGGTGCCTGACACCCCGGTCCGGGTCGTGCTCGTCGACGACCACGCGTTGTTCCGCGACGGGATCAGCCAGATACTGCGGTCCGAGCCGGACTTCACGATCGTCGGCGAGGCGGCGGACGGCAAGGCCGGCGTCGAGGTGATCCGGCGCGAAAAGCCGGACGTCGTGCTGCTGGACGTGGAGATGCCGGGCCCGCCCGTCCTGGAAACGGTGGCGCGCGTCCGCGCGATCTCCCCGGAAACGACGATCCTCATCCTGAGCATGCACGACGACCCGCTCCTGGTGAACCGCCTGATCGCCCTGGGCATCGGCGGTTACCTGCTGAAGAACGTAACCCGGATGGAGCTGCTCAGCGCGGTCCGCAGCGCGGCGGGCCCCTCGGACCAGGTGATCCTCGCCGTCTCCCGCGGCTCCCTGCTGAACAACGACAAGCCGGTACCGGACCGGCTGTCCAGCCGCGAGCAGGAGGTGATGGAGCTGACGGCGCGAGCGATGAGCAACGCGCAGATAGCCGGCCACCTGAACATTTCCGAAGCCACGGTGAAACGCCACCTGTACAACGTGTTCGGCAAACTGGGCGCGGTCTCCCGCATCGACGCGGTGAACAAGTACTACAAGACGGACCGCAGACGCCCACCACGCCAACCCGAGAGCGACCCCCACTGACCGACGCGGCCCATCTCTTCGCGCTTGATGCGCGAAGTAACTCGAGCTAGACGAAGCTCGTGTCTTTGACGCAAGCCAAGCAATCTTCCGCTGCGTCCGCGTACTCGATCTTTCGCGCGGACAAGCGGACTTCGAGCATCTCGAGACCGGCTCGGGCCGCCTGTGCCCGGCTGACGTGCTCGTCGACGGCGTGCGATTTCATCAGCTGCGTCGTGATCGTGGCGGTGAGCGAGCAGAGCATCGCGGCCGCGCAAAGCAGCCGCCAGGCCGGGGAAGTCAGCCCCAAAGTCGCCGTCAGC
This sequence comes from Amycolatopsis sp. NPDC021455, assembly GCF_040640995.1. Lineage (NCBI taxonomy): Bacteria > Bacillati > Actinomycetota > Actinomycetes > Pseudonocardiales > Pseudonocardiaceae > Amycolatopsis > Amycolatopsis sp. NPDC021455. The sequence goes on along the minus strand of NZ_JBFACT010000047.1, from coordinate 13,130 downwards.
CAGTCCGCGACCGGCTTCCCACCCAAGGCCGGGGCCGCGGTGAGGGTCGCGGCCAGCGTTCCCGTGATGACGGTGAGGTTCAGCAGCCGGCGCCGTCTCGAGGTGGCTCGCGCCAGATATGTGTCCAGTTCTCCACGTTTGGCCCCGATCCAGGCGGCGAGCACCGTCCGGGGATCCTCGTCACCCGATACTTCCAGTTCGGCAAGTGATGACATGCCCTCCTCCTCGTTTTCTCCCCTTCGAGGATGCGACGGGCAGAGCGAAGAAGATATTCGCCTTGAGGCGTATTTCCCGGGGCCCCGGAGCGTACGCTGGTTTCGCTTGTCCCACACCTGACCCTCGTTCCGGCGGACGGAGGGGACCGATGAGCGAATCGCTGACCGAGGCCGAACTGCGGCTGCTCATGACCGCGGTCGAGGAAGGCCGCCGCGACGAGCCGATCGCCGGGATGCCGTGGGCGCTGCTCGACCGGCTGGCGTCGCTCATCCCGTGCGAAGCCATCTCATGTCCCGAGTTCGACCTTCAGCGGGAACTGCCGATGCGCGACCAGTGGCTGGAAGGGGATGACCGGACGCTCGAACTCGGCGCGGAAGGAGGCGTCGCGCTACCGGATTACTGGGAGTCGTTGCGCCGCTTCGAACCATGTACATACCCGGAACGCACCGGTGATTTGCTTACCCCGGTCCGTTGGTCCGACTTCTACACCTGGCCGCAGCTGCGCGAAACTGCGCACTACGCCGACTACCGCCGCACCGAGGGCTTCCGGTACGGCATGCACCTCCCGATTCCTGCTCCGCCCGGCATCGTCCGCAAGATCTCCCTCTGGCGCGGACCAGGCCGCGACTTCACCGAGCGAGATCGGCTGGTTCTCCAACTCCTGCGCCCGCACCTGTGGGAAATCCACGACGCCCGGCACCGCCCGACCGGCGCCCCCAAATTGACCGACCGCGAACAGCAGGTCCTGCGTCTCGTCGACGCCGGGCTGGGCAACACCGAAATCGCGCACGAGCTGTACATCTCGGTGGCCACCGTACGCAAGCACCTGGAGCACATCTTCGATCGCACCCGCGGAGCAGCCGCCGCCCTCATGCGCGGCCGCTGACCGGGCTTCCCGAGTTCCGGACGTTCCCGAAACCAAAGAGGAGCTCAGGCCGATGACAGCCTGCGTGGTGCCCCCGACGGGACTCGAACCCGCACTCGATCGATTTTAAGTCGACTGCCTCTGCCGGTTGGGCTACGGGGGCACCGCACACTCTAGGTGATGACCTCGGTGCGGCGTCCACAGCGTCGGGTCACGAACGGCGAATGCCCCCGGTCACCGGACCGGGGGCACTCGGCGAAACCGCGTCAGGACTTCGAAACTCGCGCGAACTCGTCCTTCGGGTTGTTGATCTGGCCGAGGGAAATCACCTCACGCCGGAACAAACCGCCCAGGATCCAGTCGAACAGGATGCGGATGCGGCGGTTCCACGTCGGCATTGCCTTCAGGTGGTACGCGCGGTGGAACAGCCAGGCCGGGAAACCCTTGATCTTCAGGTTCAGCGCGTCCGCGACGCCCTTGTGCAGGCCGAGGCTCGCCACCGCGCCCAGGTTCTTGTGGAAGTAGTCCTTCGGCTTGCCGCCACGCAGCACCTTGATGATGTTCTTCGCCAGGAGGCGGGCCTGGCGGACCGCGTGCTGGGCGTTCGGCGGGCACGTCGCCGTCGGGTCCTCTTCCGTGCGGGACAGGTCCGGGATCGCCGCGTTGTCGCCCGCGGTCCACACGTCCGGGTGGCCCACCACCTGCATCGCCGCCGTGGCCTCGAGGCGGCCGCGCTTGTCCAGCGGGAGGTCCGAGTTGGCCAGCACCGGGTTGGCCTTCACACCCGCCGTCCAGATGATCGTGTCCGTGTCGAACTCGGTGCCGTCCGACAGCACCACGTGGCCGTTCTCGAACGACTTCGCCGCCGTCGACAGGTACACCTCGATGCCGCGCTTCTCCAGCTGCTCGACCGTGTACACACCCAGCGTCTCGCGGACCTCGGGCAGAATCCGGCCGGCCGCCTCGACGAGCACCCAGCGGATGTCGGAGGTCTCGATGTTCGGGTAGTAGTTCTCCACCGCGAACCGGGTCATGTCCTCGAGCTCGGCCAGCGCCTCGATGCCGGCGAAGCCGCCGCCGACCACCGTGAACGTCAGCAGGCGCTTGCGCAGCTCGGGGTCGAGCGTGCTGGCCGCCTCGTCGAGCTTCGTCATGATGTGGTTGCGCAGGTAGATCGCCTCGCCGATGGTCTTGAAGGCGATGCCCTCCTCGACCAGGCCCGGGATCGGCAGGATGCGGGCCACCGCACCCAGGGCGACTACCAGGATGTCGTAGCCGAGCTGCTCGATGTGGCCGTCGGCCGCCTCGACCGTGACGGACTTCTTCTCGTTCTCGATCTTGGTGACGCGCGCGGTCAGCACGTGGCAGCGCTTGAGCACCCGCCGCAGCGGCACGACCACGTGCCGGGGCTCGATGGCGCCCGCCGCGGCCTCCGGGAGGAACGGCGCGTACGTCATGTGGGGCTGCGGGTCAACGACGGTCACGGAGGCCTCGTTGGCCCGGAGCATCTTCTGGAGGCCGTACGCCGTGTAGAGCCCGACGTACCCACCACCGAGGACGAGGATCCGAGTCGGTTCCGACTTCGACTTCGCAGCAGCCATGCCCTCATGGTGACACCTTCGCCGCGTCCCCGCTCGGGGGCCCCATCCGGCTGTGACCAGCGTCGCTGCGGTTTCCGTAACGATTCAGTCCGGCCCTGTCACCGAGGTCGCGGCGCGGAAGACGTCCGCCACCATGGCGTGGGTCACCAAGCGTGTCTGGACATTGCGCGGCGACACGTGATAACAGCCGAATACCCGCAGGTCGCCCAGCTCCAGAACCGCCCCGTGCGCGAATGCCGGACGCGGCCTCGGCATCGCCCAGCCCGCCGCTTCCAGCACGGGCAGTAACGCCTGCCAGCCGAACGCGCCGAGCACCACGATCGCCCGCAGTGTCGGACGTAACAGTGCCAGTTCCTCGGCGAGCCACGGACGGCAGGTGTCCCGCTCGGCGGGGGTCGGCTTGTTCTCCGGCGGCGCGCACCGCACGGGCGAAACGAGCCGGGTGCGGTACAGCCGGAGGCCGTCGCCGATCGCCGTCGACGTCGGCTGGGAGGCGAGCCCGACCTCGTGCAGGACCCGGAAGAGGAAATCACCCGATGGGTCGCCGGTGAACATCCGGCCGGTGCGGTTGCCGCCGTGCGCCGAGGGGGCCAGGCCGACGACCGCGAGCGACGCGTCCGGCGGCCCGAAACCCGGCACCGGGCGCGCCCAGTACTCCTGGCCGCGGAACGCCGCCTTGGTGCCCGCGACGCCTTCCCGCCAGGCGACCAGCCGCGGACAGGCGCGGCAGCCGGCCACCGCCGCGTCCAGCTCGGCCAGCGACCTCATCGCAGTGCCGCCCGGGACAGCCGGTCGGCGTGCCGCGTGGTTTCCGGAAGCCGGTAGCGCGGGGTGAGCGCCAGCGTGAGCCGGCAGGCGTGGGCCAGGCCGATCCGGTGCCCGGCCGAGACGTACACCGGCTTGACGCCGTCCTGCGTCCGCAGCACCGCGCCGACGACTTCCCCGGCGTCGGCCAGCGGCGCCGAAGAGCCTCGGGAGACCGCCGGAGGCTCGTGCGAGCCGACGAACCGGGTCTTGCCGACGCCGAACGCGGGCAGCCCGGTCAGGACGCCGAGGTGGCAGGCCAGGCCGAACCGCCGCGGGTGCGCGAGGCCGTGACCGTCGCAGACCAGGACGTCGGGCGCGCGCTCCAGCCGGTCCAGCGCGGCCAGCAGCGGCGGCAGCTCGCGGAAGGCGAACAAGCCCGGCTCGTACGGGAAGACGGCCTTCGCGCGGTGGGTCCGTTCCTCGACCACGGTGAGCCCGGCGGTCTCGAGGGTGACGACCGCCGCCGCGATGCCGCCGGCGTCGTCGTAGGCGACGTCGAGGCCGGTGACCGTCGGTGGCAGCTCGGGAAGGTCGTCGGTGAGGTCGACCCGGTCGCGCAGCCGTTCCTGCGTGGCGAGCGCTTCCTCGACCGTCGAGGGCCAGTTCCCGGTGTGCACCAGGTCACCCTGCCACAGCCGCCGGGGCGCGCCGACTAAGTTGGGTCCATGGCGGACACCACCCCCGAAGAGGCTCCCGAGCCGAAGGCCGCGGAAGCCACGGAGATCGCGGCCGAGCCGACCGACGACATCGTCACGACCCGGCACACGCTGACCGTGAAGCGGAAGAAACTCGCGTACACGGCGAAAGCGGGCCGGGTCGTCCTTCGCAAGGAGGTGGTCAAGGACGGCAAGTCCGAGGGCTTCAAGGCGAAGGCCGAGGTGTTCCTCACCTCCTACACCCTCGACGACGCCGACCCGGGTTCGCGGCCGGTGACATTCGCCTTCAACGGCGGGCCCGGCTCGTCGAGCATCTGGCTGCACATGGGCCTGCTCGGGCCGCGCCGGGTGCTGTCGGGCGACGTCGACGACCTGGTGCCGCCGCCGTACGGGCTGGCCGACAACCCGGAGACGCTGCTGACGCACAGCGACCTGGTGTTCATCGACCCGGTGTCGACCGGCTACTCGCGGGTCGCGGGCGGCGAGGAGACGAAGGACTTCCACGGCTTCAAGGGCGACATCGAGTCGGTCGGCGAGATCATCCGGCTGTGGGTGTCGCGGCACCAGCGCTGGCTGTCGCCGAAGTTCCTGGCCGGCGAGTCCTACGGCACGCTGCGCGCCGCCGGGCTGGCCGCGCACCTGCAGGACCGGCACGGGCTGTACCTCAACGGCCTGCTGCTGATCTCGTCGGTGCTCGACCTCGGCACGCTGCGGTTCACCGAGGGCAACGACCTGCCGTACTCGCTGTACGTGCCGACGTACGCGGCGATCGCGCACTACCACGGCCTGCACGGCGAGCGCCCGCTCGACGACGTGCTCGCCGACGCCGAGGACTTCGCGGCGAAGGACCTGCCGTACGTGCTCTCGCGCGGCGCTCGTCTGTCCACTCAGGACCGTGCGGAAGCGGTGGCCACGCTGGCGTCGCTGACCGGGCTCACCGAGTCCTATGTGGACCGGGTGAACCTGCGGATCGAGCACGTCCGCTTCTTCACCGAGCTGCTGCGCGACCGCGGCCTGACGGTCGGCCGGATGGACGGCCGCTTCACGACGTGGGAGCCGGACGGCGGCCGGGAGCACATGAGCGACGACCCGTCGATCTCCCGGGTCATCGGGGCCTACGCGGCCGCGTTCAACCACTACGTGCGGGCGGAGCTCGAGTACGAGAACGACCTGCCGTACGAGCTCATCCACGAGGACACGTTCAAGGCGTGGTCGTACTCGGACTTCGAGGGCCGCTCGGTGTCGGTGGTGGACTCGCTGAGCGCGGCGATGCGCGCGAACCCGCACCTGCGGGTGCACGTCGCGTTCGGCCACTACGACGGCGCGACGCCGTACTACGCCGCCGAGCACGTGCTGGCCCGCCTGCAGGTCCCCGAAGAACTGCGGGAAAACATCGACACGGCGTACTACCCGGCGGGCCACATGATGTACGTCCACGAGCCGACCCGGGTGCAGCAGGCGAAGGACCTGGCGAAGTTCGTCAAGAAGGCGTCGAACCGCTGAGCCGCCGTCACCGGCCGTAGCAGCCCGGCGGCAGGCGGCGGTACCGGTGGCGGGTCACGAACCAACCGGTCAGCTGCAACGCGGCCACGAGCAGCAGGTAGGCGAGCGCGGACCAGCCCAGGAACCCCGGCGTCGCCCAGTCGACCACGAAGACCGGCATCGCGAGGAAGGCGTAGACGCCGCACGGGGCGAACCGGTACGGGTCCTCCGCGCGCAGCACCTCGTCGACCCGCCGGGACGCCTCGTCCTCCGCGATCACCGGACCGCGCAACACCCCGGCGAGCACCAGCGTGGTCACGCCGGCGCCGACGGCCAGCGCGAACGTGTGGAGCCCGATCACCACCGACGGCGGATACCAGTGCTTCCAGGTGAACCGCGGCTCGGTGAGGAACGACGCGGCGCACAGGACCGCCCCGCCGCCGAACGTGACGGCCGCCGAAGCCAAGTACCAGCCGGCTTGCTCCACCGCCAGGAGGAACGGAGGTGGCGCGCCGGCGCCGGTCAGCTGCTCGGCGAGGTGCTCGCGCCGTTGCGCCGCCCGCCAGCGCAGCGCTTGGAACACCGCGATGAGCACCGCCAGGAAGGCCGTCTTCCCCGGCAGGTCGGCCAGTTGGAACACCACTCCGCCGAGCAGCCACGAGCACACGGCGCCGATCAGGTAACCGGGCGTCCCCCGGGTCTTCACGCCGCGGCCGCCGACGCGGAGGGCGAGCAGCCGCGTCGGCAACCACACCGACACGCCCCGGCGGGCCAGCCACGCCCTCGTGCGGCCGACTTCGAGCAGCGACGGCTCGCCCGGCAGCCTCGGATCCACCGGCAGCGCCGGTTCACGAACGTCCAACGGAACTCCCCCGGTCTTACGGTTCACGCGGACCATCCCGGACAGGTTGCCTGCCCGCGTCAGTCGGTCAGGCCCAGCTCCAACGCCCGGTGGAGATCTTCGCTCCGCCCGCGCGCGTCGGCCAGGCGGGGCTGAGGTGGACGGTCTCCTTCGCTTCCGTGAGGGCCGGGTCGTAGCCGGTTTCGTCGATCACGGGTCCCTCCTGCAGTACCGACCGGCGCCGAAGAACCGCTCGGGCAACGGCAACCGCTCGAGCTCGCCGATGACGCCGGCCTGCGCGATCCGCTCCTGGCGTACCAGCTCGCCGTGGCGGTCCTCGGCGATCTCCCACCAGAGCTCCAGGAGGTCGTAGCGCCCGCCGCGGTCCGCCTTCTTCTCGGCGAGCCGCTCCCGCGGGACGTGGATGCTCAGGTCCACGATCCGTTCGTGCAGGCGGTCCAGGTGCCGGGACGGCGGGTACTCCCCGGACCACTTCAAAGACACGAACTGCTTCAGCAGCCACAGTTCCTGGCTTTCCGACAGCACCCCGCGGACGACTCTGGCCCGCATCGGCCAGTCGGACCGGGTCAGGAACTCGTCGCTGGCCTCGCCGCCGGAGTACTCCAGGGCAGGACAGATCCAGACCGGCCGCTCGGCTCCGGCCGAGAACTCCGCGCGGTCCGCCGCCGCCAACGCCGTCAGCGCTTCCTCGTCGTGCTCGACGCCCGTGGCCAGCGCCAGCACCATGACCAGGTCGTCGGCCGGCATCGGCGCGTAGAAGCGGTTCAACGCGTCGAGCACCGGCTTGCGCGTCTCCTCCGGATCCATCCGCTCCCCCTCACACGGAAAAGGCCCGCCTCCGGCCGTTTGCCGGAGGCGGGCCGATCCGCCGAACCCTACTTCAGGTACTGCGACCCGCGCGTCACCGCCGCGTAGGCGTCGACCGCGCCGTGGCCGTAGAAGCCGTTGAACGACGGGTCACCCTCGCAGGTCGCCGTGAACGTCGCGTCGCGGCCTTCCTTCAGGTAGTCCACCGTCCGCGGCACCGGGCAGGCGATCTGCGCCGCCGTGCCTTCGAGGACCCGCTGGACCTTGTCCGGGTCCATGCCGAACTCGCCGTGCGACTTCTTGCCGTACTGCGAGATGATCAGCGCCGCGACGCCGGTCGCGTGCGGGGTCGCCATCGACGTGCCCTGCAGCCACTGGTAGTAGCCGGTCCGGCCGTCGGCCGCCGTCGCCTTCTGGATGCCCAGCGCGACGCCCGCCGGCGTGACGTTGCCGTCCGCGTCGATGTTGCCCTCGGCGACGCCGACGTTCTTCGGGTACGTCGAGAGGATCTCGTTCTCGACCGTGCGGTACCACGGCGTGCCGAAGCCGTCGCGGAAGAACCCGCCCGGCGCCGACACCGAGATCTGCTCGAGGCCGTAGTTCGAGTAGTCCGCCTTCTTCTGCGACGGCCCGAACGAGCTCACGCCGATGGTGTGGTTGCCCTCCACCGGCAGGCTGAGGCAGGTCGAGTTGTCGACCGTGCGCGGGTGCGTGGCGTTCGCCGGGTAGTCCGGGCTCGTCGTGTCCGGCTGCGGCAGGCCGAGGTCGGTGTGCTGGTTGCCCAGCGCGACCACCATCGTGACGCCCTTGTGGTGCGCGTAGTTCAGCGCCCGCTGGGTGGCCTCGATGATCGTGCGCTGCTCGGCCTGTTCGGCGGGCGAATCCGCCGGGTTCGCCGTGCAGTTGTACAGCCACGGGTCGGTGTAGAAGCTCATGTTGACCACGTCGATGCCGGCGTCGCCGGCGTAGGTCAGCGCGTCGACGGTCGGCTGCAGGAAGAAGTAGCCCGAGTCCTGGCCGGCGCGGATGTTCACCAGCGTGACGTTCGGCGCGACGCCGGAGACGCCGAAGCCGTTCGCCGCGGCGGCGATCGTGCCGGCGACGTGCGTGCCGTGGCCGCCGTCGTCGTGGTTGGGCGGGTCGACGCAGCCGCGGAACTCGCACGGCCCGTCCAGCTCGACGCCGTTGGGGTCGGTCGGGATGTCGCGGGTGAAGTTGCGCGAGTCGGCCAGGTCGAAGTTCGGCGCGATGTCGGGGTGCGTGCCGTCGATGCCGGTGTCGATGACGCCGACCTTGACCTGCTTGCTGCCCGGCTGCTTGGTGCGCGAGAGGTCCGAGCGGACGGACTTGAGGCCCCAGAGCTGGTCGTCCAGCGGGTCCATCCCCACGGGCGCGGCCTTCTTCGCCGAAGCGGCGCCGCGGCCTTCCTTCTCCGCGTTGTCGTTCTTGGTCTTCTTGCCGTTCTTCGGCAGCGAGCCGATGACCTGGGCCTTGGCGGAGCCGAACACGGCCCGGCTCGCCGTCACGCGCTCGGTGAACCCGGTGGCCGGGGCGCTGGCCCTGATCAGGCCGACGGCGGTGTTGGTCTCCAGCACGGTGCCGCCGGCGGCCTTGATGGCCTGCTGGGCACCGGCGATGCTCTGGACGTCCTTGGCGAGCACGGTGAACTCGGTCGCCGGGCCGGACAGCGCGGGCTGCGCCGAGGCGGCCGGCACCGCGACCGCCGACACCGCGCCGAACAGCGGCACGGCCAGCACGGCGGCGAGAAGCCTGGGTCTCTTCACGTTTCTCCTCCTCCGGAAAGCGGTTCCTGCACCGTATAGATCGGACAATGCGCTTACAACGGCAAAAAGTACGTTATGGAACAACCGACTTCTGCTCCGCGAAGTGACAAGCTGACGGATGCCCGTCGGTCCTGGGCACCAGCTCCGGCACTTCCGAAGCGCAGATCTCCTGCGCCTTCCAGCACCGCGTGCGGAACCGGCACCCGGACGGGGGATCCAGGGGACTCGGCACGTCGCCGGTCAGCCGGATCACCTGCCGGTGCCCGCGCACGGCCGGGTCCGCCACCGGGACCGCGGAAAGCAGCGCCTGCGTGTACGGGTGGGAGGGCCGCTCGTAGATCTCCTCGTCGGTGCCGATCTCGACGATCTTGCCGAGGTACATCACCGCGACGCGGTTGGACAGGTGGCGCACCACCGAAAGGTCGTGCGCGATGAAGACGTAGGACAGCCCGAACTCGCCCTGCAGGTCGCCGAGCAGGTTCATCACCTGCGCCTGGATCGAGACGTCGAGCGCGGACACCGGCTCGTCGCAGATGATCACCTTGGGCCGCAGGGCCAGCGCCCGCGCGATGCCGATGCGCTGGCGCTGCCCGCCGGAGAACTGGTGCGGGTAGCGGTTGAGGTGTTCGGGGTTGAGCCCGACGACTTCCAGCAGCTCGCGCACCTTGCCGGCTCGCGAGCCCTTCGGCGCCACCTCGGGGTGGATCTCGAACGGCTCGCCGACGATGTCGCCGACGGTCATCCGCGGGTTGAGCGAGGTGTAGGGATCCTGCAGCACGATCTGGATTTCGCGGCGCAGCCGGCGCAGTTCGTTGCCGCGCAGGCCGAAGATGTCGCGGCCCTCGAACGTCGCTGTCCCGCTCGTCGGTTCTTCGAGCCGCATCAGCACCTGGGCGAGCGTGGACTTCCCGCAGCCGGACTCGCCGACGACGCCGAGCGTCTCGCCCGGCATCAGGTCGAACGAGACGCCGTCGACGGCCTTGACCTGCCCGATCGTGCGCTTGAACAGGACTCCGACACGGACCGGGAAGTGCTTCTTCAGGTCGGTGACCGAAAGGATGGGTTCAGGCACGGGAGCTCACCACCTCTTCGGCGAAGTGGCACGCGCTGGTGCGGCCGAAGCCGAGCGCGTGCTGCGGCGGAACCTCCGACGAGCAGCGCGCTTCGGCCCGCTTGCAGCGCGGGTGGAACGGGCAGCCCGGCGGGATGTCCAGGAGACTCGGCGGCAGGCCCTTGATGGTTTCCAGCGTCTGTCCTTTGAGGTCGAGCCGGGGCAGGGAGTCCATCAGCGCGGCGGTGTACGGGTGGCCCGGCGCGCGGAACAGCTCGCCGACGTCGGCCTGTTCGACGATCCGGCCCGCGTACATCACCGCGATCCGGTCGGCGACTTCGGCGACCACGCCCAGGTCGTGGGTGATGAGCACCAGCCCCATCTTGCGTTCGGCCTGGATTTCCCCGAGCAGGTCCATGATCTGGGCCTGGACGGTGACGTCGAGGGCGGTGGTCGGCTCGTCGGCGATGAGCAGGTCGGGGTCGAGCGCGAGCGACATCGCGATCATCGCGCGCTGGCGCATGCCGCCGGAGAACTGGTGCGGGTAATCCTTGATCCGGCGTTCGGCGGCCGGGATGCGGACGATGTCGAGCAGCTCGATCGCGCGCTTCCGAGCGTCCTTTTTGGACATCCCGAGCCGGACGCGCAGCTGCTCCTCGATCTGGAAGCCCACGGTGAACACCGGGTTCAGCGCGGACAGCGCGTCCTGGAAGATCATCGCGATCTCACTGCCGCGGACCTCGCGACGGCGTTCGTCGGACGCGGTCAGCAGGTCCTCGCCGCGCCAGCGCACGGCACCGCCGGTGATCACGCCCGGCGGCATGTCGAGGATGCCCATCACCGTCTGCGCCGTGACGCTCTTCCCGGAACCGGATTCGCCCAGCACGGCCAGGGTTTCCCCGGCGTGCACCGAGTAGCTGACGCCGTTGAGGACGTTCGCGACACCTTCGGACGTCCGGAACTCGACGCGCAGGTCTTCGACTTCGAGCAGGAGTTCGTTGTCGGACAAGGGGATCTACCTCGACTTCGGATCGAGCGCGTCGCGGATGCCGTCGCCGAGCATCACGAAGGCCAGCACGGTCAGGGTGACGAAGGCGCCGGGGAACAGCAGCATGTGCGGGTAGCTCTGGAAGTAGTCCCGCGAGTCCGCGATCAGCAAGCCCCACGAGACCACCGGCGCGCGCACGCCGATGCCGAGGAAGGCGAGCGTCGCTTCGGCGCCGATGAACGCGCCGAGCGCGATGGTGGCGTACACCAGCACCGGTGCGATCGTGTTCGGCAGCAGGTGCCGGAAGATGATCCGCGGGGTGCTCGCGCCGAGGCCGCGCGCGGCCTTGACGTAGTCGAGCTGCTTGGCCACCAGCGTCGCCGAGCGCATGATCCGCATGGCCACCGGCCAGCTCAGCACCGCGATCGAACAGACCACCTGGACGACGATCGTGACGGCGCCGGGGTTCGTGCCGGGTGCGTTGAACGTCGTCAGGATGACGATCGCGCCGAGGATGAACGGCAGGCCGGCGAAGATGTCGCCGAAGCGGGAGAGCACGCTGTCGACGAACCGCCCGTAATAGCCGGCGAGGATGCCGACGATCGAGCCGAAGAGCACGGTCAGCAGCGTGGCGAACACGCCGACCAGCACCGAGGCACGCGTGCCGTAGATCGTGCGGGCGTAGACGTCGGCGCCCTGGTTGTCGTAGCCGAACCAGGCGTCCGCGGACGGCCCTTCGTTGGCGTGGGACAGATCGCTGAACCCCGCGTCGCGCGAGCTGAACAGGCCGGGAGCGATCGCGAGCAGCACGATGAACAGGATGATCACCGCCGAGGCGATGACCGCCGGCTTGCGCCGCAGCTGCCGCCAGGCGTCGCTCCACAGGCTGCGGGGTTTCTGCGGGCCGGTGGCGGAGTCGTCGACGCGGGACAGCTCGGCCGCGTCGGCGCCGCCACCGCCCACCAGGTTCGGGTCAGTCATAGCGGATCCTCGGGTCGAGAACGGCGTAGAGCAGGTCGACGATCAGGCTCATCAGCAGGTACACCAGCACCAGCAGGACGACGACGCCGACGACGGTCGCGCTCTCCCGGTCCTGGATGCCGCGGAAGATCAGCCTGCCCAGCCCGTTGATGTTGAACACGCCTTCGGTGACGATCGCGCCGCCCATCAGGGCGCCGAGGTCGGTACCGAGGAAGGTGAGCACCGGGATCACCGAGTTGCGGAGCAGGTGGACGCCGACGACCCGGCTCTGCGGCAGGCCCTTGGCGATCGCCGTCCGCACGTAGTCGGCGCGGCGGTTCTCGGCGATGCTCGTTCTCGACAGGCGGGCGACGTAGGCCATCGACAGGCTGCCGAGCGCGATGCCGGGCACGATCAGTTCGCCGACGCTCGGGTTCTCCGACACGCTGGCCTCGATCCAGCCGAGGCCGTTGCCGCCCAGCAAGAGCTGCAGCACGATCGCCGTGACGAACACCGGCAGCGAGATCAGGAACGTCGTCGACACCAGCACCAGGTTGTCGAGGAAACCCTTGCCGCGCAGGCCGGTCAGCACGCCGGCGGTGAGGCCGATGACGGCTTCGATGGCCACGGCGATCACGGCCAGCCGCAGCGTGATCGGGTACGACGTCGCGATCAGCTCGCCGACGGAGGTGCCGTTGAAGGTTTCGCCCCAGTCGCCGGTGAAGAGGCTCCCGAGGTACTTGAAGTACTGGACGAAGATGTTGTCGTTCAGGTGGTACTTCTCGGTCATCTGGGCGACGTAGGCCGGCGGGCAGGCGGCCTGCCCGCACTTGCCGGAGAACGGGTCGCCGGGCAGCGCCCAGACCAGGACGTAGATCAGGAACGTGGTGCCGAAGAACACCGGGATCAGCTGGAGCAGCCGTCGCAGGACATAGCGGGTCATGACGAGTTCCTAGTGCGCGCCGGGCGTCGTGGGCGGGAGTGCCGGGACCTCAAGAACGGCACCGGAGCCGCGGCGCGGCAGGGTGCTTTGCTGCTGCGGCACGAAACC
>NZ_JBFACT010000046.1:0-74400 GCF_040640995.1 Amycolatopsis sp. NPDC021455 | reverse complement strand
AGTCCGTGAAGGCCTCCTTACCGGCCATAAGAGCCGGTAAGGAGGCCTTCACGGCTTTACGGGGCTCGGCAAGCGGGGCCGGGCGGTATCAGCCCGAAGGGGGACGGTTGTGGCCCTGACGGGGGTTTCCGCGCGCCTTGGGCCACCGCCGGTGCTCAACTGTCGACCATGACCAGGACACCGTTCAGTGCCAGCAGGATCCTCTCCGCTCTGGCGATCACCATCGCCGTCGCCGGGCTCGCTCCGGCTCTCGCCGCGCCCGCCGGGGCCGCGCCGCTCACCTCCGCCGTCGAAGCCGGCAAGGGGAAGGTGAAGGTCGACGGCAAGCTCTCCAAGGACCACGTCAAGGTCAACGAGAAGGTCGACCTCAAGGGCAACCTGAAGGTGCTCGACGCCGCCCGCGCCGAGGACGGCACCGAGGTCCTCGAGGCCGTCATCGTGCAGCAGCTGCAGGCCGGGGCCTGGGTGAACATCGCCGACACCACCTGCCGGCCCAACGGCGGGTTCTCCCTCAGCCTGAGCTTCAGCCTCAGCGCCACCGTCTCACTGCGGCTCTACCACCCCGAGACGACGCTGTACGCCGCCGCGTACTCGGCGAGCACCCTCACCCTCCGCGTCGGCTGAGGCTGAGCCTGGTCCCCACCGGTCCTCACGACCGCGAGAAAGCCGTCCGCATCCACTGCACCGCGAGGCAGATCATCACGAGCCAGGCGATGATCAGGCCGATCCCGGGGCCGCCGCCCGCGGACCCGGGCGCGTGCGACGACTGCTGCGACCAGATCGCCAGCAGCCCGTCGACCGAGGCGAACCAGCCGCCCGCGGCGCAGACCCAGGCCAGCCACCAGCGGCGCGTCACCAGCGCGAGCGCCGAGGCGAGGATGCCGACGCCGGTCGACGTCGCCGCGAACAGCTGCGGGATGCCGCCGCCCTCGCCGGCCAGCACCTGCCAGCCCGCGTGGTCACCGACCCACGGGAGGAGCTGGCAGACCAGCAGCACGAACGTGAACACGGCGATGGTGAACCCGCGGCGGCCCAGCTCCACCGTGCGGGACGCGCGCTCGCCCACCTCGTCGATCTCGGCGGCCAGCTCGGCCACCTCGCCGTTGCCCGGGGACTCCGTCACAGCGCACACCCACTCACCGGTTCGGGCCGGGCGGCCGGGGCACCGAAGCCCGGCAGGCCCAGCGTGACGCCGCTCGTCTTCGGCCGCAGCCCGGCCTCCGCGTTGTCGCCGGCCCGCGTCCGCCGGTGCGACAGCAGCTCGCCGTCCGCCACCAGGTGGTGCGGCGCGCCGTAGGTGACGACCGTCTCGACGACGTCGCCGGGGCGGACCGAGCGGTCGACGTGGGCGCCGGTCGGCGTGAAGTGCACCAGCCGCCCGTCACGGGCCCGGCCGCTCATCCGGTGCGTCTCGGCGTCCTTGCGCCCCTCGCCCTCGGCGACGAGCAGCTCGACACGGCGGCCGACGATCTTCTTGTTCTCGTCCCAGGAGATGGCGTTCTGCAGCTCGACCAGGCGCTCGTAGCGTTCCTGGACGACCTCCTTCGGCAGCTGGCCGTCCATCGTCGCGGCCGGCGTGCCCGGGCGCTTCGAGTACTGGAAGGTGAACGCGCTGGAGAAGCGGGCCTGCGCGACGACGTCCAAGGTCGCCTGGAAGTCCTCCTCGGTCTCGCCCGGGAAGCCGACGATGATGTCGGTGGTGATCGCCGCGTCCGGCATGACCGCGCGGACCTCGTCGAGGATCTTCAGGAAGCGCGCGGAGCGGTAGGACCGCTTCATCTCGCGCAGCACCCGGTCCGAGCCCGACTGCAGGGGCATGTGCAGCTGGTGGCAGACGTTCGGCGTCTGGGCCATCGCCTCGATGACGTCGGAGGTGAACGCCGCCGGGTGCGGCGAGGTGAAGCGGACGCGCTCGAGCCCGTCGATGGTCCCGCAGGCGCGCAGCAGCTTCCCGAACGCCAGCCGATCGCCGAACTCGACGCCGTAGGAGTTCACGTTCTGGCCGAGCAGGGTGACTTCGAGCACGCCCTCGGCGACGAGCGCCTCCACCTCGGCGAGGATCTCGCCGGGCCGCCGGTCGCGTTCCTTGCCGCGCAGCGCCGGGACGATGCAGAAGGTGCAGGTGTTGTTGCACCCGACCGAAACGGACACCCAGCTCGCATAGGACGACTCGCGCCGCGCGGGCAGCGTCGAGGGGAAGGTCTCGAGCGATTCGAGGATCTCGACCTCGGCCTCGGCGTTGTGCCGGGCCCGCTCGAGCAACGTGGGCAGCGACCCGATGTTGTGGGTGCCGAACACGACATCCACCCACGGCGCCCGCTTGACGATCTCGCCACGGTCCTTCTGCGCGAGACACCCGCCGACGGCGATCTGCAGGTCGGGGTTGGCGACCTTGTCGGGCCGCAGGTGCCCGAGGGTGCCGTACAGCTTGTTGTCGGCGTTCTCCCGGACGGCGCAGGTGTTGAACACGATGAGGTCCGGCTTGGCCCCGTCCCGGACGGGGGCGTAGCCGGCGTCCTCGAGCTGCCCGGCGAGGCGCTCGGAGTCGTGCACGTTCATCTGGCAGCCGAAGGTACGGATGCTGTACGTCCTGGGCTGCTGGTTCTCGGTCATCGCCCTTCAGGGTAGCCCCCGCCTGCCGTGCACCGGCCACCACGCACCCGGCTCACGGCATTTCCGGGCGCCCGGCCCTCCCCTCGTCCGAAGCTCGATGTCCTCAGGGCGATACAACGATCCGCCTTCCGATCGAAGTTTGGTGAACAGGTCCAACGCCGATGCCGTCTGACCAGGTAGACGCCGCCCGCCCGAGGAGCTCGGCGCCTACCCCTGTCTTCGCCCCGGCCCGGCAGCCGGTCGTTCCGGGCCTGCCGTTTCCGCGTAGAACTGGGCATACCAGCGGCGCAGCGCCTTGATGCCCTTCTCGTGCGGCAGCAGGACCGGCCGGGCCTGGTGGATCTTGTGGTCCCAGATCCCGATTTCTTCGCGGACCTCGCCGAACGCCTGCGTCCGGAAGGCCAGCTTGAGGATCGGCGCGAGGAACGGCAGCCTGGCCGGTTTGCGGACGTAGTAGAGCATCCTCAGCTCGCTGGTGCGGTCGTCGATCGGGTTCGTGAGCGCGACGGCGGTCAGCGAAAGGAGGGCGCCGTGGACGCGCACCACCATGACGCCGGGGCCGTACATGAACACGTCGAAGGTGTTGTCGATGTCCCAGCGCAGGATCCGCCGCCGGATGCGGCCGCGGACCTCGGCGAACGGCCCGTCCGTGACGAGGTTCTGCACCGGGGGCTCGTGCTGCCCGTGGATGAAGTGGAAATGGGACTCGTCCACGATGTTCTCGCGCATCTCCTGGATGTGGATCCGCGCGGTGTTCACGTCGTCGATCGGACGGGCGAACCGCCGGGACGTGGTTTCCGGGATCTCCGGCACTTCCCAGCCGGGCGCTTCCGGCCCGGTATAGGCGAAGATCAGCCCGCTGTGCTCGCGGACGGGAAACCCGCCGATGGACACCTTCGGCGGCCGCGCGGCGAACGGCGCGTGCGTGCACCGGCCGTCCGCGCCGAAACGCCACCCGTGGAACGGGCACTCCACCGTCCCGTCCACCACTTTCCCGCCGGCACCCAGATGTGCGCCGTAATGCGGGCAGTAGGCGTCACGCACCGCGGGACTCCCGTCCGCCCCGCGGAACGCGATCAGGGCGCGGCCGAAGTAATGCAGCGGCACGACCTCGCCGCGCGGCAGCTGGCTGGTCCGCAGAAGCGCGTACCAGCCGTGCGGCACCGAGGACATGGGGTACTCGTCGGCGCGCGGATCACGAGGGACCGCGGCCATCCGGGCGGCATGAACCATGCCGGAGGTTAACGGCGTTTACCATTGCCCGTCGACCTTCTCCCGCCGAGATCCCAGTCACATTCGAGCACCCCGCTTCCCCTGCTACATCGCGGCGCCCTCGGCTCCGGACAGCAGGGCGACCATGCCGTGCGGCGCGTCGTCGCCGTACATGACTTCGTAGAGGTCGTCCGCCGCTTCCGCCGCCGCTCGCTCGAACATTCCCTGCTCGTACTCGCCCAGTGCCGTCTCCACGTCGCCCGGGTGCGCCGCGATGGCCCGGCCCAGTTCGGCGCCGTCCTGCATGGCCAGGTTCGCGCCTTCGCCGTTCGGGGGCATGAGGTGGGCCGCGTCGCCGAGCAGGGTCACTCCCGGTACCCGGTTCCAGCGATGGTCGGCCGGGAGCGCGCAGAGGCGGCGCAGGACCGGCGGCGTGTCGCTGTCGGTGATCAACGCCCTGAGCTCGGGCGCCCAGCCGTCGAACTCCTCGGCGACCCGGGCCGTCACGGTCTCGGCGTCGGCCCCTTCGAGCCAGTCCTGAGGCTTGAACAGCTGCGCGTACGCGTGCAGCGTCCCGTCGCCCTCCCGGTGCCCGACCATGCCCTTGCCCGGCGCGAGTGCGTAAAGCGCTCCGGCTCCGACGGCCTTCGCGGCGGCGGGATGGCGGACGTCGCCGTCGAACAGGAACGTCTCGGCGACCGTCACGCCGACGTACTCCGGGGTGGCGGCGGACAGCAGCGGACGGACCTTCGACCACGCGCCGTCCGCGCCGACCAGCAGGGTCGTGACGACCGTGGCGCCGTCGGCCAAGCTCACCTCGTGGCCGCCGCCGCCGAGGGACCGCACCCCGGTCACCTTGCGTCCCCAGTGGACGGTTCCGGGCGGCAGCGAGTCGAGCAGCAGCTGCCGCAGCTCGCCGCGCTGCACTTCGGGACGTTCACCCGTTCCGTCGTCGGGCCGGTCGAGCAGCACCGTGCCGTCGCGGTCGACGACGCGGGAGGATTCGCGGCCCGGCAGGACGAGCTTCCGGAACCCCTCGGTCAGGCCGGCCGCCTCCAGCGCGAGCTGGCCGTTCCAGGGGTGGATGTCGAGCATGCCGCCCTGGCGGCGGGCGGCCGGCGAGGCTTCCGCCTCGTAGACCTCGGCCGGGATGCCGTGCCGGTGCAGGACGCGGGCCAGGACGAGACCGCCGAGGCCGGCGCCGATGATCGTGACAGTCATGGTTTCCTCCGATTGGATTGCCGTTCCAATCACCACCGTAGCACGAGTTTGGATCGACGTTCCAACCGTGCGATGATCAGCGCATGGCGAAACGAGCCCAGCGGCGCACGGACGGGCTGTCGAAGGAAGTGATCGTGCAGGCGGCGGCCGCGATCCTGGACGACGGCGGCGAGGCCGCACTGACGTTCCGCGCCCTCACCGCCCGTCTGTCGACCGGCTACGGCGCGATCTACCACCACGTCGCCAACAAGAGCGACCTCCTCGCGGCGGCGACCGACGCCGTCATCGCCCGGGTCATGACCGACGCCGTCGCCGAGGGCGAGCCGCGGGAAGCGCTGCGCACCGTGTCACTGGGGCTGTTCGACGCGATCGACGCGCATCCCTGGGTCGGCGCCCAGCTGTCCCGGGAGCCGTGGCGGCCCGCGCTGCTGGAGATCTACGAGCGCATCGGCGGGCTGCTCGTCGCGCTCGCCGTACCCGAGCGGGCGTTGTTCGACGCCGCGGGCGCGCTCGTGAACTACGTGCTCGGCGTCGCCGGGCAGAACGCCGCCAACGCCCGGCTGCTCGCCGCCGACGAGGCGGACCGCTCGGCGTTCCTGGGCGACATCGCCGCCCATTGGGCGTCACTCGACCCGGACGAGTACCCGTTCGTCCACCAGGCCGCGACCCAGCTGCGGGAGCACGACGACCGCGAGCAGTTCCTCGCGGGCGTCGACATCTTCCTGGCCGGGATCGAGACCCTGCGCTAGCGGTCCACAGTGGACCGATCAGGACGTGAACGCGCAGCGGGTGGCCGTGACCGATCCGTCCGCCGAGACCTGGTAGCCCGGGCAGGTCGCCGTCGCGGGACCGAGCCGGACGAGCAGGACGTCCAGGCCGACCAGCCGCCACCCGTAAAGGGTGGCGATCCGGAACACGTACGGCGCACCCTGATCGGGGAAACCGGCGCAGGTGCCCGGCAGGGTGAGCGTGGTGCGGTCCAGGCCCTGGATTCCACTGGGGCAGCTCGTCGTGGTCGCGGCCAGGGCCGCCGGCACCGGCGCGACCAGGCCGAAGCAGGTCGCCAGCGCGAGCGAAGCAGCCACGGTGAAACGCCGGACCGAGCGAAATCCCGCCATTCTTCCTCCCCTGCGGCAGCGATCGCGAATGGGGCGGTGAATTCTCCGGAAATCAACCCCGCGACATTACGCTACGCCGGGCGGAATCCGAAGAAAATACGACACCCGGGCGATTACCGCGCGACCGCCGTGGGCGCCCAGGCCGCGAGTTCCGCCCGGACCGCCGCGAGCTGGGCCGCCGTCGGCGCGCTCGCCGGTTCCGCGACCAGCGCGTAGTGCAGGCCCGGGGTCGCCGGCAGGCGCAGGCGGTCGCCCACCCGGGTGGCCGAGGCCAGGTCCGTGACCACCGTCGGGGTCATCCCCGCCGGGACGTGCAGCTCGGTCGGCGCGCCCGCGTCCGTCCCCTGCCACACCAGGACGCCGTACCGGCCGGTGCCGGTCAGCGCGGCCGTCGCCGGCATCGTCGACGGGATCCGGTTCCACGTCAGCGTCTGGCTGCCGTCACGGGAGCGGTCCTCGTACGTGAACGCCAGCGTGTGGCCCGCGACCGCGGCCGGGTAGAGGCGGTCGAGCAGGCGCGCGTCCTGGCGGAGCTGGACCGTTCCGTCGTCCGCCGTGCGGGCCGACGAGAAGTCCTCGCCGTTCCAGGCGTCGCCGTCGGTCTTGACCTTGTCCGGGTTGTCGTTCATCAGCTCGTGGTGGCGGCCGCTGTAGATGTCCCACTGCCACTGCGTCGCCGAGAGCACCGGGCCCGACTGCGCCGGCCGGCCCCACCAGTTCGCGCCCGACACGCGGGAGTCCAGGGCCTGGTACATCGCTTTGTCGACCGTCGGCGTCTTGTCCGAGGTGTAGCCGGTCATCGGGTGGCCGAACTCGGTGACGATCGCCGCCGTGCCCAAGGCCGTCGCGCGGTCGCGGACCGTGCCGAAGTTCGCGCTGTACTGGCCGTCGCCCGCCTTGCCCGGCATGAACACGCCCGACTGGGCGAGCTGGTCGTAGAAGTGCGTGTTGAACACGTACCGCGGGCCCATGACGCCGGTGTCCTGGAAGCCGCCGGGGTGCAGCTGGAAGGAGATGTTGGCGTTCCAGAACATGTTCGGTTCGACGAACGCGGGCTTGTCCTGCCAGCCGGCCGAATCCATCGCGTCGCGGAAGCGCTTGAAGAACGGCCACAGCACGTTCTGCTCCCACGCCTTGCTGTCCTGGCCCGAGTCGTACCGCCCGGCGAACGGCTCGTTGTACGGGTCCATCCCCGCGATGCCCGCGAACTGGGCGGCGCTGAGGTTGCCCTTCAGATACGACATCGTCTGGACGGCCTGGCCGACGAACTCGTCCTGCACACCGCGGGCGTTGTGCCAGAAGTCCTTCGTGGCGTCCTGGACCGCGCCGTTCTGGGTGATGTTCTGCCCCCAGTGCGCGCAGATGCCGCAGCTCTCCGCCGGGTAGCCGCCCAGGTCGACGACCCACTTCGGCGCGCCGTCGCCGGTGTACCAGCTGCCGCGGTTGAACAGGTAGCGGGAGAACAGGTCCTGGTGGAAGTCCGGCAGGACGGTGAAACCCTCGTCCAGGAACGCCTTCATCTGGTCGGTCAGCGCGGCCAGGTACTGCGTGTTCACCGGCCCGCGCACCGGCTGCGTCCCGGCCCACGCGATCGGGATCCGCACCGCGTTCGCGCCGGTGAGGGCCCGCATCGCCTGGGCCGAGCGACGCGCGTCGGCCGCGTTGGCGAACGGCAGGAAACCGTTTTCCGCGAGCTTCACCTCGCCCGAGACGTTGAAGCCGCGCAAGACCACTTCGCGGCCGTACTCGTCGACGAAGGCCGAGCCGCGCACGGTCAACCGGTGCTGCGGAACGTCTTCGGCCACGGCGGAGGCGACGACGCCGGACGTCATCGCCACGGCGGTCAGCAAAGCCACGAGCATGCGCATGATGGCGGCCCCAAACATGAAGGAGTTTCGCAAAAGCTAGCGAGCCGTCCTCCGGCCGTCAAGGGCCGAAAGGAGCCGTTCAGGCCGCCCGCCGCTGCCATTGCTGGTTCGTCACACCGGTACACGGATACTGCTTGACGGCGGCACCGTCGGCCGTGGACGCGGAAACGACGTCCAGGCACTTGCCGCTGTGGCGCGCCACCCACCGGACGTACCCGCCGCTGACGGCTTGCGCCTGCCACTGCTGGTTCGTGCCGCCGTCGCACGCCCACTGAACCACCGCGGCGCCGTCCGCCGTCGAGCCGTCCGAGACGTCGAGGCACTTCCCGCTGTGCCGCGCGATCAGGTTGACGTACCCGTTGCCCAGGTCCAGCTCGCTCCACTGCTGGTTCCCGCCGTTGTTGCACGTGTACTGCGTCAGCGCCACGCCGTCGTTGCGGGACGAACTCGGGATGTCGGCGCACTTCCCGCTGTGCCGGGCGACGAGCGACTCATACGCGCTGCCGGTGCCGACGCCCGCGACCACGCCGGTGGCCGCGTCGATGCTCACCTGCGGGTACCAGCTCATCGACATCGTCGTGGCACTGGGGAAACTCAGCGGCAGCCACACGTACCGCGACTCGTTGACCGGACGCTGCCACGCACCGGCCCATCGATCGCCGAGGTAGAGATACGAGGTCGCCTGCGAGCCCTGCACGGGCAGCACGTACGCCGTCTGGCTGCCGTAACCCGTGGAGTCCCCGACGTTCGTCAACCCGCTCCACGTACCCGTGACGCTGGTGGCCGTGGCGTACTTCTGCTGGTTCGGCTGCCAGCTCGTGGCGCCCGAAGTCAGCAGGAAGTAGACGCCGTTGCGCTTGAACATCGCCGGGGCCTCGCGGTACGAGCCGGGCCACAGCGTCTGCACCAGCGCGGAAACGCCGGTGTAGTCGGCGGTGAGCCGGTAGACGTTCAGGTCGGCGTTCTCGCGGGCCGCCGACGCCATGTACGCGGTGCCGTCGTCGTCCTTGAACAGCGTGATGTCCCGCGACATGTGCACACCCAGCGGGCGGAAACTGCCGCGGTAGGAGTAGGCGCCGTCCACTGTGGACGAGGTGGCCACGGCCGCGCGGGCTTCGGCGTAGTCGTCGCCGTTCTCCTTGTGCATCCACATGACGTACTGCCCGGTCGAGCTGTTGTAGATCACCTTCGGCCGCTCGATCTTCGCCCGGCCCAGCTCGGCCGCCGACGACTGGGTCAGCACGTCGCCCCGGAACTCCCACGTCTCGAGGTCGGTCGAGCGGTAGGCCGAGACCGCGCGGAAGGTGTCGTCGGCGTTGCGGTTTTCGCCGAACCAGTAGTAGTACGCGCCCACCTTGAGCATCCCGCCGCCGTGGGCGTGCACCAGGGCGCCGGAGGTGTCGGTGAACTGGCTCCCGTTGGTCACCGTCACCGGCGCGGCCTGCGCACCGGGTGCGCCGAGCAGCACGGCGGCGAACACGAGCAAGGACAGAACCACGCCACGTCGTCGTAGCATGACGGCTCCTTCGCGAGCGATGTCAGTAGCCGACGCGGAAAGTCGCGTCCTGCTTGTCCACAGTGGACGAGGTACTGCCGAGGGGGTCGATCCGCAGTACGTAGGAGTAGTGCCGGACGTAACGATCCGGGTAGTTGTGCGAGCGGAACGACGACCAGCTCGCGTCGGCGAGCCCCGGCACCTGGTGGAAGGTGGCGTCCACCGTGAACGTCGCCGAGCCGTCGTCGGCCGCGAGGCGCAGCTGGTAATCGCTGTGCCGCAGGTACCGGCCGGGGTAGTTGACGGACTCGAACGAGACGCCGGACGCGTCCGCCAGCCCGGGCACCAGCTTCCACAGCTGGTCCTGGTACGGGTCGAACGGATACGGGTCGATGCGGCCCACGGAGTCGGCGTGCCGGACGTAGCGGTCCGGGAAGTTGTAGGACTTGAGCCGCCGCCACGCCGGCGCACCCCACTGCGCGACCAGGCCGGACAGCTCCGCGGCCGTGATCGGCGTGATCCCGGGGTGCTTGGAGTTCAGCGGCTGGGTGTACGCGCGGTCGTTCAGCAGCGTCCAGTTCCCGGCGGCCACATCGGTGGTCTCCCAGCAGAAGAACCGGCCGTTGGGGCTCCACGTGTCACCCCAGAGGTACCAGCGGTTCCCCGACAGCGCCGGGACGATCTGCGGCGCCTCCACCCCCCGCCCGGGTGAGATTCCGGTCTTGTACGTGGTGAAGCTGCCGGGCGCGAGGGAGCCGGAGCGCTGGCCGACCAGGGTGCTGTTGGTGTTGTTCTTGACGTACAGGTAGTTGACGCCGCCGATCGAAGCCATCGTCCCGTCGATCGTCGCGTGGCCGGGGTCGAAGAACACCTGCGGCGCACTGACGGTCGCGAAGTCGGTGGTGTAGTTGACCATGATGACGTCGTGGCCGCCGGAGGCCGCCGAGTAGATGATCGCGTACTGGCCGCGCGAAGAGTCCCAGAACGCCTCCGGCGCCCAGCTGTGCGTGGCCATCGAATGGAGCTTGATCCGGCGGTAGCCGGCGAACCCGCGCAGGTCCGCCGAGTCCCAGACGTGGACGTACTGGTTCTGCAGCGACCAGTCGGTGCCCTTGAGGTCGGTCGCCAGCACCACGAACCGGCCGTCCTGCTTGCGCAGCACGAACGGGTCGCGCAGCCCGCCGGTGCCCGCCGTCGGCGTCACCACCGGGTTGTTCCGGTTGAGCGGCATCCACTCGAGGCCGTCCGGGCTGACCCCCAGGTGCAGCCCGTAGTCGGCCCCCGTCATGGACGGCGACTCGGTGAAGTACGCCATGACGTACCCGCCGGGAGCGGCTTGGGCCCCGGCCACGGCCCGGCCGCCGACCACACCGGCGACCGCGGCTCCCGCCACGCCCGCCATCAGTCCCCGTCGACTGATCATCGTCCACCCATCTCGTCGTCGAGTGCCGGGCACGGCAGCCTTGTTAACGTTAACACGCCGTCGCAGTGTAAGTGACCCGCGCCACAGGGTGTCAAGGGTCCGATCGTCGGAAGGTCGGACACCACCAGGCAAAACAGCCAATTGACCCCGCGCGGAACGGGAGCTATGTTAGCGCTCACTTCGCGCCCGGCGGCCCATTCGCAGGTTCCGGAAACTCCCCGCGCGATGTCCTCTTCCCGCGCCGTCGGCGCCCACCTCCTGGAGAGCCGGTATGCCCGTTCGACTCTCGGCGACGACGTCGTCGCCGAAGTTCTTCCGGCGGTCCCGCCCGCTGACCGCGATCCTCGCCACCCTCGCCGTGGCCGCCGCGTCCACGACCGTCTGGGCCACCTCCGGCCACGCGGCCACCCTGGACGAAGGCCTGGTCGTCCGCTACGACCTGACCGGCGGCTCCGGCACGACCGTGCCCGACGCGTCGGGCCACGGCCGCACCGCCACCGTCAGCGGTGACACGACGTGGCAGGGCGACGAGGGGCTGCGGCTGGGCGGCACGAACGGGCACGTCCGGCTGCCCGACAACCTCATGCGGGATCTCACGGACATCACGGTTTCGGTTCAAGTGAACGTCGCGACCGACCAGGGCACGCCGTATTTCCTGTGGGGCCTCGGCAACACCGACGGCGGCGGCACCGGGAACGGCTACCTGTTCACCACGGGCGACTCCTTCCGCGCCTCGATCGCCTCCGGCAACTGGTCCACCGAACAGACGGCGGACGCGGGCCGCAACCTCGCCCGCGGCAGCTGGCGCACGGTCACCTACGCCCTCGGCGGCGGGACCGCGGTCCTGTACGAAGACGGGATCGAGGTCGCCCGCAAGACCGGCGTCACGATCACGCCCGGCTCGATCGGCGGCGGCACCACGACCGCCGACTACCTGGGCCGCTCGGTCTACTCGGGCGACAAGTACCTCAAGGGCAACGTCCGCGACTTCCGCGTCTACGACCGCGCGGTGACCGCCGACGAAGCCCGTGCTCTCGGCGAGCGCACCGCCTCCGGGCGCGCCGCGGCCGACGCGGCCGCCCTCGACCTCGGCGACACCTCGGCCGTCACCGACAACCTGACCCTGCCCAGGACCGGGGCCGGCGGTTCGGCGATCACCTGGTCGTCGAGCAACCCGGCCGTCGTGTCGGCGACGGGTGTCGTGACGCGTCCCGCGCCGGGCGCCGGCGACGCGAAGGTCACCCTGACGGCGGCCGTCTCCTACGCCGGCCAGACCGCGAGCCGGTCCTTCACCGTCACGGTGCCGCAGGACATCACCGACCGGCAGAAGGTCGACAACGCGCTCAAGGACATCGTGCTCCCCGACCAGGACGCGATCCGCGGCAACATCACCCTGCCGGTCAAGGGCGCCCGCGACGTCACGCTGACCTGGCGCAGCCAGGACCCCCGCGTCGTCACCGCCACCGGCGAGGTGACCCGGCCCGCGGCCGGAGCGCGGCCGGCCAAGGCGCGTCTCACGGTCCGCGCGACGAAGGGCTACGCGACGGCGGAACGCTCCTTCACGCTCACCGTCCTGCCGCTGCCGAAGAAGGAAGCGCTCGAGGGGTACATGTTCGCCTACTTCACCGGGGAGGCGACGCAGGACACCGAGCAGATCCACTTCGCGGCCAGCCGCGGCAACGACCCGCTGCACTGGGACGAGCTCAACGGCGGCCGTCCCGTCCTGCGCTCGAACTACGGCGAGACCGGCGTCCGCGACCCGTTCATCGTCCGCAGCCCCGAAGGCGACCGGTTCTACATCGTCGCCACCGATCTGCAGATCAACGACGGCCGCGGCTGGGACCAGGCGCAGCGGCACGGCAGCCAGTACCTGGAGATCTGGGAGTCGACCGACCTGGTGACCTGGTCGAACCAGCGGCACGTCCGGGTCTCCGACGACACCGCCGGCATGACGTGGGCGCCCGAGGCGACCTACGACCCGACGATCGGCGCCTACGTCGTCTACTGGGCCACCAGCCCCTATGCCCCCACGGACGTCGACCACACCGGCTCGACCTACCCACGGATGATGTACGCGACCACCCGCGACTTCCGGACCTTCAGCAAGCCACAGGTGTGGAACGACCCCGGGGCCGGCGTCATCGACTCCACCGTCCTCAAGGACGGCGACTACTACTACCGGCTGACCACCGACGGCAAGGTGATCGGGTCCTGCGAGCGCGACATCGTGCTCGAGCGGTCGAAGAACCTGCGCGCGGTCGACCTCCCGACGACGAAGCCGCGCAACTGGGAGCTCGTCTCCGACTGCATCCGGACCAAGCTCGGCACCGACTGGGTCGAGGGCCCGACGATGTTCAAGGCCAACGACAGCAACAAGATCTACGCCTTCATGGACGAGACGCCGCGCCGCGGTTACGTCCCCTTCGTCACCGACTCCCTCGCCAAGCCGAACTGGTCGATCCCGGCCGAGTACCAGCTCCCGAAGAGCCCGCGCCACGGCACCGTGCTGCCGGTGACGAAGGCCGAACTGGCGCGGCTGCGGCAGGGCCCGCCGCCGGTGACCGCCGACGGCAAGGGCGTCGTCGCCGACTACGACCTCACGGCGGCGGGCCGGGGCGACACCGTCACCGACGTCTCCGGGAACCGGCGGGACGCCACGATGCACGGCGGTGTCACGCGCTCGGCGGACGGGCTTTCCTTCGCGGGCAAGGACGGATACGTCGCTCTGCCGAACAACCTGATGAGCGGCCTGAGCGGGATCACGGTGTCCGCGCAGGTGTGGGTCGACCCCGGCCAGCAGACGCCGTACTTCCTGTGGAACCTGGGCAACAGCACGGACAACGCCGGTGACGGCTACCTCTTCGCGACCGGGGACACCTACCGGGCGGCGATCGCGTCCGGCAACTGGTCGACCGAGCAGAACGCCGACAGCAAGCGGGCACTGAGCCGGGGTGCGTGGCACACGCTGACGTACACGCTGGCGAACGGGACGGCACGGCTCTACGACAACGGCGTCGAAGTGTCCCATGTGGACGGTGTCACCACGAAACCCGGCGACCTCGGCGCGGGCATCACGACGTCGAACTACCTGGGCCGGTCGGCCTACGGCGCCGACAAGTACTTCCAGGGCAAGATGCGGCGGTTCACCGTGTGGAACCGGGGGCTGACCGCCAAGGAGGTGCTCGGCGCGCCGGGCAACGAGACGGCCGTCGGTTCGGTGACTCTCGACTCGCTCAAGGTGCCGGCGATCATCGACAGCGCGAAGGGCACGATCGTCCTGCCGGTGAAGCCGGGCACGGACGTGCGGCGGCTGGCGCCGGTACTGCAGGTGGCCGACGGCACGCAGGTGTTCCCCCACAACGGTTCCCGGCAGGACTTCACCGGCCCGGTGGGCTACTCGGTCGTCGGCGCCGGCTGGCAGCGGCGCACGTGGACGGTCAGCGCGGTCGTGATGAACAGCCCGGTCCTGCCCGGCTTCAACGCGGACCCGAACATCGTCCGCTTCGGCGACACGTACTACATCTACGCCACGACCGACGGCTTCCCCGGCTGGTCGGGCACGACGTTCGACGCGTGGTCGAGCAAGGACCTCGTCACCTGGACCCGGCACCCGAAGATCCTCGACCTCGGCCCGGACGTGTCCTGGGCGGACAGCCGGGCCTGGGCGCCGACCATCACGCGGAAGAACGGGAAGTACTACTTCTACTTCTGCGCGGACGCCAAGATCGGCGTCGCGGTGTCCGACTCCCCCACCGGTCCGTTCACGGACGCGCTGGGCAAGCCGCTGATCGCGGCGAACCCGAACGGCGGCCAGGCCATCGACCCGGCGGTGTTCACCGACGACGACGGGCAGACGTACCTGTACTGGGGCAACGGCAACGCCTACGTCGTGCCCCTGAACGCCGACCTGACGTCGTACGACCCGGCGAAGATCAAGCAGCTCACCGGGCTGGACGGGTTCCGCGAAGGGCTCTTCATGACCAAGCGGGCCGGCACGTACCACCTGACGTGGTCGATCGACGACACGGGCAGCGAGAACTACCGTGTCGGCTACGCGACGGCCACGAGCCCGCTGGGCGACGGGCTGGTCAACCGGGGCGTCATCCTGGAGAAGGACCCGTCGCTCGGCATCCTCGGCACCGGTCACCACAGCATCGTGCAGGTGCCGGGGAAGGACGAGTGG
Organism: Amycolatopsis sp. NPDC021455; assembly: GCF_040640995.1. Classification (NCBI taxonomy): domain Bacteria; kingdom Bacillati; phylum Actinomycetota; class Actinomycetes; order Pseudonocardiales; family Pseudonocardiaceae; genus Amycolatopsis; species Amycolatopsis sp. NPDC021455. The sequence continues at coordinate 59,267 of NZ_JBFACT010000046.1, read as the reverse complement.
TACATCGCCTACCACCGGTTCGCCATCCCCGGTGGCGACGGGACCCACCGCGAAGTGACCATCGACCGGCTGCGGTTCACCCCGGACGGCACCATCGCCAAGGTGGTCCCGACGCTGGGGAGCGTCCGGCCCCTGAAGTGACGGCCCACCCTGCTGGGGGAAATCGAGTCGATCAAGCGAACCGGATTCGCTTTTCGGCCGTATCCCCCAGCAGGACGGTGGATCACGCGGAGGGACGACGACGTGGCGCACGAAGGCACCCTGATCGGCGACCGGTACCGGCTGCTCGGCCCGGCGGGGCACGGCACGGTGCACGCCCGGGACGAACGGCTCGACCGGATCGTCGCCGTCAAGCCGCTGTTCGACGAGCCGCCCGCGGCGCCCACCATCCCCGCGCCGCGGGCGGCGATTTGTGACGTCGTGGACGACGACTGCACCACTTATCTGGTGCTGGAGTACCCGGGGGCCAGGACGCTGACCGAGTTGCTCGAAGAGCACGGCACGCTCGCCCCCGGGCTCGTCGCCCGGTTCGGCGCCCAGCTGGCCGCGGCGCTGGCCGCCGCGCACGACGAGGGTGTCCTGCACGCCGCCCTCGACCCGGACCACGTCGTCATCTCGGCCGACGGCCACGCGGGGATCGTGGCGGGCTCCGGTGCGCGCGCCTATCTCGCGCCGGAGGTGCTCGACGGGGGCTTCCCCGACTTCCCGTCGGAGGTGTTCTCGCTCGGCGCCACGCTCTACGCGGCGCTGGAGGGACACCCTCCGCACGACGGCAGCGGCATCATCAGCCCGCGGACGGAAGGCCCGGTCATCGGGGCCGTGCTGCGGCTGCTCCACCCCTACCCGACGGCCCGCCCCACGATGGCGGCGGCCGAAGAGTTGCTGAGCGTCCTGCCTGGTTCTGCCGGCAGTTCTCAGCGCCCCGCCGCGGGCGACTACCGCTGCGTCTAGGGCCCGGTCTCAAACGCCCCAATGTGGCATTGGGTGCGTCAGACGCACCCAATGTGGCGTTCGGTGCGTTGGACGCAACCAACGCCACATTGGGGCGCTTTGGACCGGCCCCGTTGGTCAGCCGGTGATGCGGACTTCGACCGCCGGGGTGTAGGACAGGCGGCCGCGGCCGGTCACGCGGACCAGGGCCCACCAGTGCGCGCCGGGGCGGGCCGTGGCCGCCGCGCGGATCGTGATCGGGACCGTCGTCCGCTCCCCTGCCGCGAGCCGGAACGGCTGGGCCCGCGGGCCGATCGTCACCTCGTCCGCCCAGGTGCCGAACGGGCTGATCACCGTCACCCCGCCCCGGATTTCGCTCTGTGCGAGGTTGGCGAGCGACACCACCAGTTCCGCGCTCCCGCCCGGTTCCACCGCGATCGCCTCGGTCCCCACAGCGACGTCGACCAGGTCGTCACCCGCCGGCGGCGCCCCCACCAGAACCTCGGCCGTGTCTTCGAGAACCTGGCCGTGGTCGTCGGCAATCCGGGCGGCGAGCAGGTAGCGGCCGGGCTCCGCCGGCCCCCGCACCTCCACCGCCATCCGGGCGTGCTCTCCCGGCTCGAGGTCGTAGTCCAGGTCCGGGGCCTTCGAGAGCCGCCACCGCGGCGGCAGGTCCAGCTCGACGCGCCCGTGCGCCCGCCGGCCACTGCAGGCGACCGTGACGTCGAACCGGGCCCGCCCGTCCTCGCCGAGTTTCAGCCGGGGCGGGGTCACGTGCACGCTGACCGGCAGGTTGCCGACCGGCGCCGGTCCTTCGTCGTGCAACCAGTACCGCGTGTGGACCGGCTGCACGGGCTCCGCGGCGCGGAGAATCTCCCGTCCCGCTTCCGAGCGGCGGACGACCGGCTCGAGCCGGAGCGTCGCCACGTCCGCGGCACCCAGGTCGACGCGCGCCCGGCCCCCGTCGACCGGAAGGGGCTCGCCACGCTCCTCGAGGAGGTCGGTGCGCCAGGCCGACCGCACGCCGCCGTGCAGCGAGACGAACGCCGTGGCCGGCGTCCCGGACGGCTCGTACACCCGCAGGGTGATCGCGTCCGAAGGAGCGGCGACCGCTCCCGTGGCGAGGGGGTTGCCCGCCGATTTCGCCGCCGTCAGCACGACTTCGGCCGGCTCGACGGCGATCAGGCTCAGCGTGGGCGGCAGTGCGCCGCCGTCGGCGGGCACCTGCCGGGCCCGCAGCGGGTGGGCGGCTTCCTGGGCGCTGCGCGGGAAACCGGCGTCACGCCAGTCCCCCTCGCCCGCGACGATCGCGAAGTCGAACGTGTGGGTCCAGTGCTGCCAGGCGAAACTCGAGCCGTCCGGCGCGGTCCGGCGGTCGCCGTCGATCCACACCCCGCTGGGCCAGCCGCTGCACGAGCGCATCAGCGAAAGGTGCAGCGTGCCGCCCGGGTCCACGACGAACCCGGGTGTGCCGTGGTTGACGACCGCGACGGAGTAGCCGTCGACGGGTTCGGCCGTGCCTTCCGAACCGGAAGGAACCCGCACGTCAAGGGCCCCCGCGCGGAACTCCGCGGTGGCCGCCGGGACGTCCCCGATGATCACCACCGGCAAGTCGCGCGGTCCCCGGAGGTCGGCGTCGGGCACCCAGGCTTCGCGCCGGGTCGGGGTCGCTGGGACGAACACCCGGCCGTGGCGGTCGAACGCGTCGCGGTACGCGGGCCCGGCGAGCGCGAAGACCTCGGCGGCGTAGGGATTGTCCCCGCCCAGCACGATCCGGACGTCGGGCAGGTTCGAGTCGGCGTCGAGGGCACCGTAGCGCGGGCCGCCCGGGCGGGTGCACGTCGACGTCACGCCCTTCGCGGCCAGCGCCGCCACCAGCGCGCGCACCTCGGGCCCGGGTTCGAGGGGCTCGACGACTTCGGCGACGCCGATGGCGTGCGCGGTCCGGGTGCCGTCGTCGCCGACGAGGGTCACGCGGGCCGTCGCCGACAGCCCGGCCCAGGTGTGGGCCGGGGTGTCCAGGGTCCACAGGTGCTCGGCCGCGTCCACGTCGGGGAAGCCGAACGACCGGCCGATCGCCCCGAACCCGACCTCGGCCACCGGGAGCGCCCCGGGCACCGCGAAGTCGAACCGCGCACGCAGGAGCCGGTCCCGGCCCACCGAACCGTCGACGTGGGTGCGAACGTCCACCCGGGACACTCCACGCCACAGCGTCGTGCGCTGGGTGATCCGCAGGTCGTCCAGTGCCGTCGTCGCGACGAGCCGCTCCCCCAGCGGGCTGGTCTCGACGACGACGTCCGCCGCGCCGGGGCCGTGGCCGGGGCCCTTGGGCAGCAGGTGCCACGGGCCCTCGCCCCACACCGGGTGCTCGGCGTGCTCGTCCTGGACCACCAGCCCGGCCGCGAGACCGCCGTCCCGCAGCAGTTCCCGGCCGCTGCGCCGGTCGTGGACGCGCTTGAGCGCTCCGCCGCGTGCCGGGTCGGCTTCGACGGCGAAGACGTCGTTCTCGATCGACGGCGGCCCCGGCCGGACCGTCCACCCGGGCGGCACGGTGTCCGCGTCGAGGACCCGGTAGACGCGGTAGCCGAGCGCGGGCACCGCCGTCGCCAAGAAGGTCAGTGTCAGTTCGGCGAGGGAGCCGTCGGGATGCCGCACGACGGCGTCGGTGATGGCGGGGACCGGGCGGCCGTCCGGGTCGACCACCCGCGCGCCCGTGGTCCCCGGGGTCACGGTCACCGACGTGATGGCATCGCGAGTCCAGGAGAGGGTGTTGAGCACGAAGACGGCCACGCCGTCCCCGGACGTGTCGGCGTGCCGGGCCAGTTCGGCGATCGCGCCGTCGAGGACCTCGCCGCCGCGCTCGGCCGCTTCGCGCCAGCCGGTGAGCAGGTCGAGGTAGACCTGGTCGGATTCGGTTCCGGTGATCGCGTCGTGGTGGGCGCCGTAGACGAGCTGCCGCCAGGCCTTGTCGAGGGCTTCGTGCGGGTACCGCGCGCCGAGCAGGGCGGCGAGGGTCGCCGCGCGCTCGCCGTCGAGCACGACGACCTCCGCCGCGCGCTGGGCCTGCTTGGTGTCGATGTAGGAGACGTCCTTGCCGGTGTAGACCGGGTTCATGTCCCGGGTCTGCACGCTGATCGCCGTGCCGCGCGCCGCCGCGTCCGCGCGGACCGCGGCGAAGAAGTCCCGGGGCAGGCCGACGACGAACCGCGGCCAGGCGTACCGGGCGTTCCAGGTGCGGTGGATCTCGGTGCAGAACCGCGACGGGATGTTGTGGTCGTGCCCGACCGGCAGCAGCACGTTGCGCGTGGCGGCCACCTGCCGCAGCGTGCTGAACTGCCAGTAGGCCTCCTCCATCGCCTCTTCGAGGGTGTCCTGGCGCTCGATGCCCCAGCCGGCGACGTAGTGGTCGGCCATGTAGGCGGTCAGCAGGCCCCGCCCGCTCGGCGAGATCCACTCGAACTCCGACGGGAACTGCATCCGGCCGATGTCGCCGGTGTGCCGCTTCGCCCCGACGTGGTGCCACGGCCCGCGCGCCCAGGCGCTCGACTCGAGGCCCGCGTCGGCCATCAGCCCGGGGTAGGCCGGGTCGTGGCCGAACACGTCGAGCATCCACGCCGAGCGCGGGTCGCCGCCGAGGACCTCCCGCTGGTAGCCGACGCCGTAGACGGCGTTGCGGATCGTCGACTCCGGGTGGGTCAGGTTGGTGTTGGCCTCGTTGTAGTTGCCGCCGACCAGCTCGATCCGGCCGTCGCGGAGGAACCGCCGCAGGTCCTGGCGGTCGCCGGGGAAGGTGTCCCAGTGCGGCTTGAGGTAGTCGACCTCGGCCAGGACGAACCGGTAGTCCTCGTCGTCGCGGGCGGCTTCCAGGTGCGCGCGGACCAGGTCGAACGCCGACCGCTGGAAGGTCATCCGCTTTTCCTGCGCCAGCGGCAGGTCGAGCCAGGTGTCGGTGAAGCCGGCCTGGGTGTTCCACCAGACCGGGTCGTAGTGGAAGTGCGAGACCATCCACATCGTCCAGCCGGTCTCCGCGACGACGAGGTCCGCCTCCGCCGTGACGCGCTGCCCGGCCGACTCCGCGACCACGGTGACCCGGTGTTCCGAGCCTTCGGGAGCTTGGCAGACGACGCCGACTTCCACGGTGACGCCGTCCGGGTGGACGTCGGCGGTGACGGGCTCGGGCGTGAAGACCCGCTTGCCCTCCACCCGGACCCGTGTCACCGCCGGCGGCCCGCTCAGGGTCACTCTGACCACTTGGCGGGCCGCGGCGGCGGAGCCGATGAACAGGTCGGTGCCCCGCACGGCGTCGATGCGCACAGCTCTCCTACTTGGCGTTGGCGAGGGCGTTCTTGGCGTCGCTGAAGAACTGCGTCACGCCGGCCGCGATCGACATCTTGCCGAACGCGATCTGCTTGGCCGCCGAGTCGAGCGCGGTCTTGACGTCGCCGTAGCCCGGCGGCGCGGTCGGCGCGGTGGGCAGGCCGTCCTTGGCGACCTCCGCGGCCACGTACTCGCCGAAGTCCATGTCCGCCTTCTCGGGAGCGGTGGCGGTCGGCGCGAGGAGGTTCTTCGCCTTGTCCGACGGTGGCAGCCCGCGCTGCAGCTTCATCGTCTTGATCGCGTCGTCGTCGTTGAGGAAGAAGTTGATCAGCTTCGCCGCGCCCTCCGGGTTCTTGCTCTTCACCGGGATGCACAGCAGCACGCCACCGGACAGCGCCTGGCCGGTCTTGCCGTTGGCCCGCGGCACGACGACCAGCTTCAGCTCGTGCTGGGTCAGCGGCTGCATCTGGGCCAGGCCCCAGCCGGTGGTCATCGCGATCTGGCCGGTGATGAACGGGTGGGTGCCGGTCGCCGAGTCGGTGTTGCTCAGCAGCGTCGGCGGGCAGATCGCGCCGGACTTGCGCAGGCCGTCCCAGAAGGTGAACCACTCGGTCAGGTCCTCGGGGCCGAAGCCGAGGGTCTGGTCAGCGGTGTAGAGGTCCTTGCCGCGCTGGCGCAGCCACGGCTGCAGCGCGCCCGAGTCGTCCTTCGACGCGTCCAGGGCGCCGTACTTGTTCGGGCCCCAGGCCTTGGAGACCTCGCCGGCGATGGTGCCGAAGTCCTCCCACGTCCAGTCGTTCGTCGGGGGCGTGATCTTCAGCTGGTCGAAGACCGTCTTGTCGTAGAGCACCGGGGCGTTGCCGGAGCCGGAGGGGACGCCGTAGGTCTTGCCCTTCACCGCGCCCGCCGTGCGCAGCGGCGCGTAGAGGGTGTCCAGGCCGATCGTGCCGGGAATGTAGGTACCCAGGTCGGTGAGCACGTTCCGGCCGGCGTACGTGCTGATGAGCGCGGTGTCCATCTGGAAGATGTCGGGCGGGTTGCCGCCGGCGAACTCGGTGTTCAGCTTGTCGAAGTAGCCGTCGTAGCCGGAGTACTGGGTGGTGACGGCGATCCCGGTCTTGTCGGTGAAGATCTTCACCGCCTTCTGGTAGGCGTCGTTGCGGGCGTTGCCGCCCCACCAGCGGAAGGTCAGGGCGTTGTTCCCGGCGCCGGTTCCGCTGTTGCTGGGCGGCGCGAACCCGCAGCCCGCGAGCGCGGCCGAGGCCACCCCCGCCCCGGCGATCCCGAGAAATCCCCTCCTGGACAGGTGCTGTGCCATGGCGGTCTCACTTTCTTCTGTACGGTGTGGGGGTTTTCAGCCTTTGATCCCGGAGTTGGCCACGCCGTCCACCAGGCGCTTCTGGCAGAACAGGAACACCACGACCGTCGGGACGAGGGTGACCACCGACATCGCGAGCATGCCGCCGTAGCTGGACCCGCTCGCCCGGTCGATGAAGGAGTTGAGTCCCAAGGGGACGGTGTAGCGCGATTTGTCGGACAGGTAGACCAGCTGGCGCAGGAAGTCGTTGAACGTCCAGATGAACGTCAGGACCCCGGTCGTCAGCAGGGCGGGCCGCAGGAGCGGGAGGATCACCGAGAAGAAGATCCGGCCGTGCCCGGCGCCGTCGATGGCCGCCGCCTCGTCCAGTTCGCGCGGAATGCCCCGGATGAACTGCACCATCAGGAAGATGAAGAACGAGTCGAACGCCAGCAGCTGCGGCACCACCAGCGGCAGGAACGTGTTGATCCAGTTCAGCTTGTAGAAGATCGTGTACTGCGGGATCATCGTGGCCTGGAACGGCAGCATCAGCGTCCCCAGCATCAGCCCGAACCAGATCTTGCGGAAGGCGAAGTCGAGCCGGGCGAACGCGTACGCGGCGAGCGAGCAGGACGCGATGTTGCCGATCACCACGCAGATCGCGATGGTCGCCGAGTTCGTGAGGTAGACGGTGAACGACGTCCCGGTCGCGGTCCAGCCGCTGAGGTAGTTCTCGAAGGTGAAGTGCCACGGGATCGGGTTCAGCGTGCTGAAGATCTGGTTCTCCGGCTTGAACGACGCCCCGACCAGCCACACCAGCGGGTAGATCATCACGACGACCCCGGCGAGCAGCACCGCGTGGGCGCGCCAGTGGTACTTCGTGGTCTTGATGGCCATCTCGGTCCTTCCCGGTACGAGCGCGTGTTCAGTCCGCGTAGGTGACCCAGCGCCGCGACGACGCGAAGTAGAGGGCGGTGAAGAGGCCGATGACGAGGAACAGGACCCACGCCATCGCCGACGCGTAGCCCATCTGCAGGCTCGTGAACCCCTTGCGGTACAGGTAAAGCGTGTACAGCATGGTCGAGTCGATCGGCCCGCCCAGCCCGCCGCTGACGACGTAGGCCGGCGTGAACGTCTGGAACGCGTTGATCGTCTCCAGGACCAGGTTGAAGAAGATCACCGGCGAGAGCATCGGCACGGTGATCCGGAAGAACATCCGGATCCGGCCGGCGCCGTCCAGCTCCGCCGCCTCGTACAGTTCCTTCGGGATCTGCTTCAGCCCGGCGAGGAAGATCAGCATCGGGGTGCCGAACTGCCAGCCCGAAAGCAGGATGAGCGTCCAGAGCGCGAACCGCGGATCGCCGATCCAGTCCGCGCCGCGGACGCCGAAGAAACCCAGCACCTGGTTCAGCAGGCCCTGCTGGGAGAAGATCTGGCGCCACATCACCGAAACGGCGACGCTCGCCCCGAGCAGGGACGGCAGGTAGAACACCGAACGGTAGAACCCCAGCGCGCGCAGGCCCCGGTTCAGCACCGCGGCGACGACGAGCGCGGCCGCGAGCTTGAGCGGCACGGAGAAGAAGACGTAGGTGAGCGTGACCTTGACCGAGTGCAGGAACTTCTCGTCCTGCCACATCGCCAGGTAGTTCCGGAAGCCGACCCACTGCGGCGAGCTCAGCAGGTCGAACTTCGTCAACGACAGGTAGAGCGAATACCCCATCGGGATCAGCACGAACCCGAAGATGCCGAGGAACCAGGGCGACAGGAAGGCGTACGCCGCCCGGTTGTCCTTGTGCCGCTTGCGGCGACGCCGGGCCGGCGCGGGTTTCGCCGCCGGCGGAACCCCGGCTTCGACGGGCTGGGTTGCTGCTTCGGCTGACATCGGCTGCTCCCGGGACTCCAGCGTGGACCGGCAGCGCTCCGGAAACGGGGCGGCTGCCGTGGCACTTCTTCCATCGCACGCGGTTCCAGTGGTTCCGTCCCAGGGAGCTGGAAGCGCTTTCTCGGGCACTCTAGGCACGGCCTTCGACGCTGTCAACGGCAGGTCGTTCACCCTTCGGTGACGACCGCGCCGATGCCTCTCTCCCTGGCCAGGTGCGCGGCGCCGAGCACGGTCGCGCGGGCACCCAGCTCGCTCACCACGACGTCGGTCGGCCAGCTCAGCCTGCCGACGGTGGCGACGACTCCGGGCAGGAGCAGCCGGTTGCGTCCCACGCCGCCGCCGAGCACCACCAGGCCGGGGTCGACGACCGCGCAGAGCGACGCGGCGAGGTTCCCCACGGCGCCGGCGTGTTCCCCGACGATCTCCAGCGCGACCGGGTCCCCCTTCTCCGCCAGCGCGAAGAGCGCGGCGGCCGTCCTCGGCGCCGGATCATCCCGCCCGTCCCAGCGGGCGCGGGCCCGGCGCAGCAGCGCCCGCGAACCGAGCCGCGCTTCCAGGGCCTCCGGCGCGGGCGACCGGTCGTCCGCCCACGGGTACGCCAGGCGCGCGACCTCCCCGGCCGCGCCGCTGGCCCCGCGGACGAGCCGCCGCCCGATCACCACCCCGGCCCCGATCGCCACCCCGACCTGCAGGTACACGAAGCTGTCGTGGTCCGTGCCCGCGCCTTCGGCCAGTTCGGCGATGGCCGCGCAGTTGACGTTGTTCTCGGTGCGGACGGCCGCGTCCGCGGGCAGCCCGAGCGAGGCCACGGCGTCCCGGACCCGCGCCATGGTCGCCGGATCCCCGCGTCCGGGCGGGGAGACCACTTCGGACACCGCGACGACAACGGCGCGAAGCGGGCCCCGCGCGGCTCCGCGGCCGAGCGCCGCCTGGACCATCGCGCCCGCGGAGGCGGGCCGCGAGGTGTGGTCCTCGTCGAGGAGCTCGCCGTCGAGTCCGGTCGCGCGCAGCGCCACCTGCGTCGACCCCCGGTCCACCGCCAGCACGTACCCGGCCCGGGGCCCCAGCCGGTAGACCGCGGCCGTCCGCCCGGTGGCTCCCGACGAGCTGCCGCTGCGCTCGGCGAGCCCGGCGGCCTCCAGTTCGGCCATCACCAGGGACACCGTCGGTTTCGACAGCCCGCAGGCCACCGCGAGCTGTGGCCGGGTGGCCTGGCCGGCGGCCGCCAGCGCGGCGAAGACCTCGCCCGCGCGGTCGCCGATGCCCGTTTTAGCCATCTGCACCCACTTTCCCCAGGTGAAACCGTCGAATACCACCCCTCGCCCGCGTGCCCGGGAGCCCTTCCGTTGACAACGCCGACGTTCGTTTGTTTACTACTTAACCAAGTGCGGGTCCCAGCCGCATCATCGCTTTTCCGGCCGGCAATGGGCAAGTTTTCCGGGAAAGCGCTTACTGACCACATCGACCGGTCCGGCGCCCAGGGCGGCGGGGAGGCTGCGAAGCGGATGAACCCGATCCTGCTGCCGAGCCAGCACGCGAGCGCGCACGACCTTCCCGACGATCCGGAGCACCTGGACGCGGTCCTCGCGGACGCGGTCGCCGCCGCGCTCGCCGCCCAGCAGCCCGACGGCAACTTCGAGGACCCGGCGGCCGACGACGACATCGGCGACATGGCGCTCGGGGTGATCTCCCTGCTCTGCCTGGCCTGGCGGCGGACGGCCACGGACGATCCCGCGGTCACCGGCGCGGTGCGCCGCGGCCTCGATTTCTTCCTGGCGAACCGGGTGTTCCGGCACGACAACCCCGGTGAGCCGTTCCTCCGCGTCCGGGACAGCGGCCTGCCGTACGCGCGGTACATGCCCGGGGACGGCGAGCACCCGTTCGGCGACTGGCCGAGCACGGTGTGGGCGATGCTGCACGCCGTCAACGTCCTGGACCTCGGCGAGGGCCTGCTGACCGACGGCCAGTACGCCGAGGTGACCGAGCTGGCGCTGGGCTACTGGCGGTGGCTGACCGAGGCGAGCATGGTCAACCCCCAGCAGACGGCGAACCAGGCGATCGGCGCGGTCGTCGCGGGCCTGATGCTCGGCCGTCACCTCGGCACGGTTTCCCGCGCCCGCGAAGGCAAGCGCGTGACGACGGCGGCCATGCGGCTCTACACCGACGTGATCCGGCCGGCGCGGCTGACCGACCGCGGCTTCGCCCTGCCGGCGGAGCACGGCGCCGGCCACGACCAGAACTACCTGCCGATCTCGCTGTCCTTCCTGGCGCAGGCCCACCGGGTCACCGGCGACCGGCTGTTCCTCGACGACGGCGCGGAGATCGCCCGGCACCTCGACTGCCGCCTCTCCGCGCGGGGCTTCGACTACGGCGGGCCGCGCTACAGCGAGCAGCACTGCGGGGCGGAAGGCACGCTGGGCCTCCGGTACTTCAGCTCGCACGTGGGCAGCGACCTCGGCCGCTACCTCGCCGACCGCCGCGTCGCCTACTACCCGGTGGCGGGAACCGGGGCGCCGAGCGGGCACTTCGCGTTCACGACCGTCTGGCTGTACCAGGACGACAGCAAGTGGCACCGGGCCTCGCCGTCGCCGGTCGCGACGGCGTACTCGCTGCGCCACGGGGCCGCGTCCGTGTCGCTGACGGGCAGCCACACGCCGTACCTGATCGACGCCGGGCGCGCCGTGGTGATCGAGTCCGTGGTGGCCGGCCAGCACGGCATCGGGCCGCTCCTGCGCCACGCCGACGGTCACCGGACGCTGCTCACCCGCCCGCTCGGCCCGGTCCGCGTCCGCGACGCGCGCGACGGCGGCCTGGTGGCCCGGCTGGTGACCAAGGCGGTGGTCACCCGGGACCAGGTGATGCTGAGCGTCCGGCAGCTGTCCGTGACCGACGGCCGCCGGGTGATGCTGTTCGGCGTCGTCCCGTCGACGGACGCCGAGTGCGTCTTCCTCGCCGGGCTGCCCTACGCCGAAGAGACGGAGGCGGGCCAGCGCAAGATCGTCACCGTGGCCGAGCCCGGCGGACCGTCGTTCGACCTGGGCACGCCGGACGCGGTGCTGCCCACGCGCGGCACGCTCCTCGCGGGCCGCCTGGCGATCACGGCGGCGGCGGGGCTGAGCGTGGTCAACCCGCCGGCGGGCCGGACCGCCTTCAACAGTCCGGAGACGCTCGGGCTGACCCAGGAACAGCTGGCCTTCTCCCTGGCCGACGACCCGCGCGGCTACGGCAACCCGGACACGGGCTGGCACCGCGTGACGGACACGAACCACCTCCTCGCCGAGCCGCTTCCCGGCTCGCCGCCGGGGTTCGACGTGTTCGCCGTCCGGTACGGCCCGTACCCCGACGTCGCCTTCGCCGTCGAGGTCCGTGCCACGCCCGACGGGCTGCTCGTCGAGGCACCGGGATTTTCCGCCCTCGTCGGCGATCCCGCCGGCGACGCGAACGGAGATCCGGTCCTGCACCTGACCGCACGGCCGTGAACGATCTGGCACGATCGGCCCATGGCCACGATCCGGCGGAGGAGCGCACTCGCGGCGACCGCCGCCCTGCTGCTGGCGCCCGCCGCCTGCACCGGTGGCTTCGGGGACCTCCGGCTGCGGATCGCCGCCGGCAACCCCGGGGGTGTCTACGACGGGCTCGCCCAGACCCTCGCCACCGCCTGGCAGGGCGACCTGGACATCCCCCGGCCGCAGGTGCTGCAGACCGAGGGCTCGCCCGACAACGTCCGGAGGGTGCTGGCCGGCGAGGCCGACGTCGCCTTCGTCGCCGCCGACGTGGCCGAGGAACAGCACAAGACCCACCTCGAACTGGCCGCGCTCGCCCGGATCCACGACGACTACCTGCACGTCGTGGTCCGCGCCGACTCCGGCATCCGGTCGATGGACCAGCTGCGCGGCCACCGCATCGCGATCGGCGCGCAGGCGTCCGGCGTCGAATTCATCGCGGCCAAGCTGCTCGCCGCGGCCGGCCTGAACCACGCGGTCAGCACGAGCTCCCACGACCTCGAAGACTCCATCGCCACGCTGCTGCGCGGCGACGTCGACGCGTTCTTCTGGTCCGGCGGGCTGCCCACGCCGAAAATCGTGAAGTACCAGGACCAGCTGCGGTTGGTCGACATCGGCGACCAGATGCCGAAGATGCGGGCGCTCAGCGAGGTCTACGGCACCGCGACCATCCCCGCGAGTACCTACGACCAGCGTGCGCCGGTGACCACGCTGGTCGTGCCGAACTTCCTGGTCGTGCGGCAGTCGATGAACGCCGACGTCGCCGAGGCGCTGGTCCGCGGCCTGTTCGACGCGCGGGGCCGGCTCGCCCAGACCAACCGGGCGGCGCTGTCGATCGACGTGCACCCCGGCATCGAGACCCAGCCGCTCCCGCTGCACCCCGGGGCCCTGCGGTACTTCCGGGCGGAAAAGACCTAGACCGCCGGGAACGTCATCGTGATCCGGAGGCCGCCGCCTTCGGGCAGGTCCAGCTCCAGCTCACCACCGGAATGCGCGACCAGCTCGCTGACGATCGCCAGGCCCAGCCCCGAACCGGGCACGTTCTGGTGGGCGGGGCTGCGCCAGAACCGGTCCCGCGCCCGGTCGAGCTCGTCGGGCCGCAGCCCCGGCCCGTGGTCGCGCACCGACAGGCGCACTAGGTCCTCCTCGCGAGAAACCGCGACCCGGATTTCGGTGCCGGCGGCGGTGAACTTCAGCGCGTTGTCGAGCAGCGCGTCCAGGATCGTCTCGGCGCCGCGCGGCGGCAGGCACACCCGCGTGCCGCCGCCGGCGGTGTCGACGACCAGCCGGACGTCCCGCGCCTGCCCGACCACCGACCAGTCGGCGACCCGCTCGGCGACGACGTCGTCGAGCACCACCGGGTCCAGTTCGCCGCCGGACGCCTCGGCGCGGGCCATCGACAGCAGGCCGTCCAGGATCTGGTGCAGCCGTCCCGCGTCGACCCGCGCGGCCTCCAGGTCGGCGGCCGCGGGCTCGTCGTCGACGTGCCCTTCGAGGTTGCCCAGCCGGATCTTCAGCGCCGTCAGCGGGTTGCGCAGCTGGTGGGAGGCGTCGGCGACGAACGCGCGTTGCGCGGCCAGCGCGCCGGACACGCTTTCGGCCATCCGGTCGAAGGACCGGCCAAGCTGCCGCAGCTCCGGCGGCCCGCCGCTCTCCCCCACCGGCTCGGCCTCCCGCCCGCTGACCACGGACGCCACCAGCGCGCCGGTCGCGTCGTCGAGCCGGTGCACCGGCCGAAGGATCCACCGGACCACCGGGATCGCCACGGCCAGCGCCAGGGTGAACGCGAGGATCCCGCCGGCGGCGAGCAGCAGCCACCACCACAGCACGTCGGTCCGCTCGGCGCCGGTGTCGGAGATGGTCACGACCGCGCCGCGCACCTCACCGTCGGCGAGCACGGGCTCGGCGAGCACCAGCGCCGTGTCGTCCCACGGCATCAGCAGGCCGCCGGGCTGGGAGCGGCGGCCGGCCAGGGCATCGAGGGCCGGGTCGATGATCCGCGCGGCGTGCATGTCGAGCCGCGCGCCACCCGAGCCCACCGAGCTGGCCACCGGCTTGCCGTCCTGGTCGAAGACGACCACCTGGACCCCGTACACCTCGGTGTAGCGGCGCAGGTCGGGCTCGATCAGGTCCGCCTTGCCGTCCAGCAGCGGGCGCTGGACCAGGGAGGCGAACCGGGCCGTGTCGGTCAGCCGGTCGAGGAACAGGTCCTGCTGCGCACCGGCGGCGATGCTCCGGGCCAGCGGGATGCCCAGGCCGAACACCAGCAACGCGACCAGCGTCAGCACGATGCCCTGCAACCGGACGCGCACGGCTCAGCTCCGGGCGACCTGGCCGCCGAGCCGGTACCCGACCCCGCGGACCGTCTCGATCAGCGCCGGGCGGCCCAGCTTCGTCCGCAGCGTCGCGACGTGGACGTCCAGCGAACGGCTCTCCGCCGGCCCGCGGTGCCCCCACACCTCGGTGAGCACGTGCTCGCGCGAGCACACCGCGCCGCGCGCGCCCGCCACCAGCGCGAGCACCTGGAACTCCTTGCGCGACAACGCGACCGCCCGCCCGTCGACCAGCACCTCGTGCCGGGACAGGTCGACGCTGACGTCCCCGACGCGGATCACCACCGGCTCGGCGGCCGGGTGCTCCCCGCGGCGGCGGCGCACGGCTTCGACCCTGGCCATCAGCTCCTCGACGTCGTAGGGCTTGACGAGGTAGTCGTCGGCGCCCGCGCGCAGGCCCTGGATCCGGTCGTCGACCTCCCCGCGCGCCGAGACGACGATGATCGCGACGTCACTGACCGCCCGGATCTGGCGGCAGAGCGTCACGCCGTCGATGTCGGGCAGGCCGAGGTCGAGCAGGATGACGTCGACCTCGTGCACCCGGTCGAGGACGCCGGCGCCGGTGGCCAGCCGGGCGATCGCCAGGCCGCGGCGGGTCAGCGCCGGGATGAGCGCACCCGCGACCCGGTCGTCGTCCTCCACCAGCAGCACCCGCACCCGTCCGCCTCCCATGGTGACCCGCTCCACCGGCCGGTAGCGCGAACTCTAGGACGTCCGGACGCCCGCCGCACCGGCCACCCGGACGGTCACTCCCCGTGACTTCGGGTGGACACCCCCCAAAATGGACATCGATACTCAGTTGAAACCCTAAGTATTGCTCAAGCGGCCTTGCCAGCCGGTAAAGCAACGGTAGGTTCTCGCCATCGCGTGGTGACCCATGCCCGATTTGCACGAACGACCCGGGAGGCCAGATGACCGCGGAGGTGGCGGCGCCGATGATCAAGGCGTCCGCCGTGAACAAGTACTTCGGCGACCTGCACGTGCTCAGGGAGATCACGCTCGAGGTGCCTCGCGGCCAGGTCGTCGTGGTGCTCGGCCCGTCCGGGTCGGGCAAGTCGACCCTGTGCCGGGCGATCAACCGGCTGGAGCCGATCAACTCGGGCGAGATCGCCGTCGACGGCGTCCCGCTGCCCGCCGAGGGCAAGGCACTGGCCGCGCTGCGGGCCGACGTCGGCATGGTGTTCCAGTCGTTCAACCTGTTCGCGCACAAGACCATCGTCGAGAACGTCATGCTCGCGCCGGTGAAGGTCCGCAAGACCCCGCAGGCCGAAGCCCGCAAAACGGCGATGGAGCTGCTGGAGCGCGTCGGCATCGCCAACCAGGCCGACAAGTACCCGGCGCAGCTTTCGGGCGGCCAGCAGCAGCGCGTCGCCATCGCGCGGGCGCTGGCGATGCGGCCCAAGGTGATGCTGTTCGACGAGCCGACCTCGGCGCTGGACCCGGAGATGGTCCAGGAGGTCCTCGACGTGATGACGGGCCTGGCCAAGGACGGCATGACGATGCTCGTGGTCACCCACGAGATGGGCTTCGCCCGGCGGGCAGCCGATCGGGTGATCTTCATGGCCGACGGCGAGATCGTCGAGGACACGACGCCGGAAGAGTTCTTCACCGCGCCGAAGAGCGAGCGCGCGAAGGACTTCCTCGGCAAGATCCTGACCCACTGAGAGAACGTTCCGCGGCGTCGCCGGCGTCGCGGGTGACGACCACACAGGAGAGATTCACATGAGGATCCGCACCCTCGCGGTGGGACTGCTCGTCGGTGGCCTGACGCTGACCACGCTGACCGCGTGCGGCAAGGAAGGCACGCCGACCACCCCGGGCGCCGGTGACCAGAGCGGCACGAACGCCGCCGCGCTGCCGACGTACCCGGTCGCGACCGGCGTCGACCTGCAGGGTTCGCCCGTCTTCGCGAAGATGAAGACGGCGGGCGCGCTGACCGTCGGCGCCAAGGACGACCAGCCCGGCCTCGGCCAGAAGGACCCGACGACCGGCAAGTTCGGCGGCTTCGACATCGAGATCGCCAAGCTCGTCTCGGCCGGCCTCGGCTTCGACCCGGAGAAGATCACCTTCCGCACGGTCGACTCCGGCGCGCGCGAGCAGACCATCGCGAACGGCGACGTGAACTACTACGTCGGCACCTACTCGATCACCGACAAGCGCAAGGCGCTGGTCTCCTTCGCCGGCCCGTACTTCGTCGCGGGCCAGGACCTCCTCGTGCGCAAGGACGACACCTCGATCACCGGCCCGGAGACCCTCAAGGGCAAGAAGGTCTGCTCGGTCACCGGCTCGACCCCGATCCAGAAGGTCCGGCAGCAGAACCTGACCGAGCCGAACAACATCGTCGAGTTCCAGAAGTACTCGCAGTGCGTCGAGAAGCTGCTGTCGAAGGACGTCGACGCGGTCACGACCGACGACGCGATCCTGAAGGGCTACGCCTCCCAGGACCCGGACAACCTGAAGGTCGTCGGCAAGACGTTCTCGACCGAGAAGTACGGCATCGGCCTGAACAAGGACGACAAGGTGCTGCGCGACAAGATCAACGAAATCCTGCAGAAGGCGCTGGACGACGGCACCTGGGACAAGATCTACGCCGCGACGCTCGGCAAGTCCGGCTCGGCCGCCAAGAAGCCGACCCTCGAAAAGTACTGACGTGACGGCGAGGCCGGTGGATCGGGTGTCCCGCTCCACCGGCCTTCCCACATCCACCACCTGAAACGGACGCGGGGAAGGTTCCATGGACGTCCTGCTCAACAACCTGGACCTGTTCGGTCCGTTCTTCCTCACCACGATCGAACTGTTCCTGCTCTCGGCCGCCGGCAGCCTGATCTGGGGCACGATCCTCGCCATGCTGCGGGTGAGCCCGGTGCCCGTGTTCCGCGCCGTCGGCACGGCGTACGTGACGATCGCCCGGAACACCCCGCTCACCCTCGTGTTCGCGTTCTTCGTGTTCGCGTACCCGCTGCTGGACATCGTGAAGCTCGACTACTTCCCGGCGGCGGTGACCGCCCTGATCGTGTACACCTCGGCGTTCATCTGCGAGGTTGTGCGCTCGGGCATCAACACCGTGCCGGTCGGCCAGGCCGAGGCGGGCCGCGCGCTCGGGCTGACCTTCGGCCAGATCCTCGGCCAGGTCGTGCTGCCGCAGGCACTGCGCTCGGTCGTCCCGCCGCTGATCAGCACCCTGATCGCGCTGCTGAAGAACACCACCATCGCCGCCGGTTTCTCCGTCGCCGAGGCCGGCGCGATCCGTTCGTACCTGTCCGAACGCGGCGAGAACCAGCTGGTCGGCCTGCTGTGGGTCGCGCTCGGCTTCATCATCCTGGTCGCCGTGCTGTCGTTCGTCCAACGCAGCCTGGAGAAGCGCTGGAGCGTGGCCCGATGAGCAATGTGCTGTTCGATGTCCCGGGGCCGAAGGCGCGGCTGCGGTACCGCACGTACGCGGTGGTCGGCACACTCGTCGTCCTGGCGTTCGTCGGCTACATCGGCTGGCGCTTCTACGACAGCGGCCAGTTCACCGCCCGCAAGTGGGAATGGTTGCAGTACGCGCAGGTGCAGCGCGACCTGGGCAACGCGATCCTGTCGACCGTCGAGGCGTTCGCCGCCGCCGCGGTGCTCGCGCTGATCTTCGGCGCGATCTTCGCGGCGGGCCGGCTGTCCGACCACGCCTGGATCCGCCGGATCGCCGGCTTCGTCGTGGAGTTCTTCCGCGCGATCCCGGCACTGATCCTGATGTTCCTGTTCTACTTCGGCCTGCCGACCGTCGGCGTGCCGACGAGCCCGTTCCTCGGCGTGGTCCTCGGCCTGACGCTGTACAACGGCTCGGTGCTCGCGGAGGTCTTCCGGGCGGGCATCCAGTCGCTGCCGAAGGGCCAGAGCGAAGCCGCGTACGCGCTCGGCATGCGCAAGACGCAGGTGATGTTCCTGGTCCTGCTGCCGCAGGCGATCCGGGCGATGCTGCCGACGATCATCAGCCAGCTGGTCGTGCTGCTGAAGGACACCGCGCTCGGCTTCATCATCACCTACCAGGAGCTGCTGTACTACGCGCGGTACATCGGTTCGCAGGGCGCGTTCGGGCGGCCGATCGTGCCGTCGACGATCGTGGCGACCGGCATCTACGTCGTCATGTGCCTGCTGCTGACGGCGCTGGCGACGTACCTGGAGCGGCGCAACCGGCGCAACAAGAAGGTCGTGGCGGCGCCGCCGTCGGCGGCCGAGGATCTGGTGGCCGCCTCCGCCTGAGTCACCCGTTCGAGGCCCCCGGGATCCGTCCCGGGGGCCTTGTCGTTTCCGGTGGGTCTCCCCTAGCGTCGGCGGCATGGGTGTCGCACTGGTGACCGGCAGTTCCCGCGGCCTGGGTCGCGTGATCGCACGACGGCTGGCCCGCGACGGGTTCGCCGTCGCGGTCAACGGCCTCCACGACGACCCCGACCTGAAGACGGCGGCGGAGGCGATCCTCGCCGAGGGCGGCCGCGCGGCGGCGTTCGCCGCGGACGTGACGGACCGCCGTCAGGTCGGCGAGCTGGTCGACGCCGTCACGGCGGTGCTGGGCCCGATCGGCGTGCTGGTGCTCAACGCGACCGGCCCGCAGCCCGAGGCGCCGGTGTCCCAAGTGGACTGGCCGGACCACCTGGCCCAGCTGGACTTCTTCGTCCGGTCGCCGGTGCTGCTCGGCCACGCGGTGCTGCCGGGGATGCGCGCCCGCGGGTACGGGCGCATCGTGCACGTGGATTCGGAGGTGGCGGACCGCCCGCCACCGGGCCGTTCGGCGTACGCGACGGCGAAGAGCGCCCAGGTCGGCCTGACCAGGGCGTGGGCGCGCGAGCTGGCCCCGGACGGCATCACGGTCAACACGGTGGCGCCGGGCTTCGTCCCGGTGGAGCGGCACGCGGAGGTGCCGGCCGCCGAGCGGGAGGAGTACCGGGCGTCGGTCCCGGCGGGCCGGTTGGGCACCCCGGAGGACGTGGCGGCGGCGGTGAGTTTCTTCGCGTCGGAGGAGGCGGGATTCGTCACGGGCCAGCGTCTCCTGGTCGACGGCGGCCGCTCCCTGGGCTGATTTCCGGCCGCGATATATCCTGCGAATAGGCGCGCAATTCGTTACGCCCAGAGCGGCATCTGCGTGAATTCCCCGGCAAGATTTCCGCTTGCCACCACAACGATGTGGATCAGCACATTTACGCCGCTGAACCACCCTTTCCCGCAGTAGCGCCGGAGCCGGCCCACAACACCACCAGCACCCCGAGAATCAGCACCAGCGCGAGACTCAACGCCGTCCACATCGCGACGCGCAACTGCAGCAGCCCGCCCGCGAAGGCGCCCACGAGCATCGCCCCCACGGCGGCCACCTTCCGCAGGGGATGCGCCCCGGCCCCTCCCGCCGCCTTCGAATCCGCCGCGAATCCGGTCAGCGTCATCGTCAGGACCGTCGTCGTCAGGTCGGGGGCGCCGATGCGGCGGACCGCCGCGTTCTGCACGCCCATCGCCACGCCCAGCACCACGATCAGCAGCTCGCTGCCCGGCCGCGTGCCGGCGCCGAGGGTCGCCGACAGCACGACCGCCACCGCGACCAGCACCGCCTGGACCGTCGTCGCCCGGCGGAGGGCGTCGTAGTCGTCGTCGCGGCGGGCCAGGCGGCCGCCCGCGAGCGCGCCCGCCAGGAACGCCAGCACCGCCGTCAGCGACGCGAGCACCGACAACGTCGTCTCCCCCGCCGCCGCGAAGCCGAAGAACACGACGTTGCCCGTCATGTTGGCCACGAAGACCCGGCCCAGCCCGAGAAAGCTGACCGCGTCGACCACTCCCGTGACGACGGTCAGCGCCAGCAGCAGGGCGGCCAGGCCCCGAGGTTTCGTCTCAGCCACGCCGCAAGTCAACCACCCCGCGAGTGGACGCGCCGGGCCGGTTCGATTCCGGGGACGAATTCCGTAGGCTCCTTAGTGACGCGCGAAAGCGCGAAGCGTGCTTCATTGCGCGAAGCGGCTTCGCAGCGCTTCGCGGGCGGATTCCGTTGTCACACAGGCAGAACAACGACCTCCTTGCGGTGAATCCGCGCGCGGCCTGCGCTGTTTTGTCGGAGGTCGCCTCTACCGTGCGGGGCATGACCGAAAAGAGCACGGTGCGCACGCGCGAAATGGCCTTCGAACTGAAGAGCCAGCGCGAGCAGAAGGAGATGCCCCTGCGCGAGGTGGCGCGGCGCGCGGACTGGTCGGCGTCGAAGGTGTCGGCCTGGGAGAACGGCCGCCGCATCTCGCCGGTCGACGCGGCGATCTACCTCGCCCACTGCGGCACGAAGGCCGCCGAACGCACGCGGCTCCTCGAACTGACCAAGCCGCCCAGCGACCTGTACTGGGTGCGGCCCTACTTCGACAAGCACGTCGACCCCATGAAGTCGCTCATCATCCAGGAAAAGCTCGCGAGTTCGCTGACGTACTACAGCCCGGCCGCCATCCCCGGGATGTTGCAGACGGAGGACTACGTCCAGACCTGTTTCGAGCTCACCGGGCGCTACACCACCGACAGGCTGGGCGTGCTGACCCGGGCCCGCGTGGACCGGCAGCAGCTGTTGCAACGCCACGACCCGCCTCGCTGCACCTTCTTCGTGCACGAGCGGGCTCTGCGGTCGTGCGTCGGCAGCCCGGAGCTCATGCACGAACAGCTGCAGAACCTCGTGCTGACCACGAACCTGCCGCACTGCGTGATCCGGGTCGTGCCGGAGTCGGATCCGGCTTTCCGGGTGCTGAGCACGACCTTCACGGTGATGGAGTTCCCCGAGCATCCGCCGGTGGTCTACGAAGAGACCTACACCGCGGGGTTGTTCGTGGACGACCGGATCGCCGTCGAGGCCTTCTACCTCCTCCTCACCCGGCTGGAACAGGTGGCCCTTTCCGAGAACCAATCGCGGAAGTGGCTCGTCCGGTTCGCGGAGGAGTACGAACGCATGGGGGACTGATCCGGGATGGCTCGCGTTCGAAAACTGCTACGGCGAAGGCCGGGAGAACCAACCCTGCGTGGAAGCGGCCCTGACCCCGGGGGTCACCGCGGTCCGCGGTTCCCGGGTGCCCGGCACCCGGGCACCGCACCGTCCCCCACCGCGCGTGGAGCGCGCTGCTCAGCTCGCTTCGCCGACCCGTTCCCCGTCGTGCCAGACCGCCCGGATCCGGCCGGGCAGGTCGGTCACGTCGAGGCCCGGGCCGTCGAGCAGCACGAGGTCCGCGCGCAGGCCGGGCTCGAGGCGGCCGCGGTCGTCGTCGAGGCGCAGCAGCCGGGCCGCCTCGGACGTGGCCGCTTTCAGGGCCGCCGCGTCGCCGAGCACGGCGGCCAGCAACCGCAGCTCGGTCGTCAAGTCGACATGGGGACGCGGGGCGAGGTCCGAGCCCGCGGCGATGCGGACGCCGGCTTCCACCGCGAGGCGCAGGGAGCGCTGGTGCGTGCCGGCGAACTCGCTGTCGCCGATCGGCGACAACGTCGGCACGTACCAGGCGCCGGCCATGGCGGCGACGGCGGAGTCGTCGAGGAAGGTGCCGTGTTCGATGCTGCGCGCCCCGGCGCGGGCCGCCGAGACGACCGCCGCGGACGTGTGCGCGTGAGCCATCACGTCCCGGCCGCACCGGCCGGCCTCGGCGACGAGCGCGAGGAGTTCGTCGTCGGCGGGGCGGACGTCGACGCCGGCACGGATCGACGCCATCGCCCCGCCGGCGCCGACCTTGATCCAGTCCGCGCCCGCGCGCACCATCCGGCGGACGGCCGCGCGGGCGGCGTCCGGCCCGTCGAACAGCGGGTCCGGCAGCGAGGGGTCACCGTAGTGGTCGACAGCGCCCGCGGGCGGCTCCCAGCCGTCGCCGAGCCCGCCGGTCGGGCCCAGCTGGCGGAGGCTGACGAGCAGGTCCGGCCCGGTGATCCAGCCTTCCCGCAGGGCGTGCTTGAACCCGGCGTCGGCGCCCCAGGCGTCCCGGACGGTGGTGATCCCGCGCGCCAGCAGTCCCCGCAGCACGGGCACGGCTTCGAGGATCCGCGCGCTGCGCGGCAACGGCTCGGGCCGCGGGAAGGCGACGTGCACGTGGCAGTCGATGAGCCCGGGGATCAGCAGCCCGCCGGAACAGTCGACGCGCTCGCCGCCGTCGAGGCCGGGCCCGACCTCGGCGATGCGGTCGCCGTCGAGCCGGACGTCCGCACGGACGGTCTCACCGGTGTCGGGATCCAACACCCGCGCTCCGGCGAGCACCGTCACGCGAGTCCCTTGCGGTAGACGAACAGGTCGCACGGCGTGGCCAGCGACGGCGCGAGGTGCGGGTAGTCCTCGGCGAGGTCGACGTGGTGGGTCACGCGGTAGCCGAGCCGGCCGTACCACTCGGCCAGGAAGACCTTCGACGGGTGCGTCCAGTCCCGCGGCACCAGCAGCTCCAGCTGCATTTCACGGCACCCGGCGTCCCGGCTCGCCTGTTCGGCGAACCGGACGAGCTCACGCCCGACGCCGACACCCCGCCGCGCCGGATCGGCGGCGAGCATGCCGAACTCACCGGTGTGCTCGTCGAGCCGCCGCAACCGCACGGACCCGGCGAGATCACCGTCCCCACGCGCGACGGCGATCTCCCCGGCCCGCACGAGCCCGGCCATCTCGGCCGTCGACGTCCGGTCCGTGTCGTCCTGCCAAAGCCCTTTCTCGGCTTCGGCGTAGACCTGGTTGACGAGGTCGGTGAGCCGGGCGACCACCGCCCCGTCGTCGGCCGCGGAGGGCGGCAGCAGCTCGATCTCCATCCCTCCACCATGCCAGCCCAGCGGGCAGGAACGTCACTTGTCCCGGCGGAAGAGCTTGTTGCCCAGCCACACGATCGGGTCGTACTTCCGGTCCGCGACGCGCTCCTTCATCGGGATGAGCGCGTTGTCGGTGATGTGGATGCCCTCCGGGCACACCTCGGAACAACACTTGGTGATGTTGCAGTACCCGAGCCCGTGCTCGTCCTGCGCCGCGTCACGGCGGTCCGCGACGTCGAGCGGGTGCATCTCCAGCTCGGCGATGCGCATCAGGTACCGCGGCCCGGCGAAGGCTTCCTTGTTCTCCTCGTGGTCACGCACCACGTGGCAGGTGTTCTGGCACAGGAAGCACTCGATGCACTTGCGGAACTCCTGCGACCGCTCGACGTCGACCTGCTGCATCCGGTACTCGCCCGGCTTCAGGTCCGCCGGCGGCGTGAACGACGGGATCTCGCGTGCCTTCGTGTAGTTGAACGACACGTCGGTGACGAGGTCGCGGATCACCGGGAACGTCCGCATCGGCGTCACCGTGATCACCTCGTCCTCGGTGAACGTCGACATCCGCGTCATGCACAGCAGGCGCGGCCGGCCGTTGATCTCCGCCGAGCACGAGCCGCACTTGCCCGCCTTGCAGTTCCAGCGCACGGCGAGGTCCGACGCCTGGGTGGCCTGCAGCCGGTGGATGATGTCGAGGACGACCTCGCCCTCGTTCACCTCCACCGTGAAGTCCTGCAGCCCGCCGCCGGTGTCGTCGCCGCGCCAGACCCGGAAACTCGCCTTGTAGCTCATGCCTTGCTCCCGGGGTGCGTCTCGAGCTCCGCATCGGTGTAGTACTTCCCGAGTTCGCCGAACTCGAACAGCTCCAGCAGGTCCTGCCGCAGCGGCACCTGCTCCTTCACCTCGACGTCGATGTCCGGCACCACCGGGTTGTCGCCCGGGGACGCCGAGCACACGAGGAGCTTGTTGCGCCAGTCCGCCTGCATGGCCGGGTAGTCGTCCCGCGTGTGCCCACCGCGGCTTTCGGTCCGCGTCAGCGCCGCCTTGGCGACGCACTCGCTGACCATCAGCATGTTGCGCAGGTCGATGGCGAGGTGCCAGCCGGGGTTGAACTGCCGGTGCCCCTCGACCGTGACGCGCAGGATCCGCTCCCGCAGCTCGTCGAGCTTCGCCAGCGCCTGCGCCATCTCCTCCGCCTTGCGGATGATGCCGACCAGGTCGTTCATCGACTGCTGCAGCTCGGTGTGCAGCGTGTACGGGTTCTCCGCCGAGCCGCCCTCGGGCGGGTCGAACGGCGCCAGTGCCATCTTCGCCGCGGCGTCCACATCGGACTGCTCGACCACGGGCCGCGCGTCGAGCGCCTGCACGTACTCGGCGGCGCCGAGCCCGGCGCGGCGCCCGAACACCAGCAGGTCGGACAGCGAGTTGCCGCCGAGCCGGTTGGACCCGTGCATGCCGCCCGAGCACTCGCCGGCCGCGAAGAGTCCGGGCACGCTCGCCCCGGCCGTGTCCGGGTCGACCTCGATGCCGCCCATGACGTAGTGGCAGGTCGGGCCGACCTCCATCGGCTCCGCGGTGATGTCGACGTCCGCCAGCTCCTTGAACTGGTGGTACATCGACGGCAGCCGCTTGCGGATCTCCTCGGCCGGCAGCCGGCTGGCGATGTCGAGGAAGACGCCGCCGTGCGGGGAGCCGCGGCCCTCCTTGACTTCGGAGTTGATCGCGCGGGCCACCTCGTCACGCGGCAGCAGGTCCGGTGTGCGCCGGTTGCTCTCCTGATCGGTGTACCAGCGGTCGGCTTCGTCTTCGCTTTCGGCGTACTGCCCCTTGAAGACGTCGGGCACGTACTCGAACATGAACCGCTTGCCGTCGGAGTTCTTCAGCACGCCGCCGTCGCCGCGGACACCCTCGGTGACGAGGATGCCCTTGACGCTCGGCGGCCAGACCATCCCGGTCGGGTGGAACTGGACGAACTCCATGTTGATCAGCTTCGCGCCGGCCCGCAGGGCCAGCGCGTGGCCGTCGCCGGTGTACTCCCACGAGTTCGACGTCACCTTGAACGACTTGCCGATGCCGCCGGTGGCGAGCACGACCGCGGGCGCCTCGAAGAGGATGAACCGCCCGCTCTCGCGCCAGTAGCCGAACGCGCCGGCGATCTTCCCGTCGGTGGTGAGCAGCTCGGTGACCGTGCACTCGGCGAAGACCTTGATCTTCGCTTCGTAGTCGCCGGTCTCGGCGAAGTCCTCCTGTTGCAGCGAGACGATCTTCTGCTGCATCGTGCGGATCAGCTCGAGACCGGTGCGGTCACCGACGTGCGCGAGCCGCGGGTAGGTGTGCCCGCCGAAGTTGCGCTGGCTGATCCGGCCGTCCGCGGTGCGGTCGAACAACGCGCCGTAGGTCTCGAGCTCCCAGACGCGGTCCGGCGCCTCCTTGGCGTGCAGCTCGGCCATCCGCCAGTTGTTGAGGAACTTCCCGCCGCGCATGGTGTCGCGGAAGTGGACCTGCCAGTTGTCGTTCGAGTTCGCGTTGCCCATCGACGCGGCGCAACCGCCTTCGGCCATCACCGTGTGCGCCTTGCCGAACAGGGACTTGCAGACGACGGCGACGCGGAAACCGCGTTCGCGCGCCTCGATCACAGCTCGCAGACCGGCGCCACCGGCACCGATCACCACCACGTCGTAGCTGTGCCGTTCGACCTCGGTCATGAAGAGATTCCACCTCGGAACTGGGGACGTGTCGTTGTGGGGGAAGGGAGCGCTAGTTCACGAACCGCAGGTCGGAGATCGCGCCACTGGCCACGAGCATGACGTAGAAGTCGGTCAGCACCAGCGTGCCGAGCGTCGTCCAGGCCAGCGTCATGTGGCGGGTGTTGAGCTTCGAGACCTTGGTCCAGATCCAGTAGCGCACCGGGTGCTTGGAGAAGTGCTTGAGCCTGCCGCCGGTCACGTGCCGGCAGGAGTGGCAGGACAGCGTGTAGGCCCAGAGCAGGACCACGTTGCCGAGCAGGATGATGTTGCCCAGCCCGAAGCCGAAGCCGCCGGTCTTCCCGTGGAACGCCGTGATCGCGTCGTAGGTGTTGATCAGCGAGACGATCAGCGCGACGTAGAAGAAGTAGCGGTGGACGTTCTGGATGATCAGCGGCAGCCGCGTCTCGCCGGTGTACTTGGCGTGCGGTTCCGCGACGGCGCAGGCCGGCGGGGAGAACCACACCGACCGGTAGTAGGCCTTGCGGTAGTAGTAGCAGGTCAGGCGGAACCCGAGCAGGAACGGCAGCACGACGAACCCGAGCGGGATCCAGCCGGGCAGGTCGCCGAACCAGTGGCCGAAGTGGCTCGAGCCCTCGACGCAGGACGTGGACAGGCACGGCGAATAGAACGGCGTCAGGTAGTGGTAGTCGGGCACCCAGTACGCGGTGCGCACGAACGACCGGATCGTCGCGTAGACGATGAACGCCGACAGCCCGAGCACGGTCAGCAGCGGCTGGAGCCACCACCGGTCCGTGCGGAGGGTGCGCTCGGCGATCCGGGCCCGCTTCGGGGCCCGGACGCCGGTGCCGACGCCGTTGTCAGCGGGTGCGCTCACCGCTGGTCGCGCTTGTAGCCGCCGACGCCTTCGTCATCGGCGCCGTGCCACAGCGCCGGGTCGTAGGGGGTGTCGGGTACCGGGACGCGTTCGGCCGCCTTGGCCTGGGCGGGCACGGCGGGCGGCACACCGTCGAGGTCGGCGGTGTCGATGTCGAGGCGCTCCACGTCGTTGGCGAGCCGGCGCACCGCCGACGCGTCGCCGTAGCGGGAGCGCAGCGCGCCGACGCACTGCCTGAGCTGGCCGATGGTTCGCCGCAGCTCGGCGATCTCGGAGGTGGACATCATGCCTCCCGGGTTGGTGGTGGGCCGACAGGGAACCGGCCGGGCGATCGCTCGCCCCCACGGCTTTGCCGCGCGTCGTGCAGTGTGACAACTAGCACACTATCGGTCCCGGAGGTGATCGGGGTCACGCGGGTGGATCTTCTGAATCGATTTTGTTTCCGCGTTTTCCGGAGGTAGTGTGGCCAGTGTCACGACCCAGAGGCGCCAGTGCTGCCGTCCCGCGGACCACCCCACCCCCGTGATCCGGAGCCGGACATGAGCCATCCCACCACGCCGCTGCATCCTGTCGTCGCCGAAGTCACCGCGCGCATCGCCGCGCGCAGTGCCGCGACGCGCTCGGCGTACCTCGACCGCATGACCGCCGCGCACGCCGAAGGCCCGGTCCGCCGCGGCCTCGCGTGCAGCAACCTCGCCCACGGCTTCGCCGCCATGGAAGGCGCCGACAAGGAGGCGCTGCGGGCCGCGCGCGCCCCCGGCGTCGCGATCGTCTCGTCCTACAACGACATGCTGTCGGCGCACCAGCCGATGCAGGAGTACCCGGCCTGGCTGAAGAAGTCCGTGCGGACCGCCGGCGGTGTCGCCCAGTTCGCCGGCGGCGTCCCGGCCATGTGCGACGGCATCACGCAGGGCCGCGCGGGCATGGAGCTGTCGCTGTTCAGCCGCGAGGTCATCGCGATGTCGACGGCGATCGCGCTGTCGCACGACATGTTCGACGCGGCCCTGCTGCTGGGCGTCTGCGACAAGATCGTGCCCGGCCTGCTGATCGGCGCGCTGTCGTTCGGGCACCTGCCGTCGATCCTGGTCCCGGCCGGCCCGATGAACTCGGGGCTGCCGAACAAGGAGAAGGCGCGCGTCCGGCAGCTGTACGCCGAAGGTCTCGCGACGCGCGAAGACCTCCTCGACGCCGAAGCGGCGTCGTACCACTCGGCCGGCACCTGCACCTTCTACGGCACGGCCAACTCCAACCAGATGGTCGTCGAGGTGATGGGCCTGCACCTGCCGGGCGCCAGCTTCGTCCAGCCGGGTTCTTCGTTGCGGCGCGCGCTGACCGAGGAGGCCGGGCGGCGGGTCGTCGCGATCTCGCGCGGCGAGGAGTACACGCCGGTCTCGCGGATCCTCGACGAGAAGGCGTTCGTCAACGGCGTCATCGCACTGCTCGCCACCGGCGGGTCGACCAACCACACCATGCACCTGGTCGCCGTCGCCGCGGCCGCGGGCATCGAGCTGACCTGGGACGACTTCTCCGACCTCTCGGCGGTCGTGCCGCTACTGGCGCGGGTCTACCCGAACGGCAGCGCCGACATCAACCACTTCCACGCCGCCGGCGGCATCCAGTTCCTGGTCGGCACGCTGCTCGACGCCGGGCTGCTGCACGAGGACGTGCACACGGTGGCCGGGTTCGGGCTGCACCGCTACCGCGCCGAGCCGATCCTGTCCGACGGCGAGCTGGTCTGGCGCGACGTGCCCACCCGCAGCCTCGACGAGGAGGTGCTGCGCCCGGCGTGGCGCCCGTTCGCCGCGGACGGCGGGCTGCGGATGGTCGAGGGCAACCTCGGCCGCGCGGTGGTCAAGGTGTCGGCGGTGGCGCCCGAGCACCGCGTCGTCCAGGCGCCGGCGCGGGTGTTCACCACGCAGGAGGACTTCAAGGCCGCGTTCGAGGCCGGCGAGCTGGACCGGGACGTCGTCGTGGTGATCCGGCAGCAGGGCCCGCGGGCCAACGGCATGCCGGAGCTGCACGGCCTGACCCCGGCGCTGGGCGTGCTGATGGACCGCGGGTACGCCGTGGCGTTGCTCACCGACGGTCGCATGTCGGGTGCGTCGGGCAAGATTCCGGCCGCGATCCAGGTGACGCCGGAGGCCGCGGCGGGCGGCCCGATCGCCCGCGTCGCGGACGGCGACGTCATCCGGCTCGACGCGTCCGCGGGCTCGCTCGACGTGCTCGTCGGTGACGACCAGCTCGCCCGGCGTGAGCTTGTGGATTCGCCGCCGTCCGAAGCATCCTGGACCGGCACCGGCCGGGAGCTGTTCGCCGCGTTGCGCCGTGCGGTCGGCCCCGCCGACCAGGGCGCTTCGGTCTTCGGCGGCTTGACGCCGGAACACTTCGGAATGCCCGCTTTCGCTACCCAGGAGGTCGGTCAGTGACCACCGGTCAGGACCTGCTCGAGCTGTCCCCCGTGATGCCCGTCGTGGTGATCGACGACGCCGACGACGCAGTGCCCACGGCGCGGGCCCTGCTCGCCGGCGGGATCGGGGTCATCGAGCTGACCCTGCGCACCCCGGCTGCGCTGTCCGCGATCGAGCGCGTCGCCACCGAAGTGCCGGACATCGTCATCGGCGCCGGCACCGTCGTCTCGCCAGACCAGGCGAAGCAGGCGGCCGACGCGGGCGCGAAGTTCCTCGTGACGCCGGGCTGCACGGACGCGGTCGTCGACGCGTGCTTCGAAACCGGGCTGCCGTTCCTGCCCGGCGCGAGCACGGTGTCCGAGGCGATGCGGCTGGCCGAGCGCGGGCTGTCGGCGTTGAAGTTCTTCCCGGCGGAGGCCAGCGGCGGTGTC
The DNA here is from genome assembly GCF_040640995.1 of Amycolatopsis sp. NPDC021455. Lineage (NCBI taxonomy): Bacteria > Bacillati > Actinomycetota > Actinomycetes > Pseudonocardiales > Pseudonocardiaceae > Amycolatopsis > Amycolatopsis sp. NPDC021455. The sequence goes on along the minus strand of NZ_JBFACT010000046.1, from coordinate 29,839 downwards.
GCGTACCTGAAGTCGATCGCGGGCCCGTTGCCTTCCTTGCGCTTCTGCCCCACGGGCGGGATCACCGTGGCGTCGGCGCCGTCGTACCTGGCGCTGCCGAACGTCGGCTGCATCGGCGGCTCCTGGCTGACGTCCTCGCTCGACCCCGCCACGATCGAGAAGCTGGCCGCGGAGGCCGCCGCGCTGTAGCGGAGATCACTCCGCGTCGTCGCCTTACCCGAACGGTGGAATGCGCGTCCGCATTCCGGGAGCACCGTTCCAGCGCGCTGGAACGGTGCTCCGAGCGGGTGTGGCGCCGGTCATGAAAATCCGGCGCGTTCCGCTGAATGGTGCATGCGTCACTCGAGCAGGCCATTTACCTGCCTGTTATCGTTTCTCTTCGCTATTTCCAGCGAGGAGAATCCGTGTCCCTGACCAGCGTGGTCGCGCCCAGTCCTGCCCCCGAGACGGTGGCCGCCCTCGTCGGCGAACGCCTTTCGGTGTCCGCACTTCACCAGCTCGGCGGCACTCTCGGCGGCTACTCCTTCGTCAAGGTCGTGGTCGACCGCGAGCAAGCGAAGATCCACTTCCTGAACAACGCGCGCCATTCCTTTCACGCGATCTATATCGGCGAAGAGATCCTCGGCGTCGGCGAAGAACGCGTGCGCGCCGAGATCGATTCGTACAACGAGGACTTCTACCACGCGCCCGACCGGCGGTTCCTGCTCGGCATTCTGGCCCTGCACCCCCAGCTGCTTTCGCTGGAGACGGTCGAGGTCGACACGATGCCGGCCGCGCTGATCCGCGAGTTCCACGCCTTCGTCGCGCAGTACGTCGACCCGGCGCTGCCGCTGCTGTTCAAACCGGCCAACCAGCTGCAGGAGCGCATCGTCCGGGAGATCCCGGCGAGCGAGCTGCCGCGCGTCTTCGCGCACGAGCTGTTCTCCACGGCGCCGTTCGTGGCGCTGAACCCGGGCACGGCGACGGGACGGCTGCGCGCGTTCCGCACCGAAGCCGAGTACCGGGCCGCGACGCTGGACTGGACCGACATCATCGTGATGGACCGCGTGCCCGACGACATCCCGCGCCTGTCGGGCATCGTCAACGCCCGGCACACGACGCCGTTGTCGCACACCAACGTCCTCGCCACCGGCTGGCGGATCCCGAACGCCGTCCAGCTCGGCGCCCTGGCCGAGATCGAACGCCGCGGGCTCGACGGCAAGTGGGTCGAGTACACAGTGGACAGTCAGACGCTCTCCCTGCGTGAGGTCGACGAGCCGGCCGACGCGGTGCCGCCGGCCTGGTACGCCCAGCGCGTCACCCTGGAGGAGCCGGAGGCCGGCCACAGCCCGATCGTGAACCTCGCCCGGCTGCGCGCGTCCGACCGGCACCGCTACGGCACCAAGGCGGCCAACCTCGGCGAGCTGCACCACGTCCTGGCACACGGTTCGCAGCGGCTGCTCGGCTTCTACCAGGTGCCGCGGCCGCCGCGGGACAACCTGCTGCCGTACCTGGCCCGGCTGCTGGACGTCGCCCCGGAGGCCGACCTGGCCGCGGCGGCCCGCCGCCTGCTCGACGAGCACATCCGCGTGCCCCGCGGCATCGCGCTGCCGTTCTCGCTGCAGCGGCGGTTCCTGGAGTCGTCGCCGCGGATCCAGCAGGCCATCGGCAAGCTGAAGATGGCCCTCGAGCTGGACGCGCGGGAGATCGAGCCCCTGTGCGTCGAGCTGCAGGGCCTGATCCGGTCGGCGCGCATGCCGGGCGCGCTCGCCGGCGAAATCGACTCCGCGCTGGTGTCGCAGCTGGCCGGCGTACGGGCGTTCGTCGTGCGCAGCTCGTCGAACGCCGAAGACCTCGCCGGGTTCTCGGCCGCCGGGATCTACGAGTCGATCAACCACGTCACCACCGCCGAGCGGATCTTCGCCAGTGTCAAGGAAGTCTGGGCTTCGCTGGTGTCGGTGCGCAGCGTGCGGCTGCGCCACCAGGCCGGGATCTCCCTCGACGAGTGCTTCATGGGTGTCGTGATCCAGGAACAGGTCTCGGCCGACATCGGCGGGGTGCTGGTGACGACGAACCCGATGAACCGCGCGGACTTCCGCTCGGTGTACGTCAACGTGTCGCCCAGCGTGACGGACGTCGTCGACGGTTCGGCGCTGCCGATGCAGTACCTGTACTCGACGGTCGAAGGCGGCGGCCGCACGGTGTCGCTCGGCGACGCGGCCGAGGACCTCGACGAACGGGCCCACGAGCAGCTGCAGCGGCTCGCCGTCGCCGGCCGCCTGCTGCAGGGCCACTTCTCGCCCGACTACACCTTCGGCTCGCCGGTGGACGTCGAGTGGCTCGCCGACCGCGACCACGTCCACATCGTCCAGCTGCGTCCTTATTCGGCCTGACCTGTCCCGGGAGACACACCATGCTGGGCCTTCGCCTGCCCGCGAAACCCGACGTTCAGCGCGCCGTCCGGCTGACCTACGGGTTCCAGTTCTTCTTCGGCCTGCTGTTGTGGGTGCCGATCTTCTACCAGTATCAGAAAGTCGCCGGCCTCTCCGACGGCGAGATCTTCGGCATCCAGAGCATCTACTACATCGTGTTCTGCCTGCTGGAGATCCCGACCGGGATGCTCGCCGACCGATTCGACTACCGCACCTCGCTGACGGCGGGCGCCGGCGTGCTGGTGCTGGCGAACCTGGTGCCGGTGCTCTCGGGCTCGTACCCGGGTTTCCTCGTGCACTTCATCCTGATCGCCCTGGCCCGCTCGCTGGTGTCCGGCGCGCAGAGCGCGTACCTGTACGAGTACCTGCATGCTTCCAGTGCCGGCGAACACTACCTTCGCGTGGAAGGCGTCGGCCGCGCGTACAGCCTGGTCGGCAAGATCGTGTTCTGGCCGGTGATCGGCCTGCTGATGACGTGGAACCTCCCTTCCCCGTACTGGCTGACGGCGATCAACGCGGGCATCGCGCTGGTGTTCGCGTACAAGCTCCCGCCGATCCCCGGCGGCCGCCGCGCGACCGGCAAGACGGCGTCGCTGCTCGCGGGAGTCGGCGGCGCGCTGTCGGCGCTGCGCTCGTCCCGCTGGCTGGCGCTGCTGATGGTGCAGGGCATCGCGATGTTCACGCTGGTCCGGATCTGCCAGGTGAACCTGTTCCAGCCGATCCTCGAGTCGAAGTCGCTCTCGGTGAACTGGTACGGCGCGGCGCTGGCCGCGATGACGGTGTTCGAAGCGCTCGGCGCGGCCCGCCCCCACCGGCTCCGCCGCGCGATCGGCCCGGTGGGCTCGGTGTTCACGCTGACGATCGTGATGGCGCTGTGCCTCGGGGTGATCGTGTTCGTCGGCTCCTTCCCGGCAGTGGTGCTGCTATGCGTCTTCGCGGTGGCGACGGGCATCGCGTTCCCGGTCCAGAAGCAGCTGCTGAACGACTCCATCCCGGACTCCCGGTACCGCGCGACCCTCCTGTCGATGGAGTCCATTGTGGACCGCGCGGTGTGCGCGCTGGTCGCGGTGGCCCTGGGCGCGTACCTGGCCGCCGGCCGGCTGAACGAGTTCCTGGTCCTGACGGCCGTGGTGACGTGCGTGGCGATGGGGTTGCTGGCAGTCCTGCTGCTGGCGGTCCGCAAGCACCGCTCGGACCGGCGCCGGCCGGCCCGGCGGGAGCCGGTGACCGCCACCTCTCTCTGAGTGGGCGGTTCGGCCGTCAGTCGATGACCGCGTCGTCGAGCAGGGTGGACTCCGCGCCGTACTCGCGGAGTTCCTCCCTGATCACCGTGTACGCCAGCCCCTGCGGATAACCCTTGCGGGCCAGGAACCCGAGCAGCCGCCGCAACGCCGTCTGCTCGTCGACGTTGCCCAGCGACCCGAGGCGCTTGCGGACCAGTTCCCTGGCCATCTGCTCCTCGGACTCGCGGTCGACCTCTTCCGCCGCTTGCGCGGCGACCTCGCCGTCGACACCCTTGCGCCGCAGCTCGGCCACCAGCGCCGTGCGGGACAGGCCCTGGTTCGTGTGGCGGGACTTCACCCACAGCTGGGCGAATTCCTCGTCGTTCACCAGCCCCGCCCGGTCGAGCTTGCCGAGCAGGGTTTCGCTCGTCTCCTCGTCGAACCCCTTGCGGTGCAACGCCTGCCGCAGCTCCTCCTGGGTGCGCGGACGAGCGGCCAGGAGATCGAAGCAGATCTCCTTGGCCTTCTTGTACCGCTCCTCAGGGGGCAGCTCGGCCGGCGGGACTTTGGGCGCCCTCGCCATCGGTTACCGCTCGCCTCTCTAGAAGTCGACCGGCGCCGGAACCGCCTCGACGGCCGCCGCGTCGAGCTGCGGGCCGATGCCGAGCTTCTCCTTGATCCGCTTCTCGATCTCGTTGGCGATGTCCGGGTTGTCGCGCAGGAACCGGCGCGCGTTCTCCTTGCCCTGGCCGAGCTGGTCGCCCTCGTAGGTGTACCAGGCACCCGACTTGCGCAGGATCGCCTGGTCGACACCCATGTCGATCAGGGAGCCCTCGCGGGAGATGCCCTGGCCGTACAGGATGTCGAACTCGGCCTGCTTGAAGGGCGGGGCCACCTTGTTCTTGACGACCTTGACGCGGGTCCGGTTGCCGACCGCCTCGCCGCCGTCCTTCATCGTCTCGATGCGGCGCACGTCCAGGCGGACGGACGCGTAGAACTTCAGCGCCTTGCCACCGGTCGTCGTCTCCGGGGAGCCGAACATGACGCCGACCTTCTCGCGGAGCTGGTTGATGAAGATCGCCGTGGTGCCCGAGTTGGAGAGCGCACCGGTGATCTTCCGCAGCGCCTGGCTCATCAGGCGGGCCTGGAGGCCGACGTGCGAGTCGCCCATCTCGCCCTCGATCTCGGCGCGCGGCACGAGCGCGGCCACCGAGTCGATGACCAGGATGTCGAGCGCGCCGGAGCGGATCAGCATGTCCGCGATCTCGAGCGCCTGCTCACCGGTGTCCGGCTGGGAGACCAGCAGCGCGTCGGTGTCGACGCCGAGGGCCTTGGCGTACTCCGGGTCGAGGGCGTGCTCCGCGTCGATGAACGCCGCGATGCCGCCGGCACGCTGCGCGTTCGCCACCGCGTGCAGGGCGACCGTCGTCTTACCGGAGGACTCCGGGCCGTAGATCTCGACGACCCGGCCGCGGGGCAGCCCGCCGATGCCGAGGGCGACGTCGAGGGCGATCGAGCCGGTGGGGATCACGGCGATGGGCGGCCGGGTGTCCTCGCCGAGGCGCATCACCGAGCCCTTGCCGTACTGCTTGTCGATCTGCGCGAGCGCGAGCTCGAGCGCCTTGTCCTTGTCGGGTGCTGCAGGCATGGAAGTCCACCTCGCTGGTCGAAGCCCCCGTCTCGAGGGCTCTGTGTCGGTTCTTCAGCTGTCCGGTCCGACGCTAGCGGCGGGGACCGACAATTCCAGGCGCGGCGCCCAATCTGTGGATCGCTGGACCCGATGTGGACAACACCATAGACGAACACCTGTTCGAGGTCGGCAGCGACACACCCTTGCGCTAGGATTTTCGCCCGCCCGGGTCAGGACCCGTGCGTATTCGCCCAGGTCAGCGCCGTTCGGCCGGGATGTCGAAGGCGTCGCAGACCTCGCGCCAGATCTCCTTCGCCGGGATTCCCGCGGTCAGCGCCTGGTCGACGGTGCGCCCGCCGAGCCCGCTGAGGACGTGATCCCTGGCCAGTACCTGGGCCCGCCCCGGGCCGAACTCCTCGGCCATCAGCCGCCGGAAAACCGTGATCCGCATCGAACCCACTCTAACCGGAGGGCGCGAACGGTCCGTTCGCTACTCCCCGGGCTGGACGCTCTGCTCGAAGTAGTCGGCCAGCGTGCCCGGCGTCGTCGCCTGGGCCTGCTCGCTCGTGTTCAGCTGGTAGATGAACCCGGCCAGCGGCCGGTCCGACACGGTGAACACGAGCACCGCCGACGTCCGGCCCGCGGCCGACGAGTAGTGCCCCTTGAGCCCGTTGCCGCCCCAGTCGGCCTCGGTGCGGTCGCCGCCCGCCGAGGCGAGCAGGCCGTCGGTGTACTGCTTGAGCGCGGCGGCGCTGTCGCCGTGGACGTAGGTCACCTGGGTGCCCGCCCGGCCCGGCGCGGAGCAGGTCGAGGCGGCCCCGAGGCTTTGCGCCGGCGCCGCCGGGCCGTTGCCCATGCCCGGCTTGCAGTCGCCGGTGTCGGCGATCTTCCCGGCGAGCTGGCGCAGGCAGCCGGTGAAGCCCTTGTCGTCCGCGTGACCGGGCGTCCTGCACTGGTCCGCGGTGTAGGTGGTCACCGAAGACGACGAGGTCAGGAAGACGGTCAGGCCCGCCGCGAGCACCACCACGACCGCCGCCGCGACGGCGATGAGCAGCTTCTTCTTCCCGCCGGGTTTCGGTCCGGCCTTCTCCGGCGCGGGCGGGTACGCCGGGAAGTTCGACGGCATCGGCTGCGGGCCGCGGGGCGGGAAGTTCCCGTGGAACTGCGGCGGCGGAGGCGGCGGCGCGTACTGCGGACGGTGCCCCGCGGCCACCGCCCCCTCGACGTTCTGCGTGCGCACCGAGAGCCCGTCGCGGGCCACGTGCTGCGCGCCGAGCGCGACGGCGGTCTCCGGCTGGTCGAGGCTGCCCGGCACCACCCCGAGCTTCTCCGCGACCATCGTGCCGACCAGCGGCAGCCGGCTCGACCCGCCGACGAGGTAGATGCCGGCCAGCCGGTCCGGGGTCAGCCCGGACGACCGCAGCGTCCGCGACAGCAGTTCGACGCTGCGCAGCATCGCCGGCCGGACCAGGCCTTCCAGCTCGCCGCGCGTGACGAGGACGTCCTTGAACGGCTCGGGCATCGGCACCTCGGTCTGCGGGTGCCGCGACAGCGCCTCCTTGGCCGCCTTGACGTCCTCCTGCAGCGCACGCCGGGTGCGCCGGTCGGCGGTCGACTCGGGCCGCAGCAGCCGCTGCCAGCGCTGCGGGTCGGAGTGCGAGACCTCGCGCCCGACGTGCACCATCAGCGCCTGGTCGACGTCGAGGCCGCCGAGGTCGGGCAGGCCGTCTTCGGCGAGCACCGTGAACCCGGTCTGCGTGGCGCCGACGACGGCGACGTCGAAGGTGCCCGCGCCGAGGTCGTAGACGGCGAGCGCCTGGCCGGGGGCCAGCGACTTCCCGGGGAACGACGCGAAGTGCGCCGCCGCCGCGACCGGTTCGGGCACCAGCAGGATGTTCGGGCCCATCCCGGCGAGCCGGGCGGCGGTCATCAGGACGTTGCGCCTGGTCTGGCCCCACTGCGCGGGGTGGGTCAGCCGGACTTCGTCGGGCTGCTCGCCGCCGAGCTGGCGCGAGGTCTCTTCGAGCACGCGGCGCAGGATGGCGGCGAGCGCGTCGGCCACCGGGACGACGTCGGTGCCCAGCAGCAGGGTCTGCTCGTCGATGCGGCGCTTGGGGTTCGGTTCGAAGCGCGTCGGGTCGAGGCGGGCGCGGCGTTCGGCGTCGCGGCCGACCATGATCGTGCCCTCTTCGGTGGCGAACACCGCCGACGGCATGTTGGCCGAGCCGTCCACCTCGACGACCCGGGGCGGCCTGCCGTGCGCGGAAAGCACCGCGACGGTGTTGGACGTCCCCAGGTCCACCGACAGGATCCGCACAGAACTCCCCTTCGCGAAGACACGCCCCGACGGCGTTCGCCGTGATGCTGCCATGCGGGTGGTCACCGTGCGTGCGGACCCGGGAAAGTCGCTGCTCCTTGACACGGCGGCCGGGCCGGGGGCACGATAGTTGCACATTCCGGTCAATCAAGGTGCGCGAACTGCGCGAAGAACCGTGATCGACGCCTCGGCGATCTGGGTACCCCGGCACATGCCGGAGGCCGCCCGCCCGAGCCGACGGCGAACCACGTCCGGCCACCGGAAGGAAGAAACCTTGAGCGACCTCCCCCTCCTCGCCGTCACCCTGGGCGACCCCGCGGGCATCGGCCCGGAGATCACCCTGAAGACCCTCGCCGAGCCCGAGTCGCTCCAGCTGGCGCGCGGCGTCGCGGTGGGCGACGCGGTCGTGCTGGAACGCCTGGTCCGGCACCTGGGCCTGCACCTGGAGGTCAACCCGATCGCGACGGTCGCCGACGCGCGCTTCACCACCGGCGTGATCGACGTGCTCAACCTCGGCGTGGTCACCGACGACCTGCCATGGGGCGAGGTGAACGCGACCGCGGGCGCCGCGGCGCTCGGAGCGATCGAGGTCGCCACCCGGCTCGCGCTGGCCGGCGAGGTCGACGCGATCGTGACCGCGCCGATCAACAAGGAGGCCATCTGGGCGGCGGGCTCGCAGCACCTCGGGCACACCGAGATGCTCGGCGAGCTGACCGGGTCGACCCGGTTCACCACGATGTTCTGGGTGTCGGGGCTGAAGATCTTCTTCGCCACCCGGCACCTTTCGCTGCGTGAGGCACTCGACCGGATCACGCGGGAGAACATCGAGCACGCGATCCGCGAGGCCTACACCGCGCTGGAGGTGTTCGGCACGGAGAAACCGAAGCTGGCGGTGGCGGCGCTGAACCCGCACGGCGGGGAGAACGGCAAGTTCGGCGAGGAGGAGATCGTCGCGATCGCCCCCGCGGTGGCCGCCGCGCGCGCCGCCGGGCTGGACGTGGTCGGCCCGATCCCCGCCGATTCCGTGTTCCACCAAGGGATCCAGGGCCGGTTCGACGGCGTGCTCTCGCTCTACCACGACCAGGGGCACATCGCGTCGAAGACGTACGACTTCGAGGGCACGGTGGCGGTGACGGTCGGCCTGCCGATCCTGCGCACGTCGGTCGACCACGGCACGGCGTTCGACATCGCGGGCACCGGCCGGGCGTCGCACGGCACCATGCGGGCGGCGTTCAAGGCCGCGGCGACCCTGGCGCCGTACGCGCGGAAACTGCCCGTGATCTACCCGCCGGGTGTCCGATGATCCGGCCGCGACCGGGCACCCGTGACCGGCGCGCGATGCTGCTCGAAGCCGTGCGTCACGGCTCGGGCGGCATCGCGGAGCTGGCCGAAGAGTTCGGCGTCTCGGAATCGACGATCCGCCGCGACCTCGCCTCGCTCGCGGGCGCCGGGCACGTCGTCCGCACCTACGGCGGCGCGCTCGACACCGGCCCGGAACACGGCAACCGCGAGCAGGACCCGCAGCGAGCGGCGAAGGACGCCATCGCCCGCGAAGCCGCCGCGCTGGTCCAGGAGGGCGAGGTCGTGCTGCTCGACGCCGGCCCGACCACCGGCAGGCTCGCCCGCCACCTCGCCCACCGCGAGGGGCTGACCGTGGTCACCAACGGCGTCACCGCCATCCGCGAGCTCGCCGGCTTCCCCGGGATCGACCTGATCGTGCTCGGCGGCCGGCTGCGGCACCCCGGCGAAGCGATCCTCGGCGAGAGCGTGCCGGCGCAGCTGCGGCACATCTCACCCGATCGGGTGTTCCTGGGCGCGGACGGCCTGGTCGCCGGACGTGGGCTGTGCTGCCCGTCCCTGGAGCAGTCGGTGGTCAAGCACGCGATGCTCCACGCGGGCGGCGAGGCGTACGTGCTGGCCGACCATTCCCGGCTGGGCCAGGCCCCGTTCCCCTACTGGACCCCGCTGGACCGCGAGTTCCGCCTGATCACCGACCACGCCGCGCTCGACATCCAGTTCGCGCCGTTCGCCGAGAGCGGAGGCGTCCTGCTGGCCGGCGAACCCGAACCCACCGGAGCCCGTGACTCGCGGGCCGGATCACGCGAGTTCCGTGGTCAGAGGTCCTCGCGTTCCGAAATTGTCGGTGGTGCCGCGCATGATGGGTGACGTGGCAGCTGACGTTCTCGACCTCTTCTCCCCCGCGACCCGGGACTGGTTCGCGGGAGCCTTCGCCGCGCCCACCGCGGCGCAGGAAGGGGCCTGGCGGGCCGCGCACGCGGGTGAGCACGCCCTCGTCGTCGCGCCGACCGGGTCCGGCAAGACGCTGTCCGCGTTCCTCTGGGCGCTGGACCGGCTCTCGGTGGAACCGCCGCCGGCGGAAGCGACGAAACGCTGCCGCGTCCTCTACGTCTCGCCGCTGAAAGCCCTCGCGGTCGACGTCCAGCGGAACCTGCGTGCCCCGCTCGCCGGGATCTCGCAGGCCACCCGGCGGCTCGGGCTGCCGGTGCCGCAGATCGAGGTCGGCATGCGCACCGGTGACACCACCGCGGCCGAGCGGCGCACGTTCGGCAAGACCCCGCCGGACGTGCTGGTGACCACGCCGGAGTCGCTGTTCCTCATCCTCACCTCGTCGGCGCGGGAGTCGCTGCGCGGCGTGGAGACCGTGATCGTCGACGAGGTGCACGCGGTCGCCGGCGGCAAGCGCGGCGCGCACCTCGCGCTCTCGCTGGAGCGGCTGGACGCGCTGCTCCCGAAGCCGGCGCAGCGGATCGGCCTGTCGGCGACGGTCCGCCCGATCGACGAGGTGAGCGCGTTCCTGGCCGGCGGACGTCCCGTGCGCGTGGTCCAGCCCAAGCTGGCGAAGACCATCGAAGTCCGCGTCGAGGTCCCGGTCGAAGACATGAGCAACCTCGACGCGCCGCGCGGCGGCCCGGCTCCGAGCCCGCTCGACGCACTGGAGTCGCTGGAGTCGCTGACCGAGGCGTTCCCGCCCGGTGACATCGCGCCGGGCGGCCTCGGCACGCTCGAGGAGATGGCGGGCAACCCGGTGCAGCGGCCGTCGATCTGGCCGGCGGTCGAGGAGCGGGTGCTGAGCCTGATCCGCGACCACCGCTCGACGATCGTCTTCGCCAACTCGCGCCGGCTGACCGAGCGGCTCACCGCCCGGCTCAACGAGCTGGCCACCGAGCAGACGGAGCTCACCGCCGCCGACGCGTTCCCCGCGGAAGCCGTCGGGCAGTCCGGGGTCAGCACCGGCGCGGCGCCGGTGATCGCCCGGGCGCACCACGGGTCGATGTCCCGCGAGCAGCGCACGCACGTCGAGGAGGAGCTCAAGTCCGGGCGGCTGCCGTGCGTGGTGGCGACGTCGTCGCTGGAACTGGGCATCGACATGGGCGCGGTCGAACTGGTGGTGCAGATCGAGGCACCGCCGACGGTCGCGTCCGGGCTGCAGCGGGTCGGCCGGGCCGGGCACCAGGTCGGCGCGGTCTCCTCCGGCGTGATGTTCCCCAAGTTCCGCGGTGACCTCGTCTCGTGCGCGGTGGTCGCGGAGCGGATGGCGACCGGCGCGATCGAGGCGGTCCGCTACCCGCGCAACCCCCTGGACGTCCTGGCGCAGCACGTCGTGGCCATGGTCGCGCTGGAACCGTGGACGGTGCCGGACCTGGCGTCACTGGTGCGGCGCGCGGCGCCGTTCGCCGCCCTGCCGGACGACGCACTGCACGCGGTGCTCGACATGCTCGCGGGCCGGTACCCGAGCGAGGAGTTCGGCGAGCTGCGGGCGCGGATCACCTGGGACCGCATCGGCGGCGAGCTGCGCGGACGACCGGGCGCGCAACGGCTGGCGGTGACCTCGGGCGGCACGATCCCGGACCGCGGCCTGTTCACCGTCATGACCCCGGGCGCGGACGACAAACCAGGTTCGCGCGTCGGCGAGTTCGACGAAGAGATGGTGTACGAATCGCGCGTCGGCGACACCATCCTGCTGGGCACGTCGTCGTGGCGGATCACCGACATCACGCACGACCGCGTCATCGTGGTGCCCGCGCCGGGCGAGCCCGCGCGGATGCCGTTCTGGAAGGGCGACGCGCCGGGCCGTCCGCTGGAACTCGGCCGGGCGCTCGGCAAGTTCGTCCGCGAACTGTCCACATCGGACGAAGTGAAGGCGCGTGAGCGGGCCGAGGCGGCGGGGCTGGACGAGCGGGCGTGCGACAACCTCCTCACCTACCTGGCCGAGCAGAAGGCCGCCACCCGGCACGTCCCGAACGACCGGACGATCCTGCTGGAGCGCTACCGCGACGAGCTCGGCGACTGGCGGATCGTCGTGCACTCGCCGTTCGGCGCGCAGGTGAACGCGCCGTGGGCGCTGGCCATCGCCGCGCGGCTGCGGGAAAACCGCGGGGTCGACGCGCAGGTGGCCCACTCCGACGACGGCATCGTCCTCCGGCTGCCGGACGCGCTGGACGCCGAAGGCGCCGACGTCACCATCGGCGCGGACGACGTGCTACTCGATCCCGAAGAGGTCGAACAGCTCATCGTCGCCGAGGTCGGCGGCTCGGCCGTGTTCGCGGCGCGGTTCCGGGAGTGCGCGGCGCGGTCGCTGCTGCTTCCGCGGCGGGACCCCCGGCGCCGCACCCCGCTGTGGCAGCAACGGCAACGCGCGTCGCAGCTGCTGTCGGTCGCGGCGAAGTACGAACGGTTCCCGGTCGTGCTGGAGGCGATGCGGGAGGTCCTGCAGGACGTCTACGACGTGGGCGGCCTGCGCGAGCTGATGGCCGACGTCCGGGCCCGCAAGGTCCGGCTCGTGGAGGTCGAGACGCCGGCCGCGTCGCCGTTCGCGCGCAGCCTGCTCTTCGGGTACGTCGGCATGTTCCTGTACGAGACCGACGCGCCGCTGGCCGAGCGGCGGGCGGCGGCATTGTCGCTGGACTCGGCGCTGCTGGCCGAACTGCTCGGCACCGAGGCGATCCGCGAACTGCTCGACCCGGAAGCCGTCCGGGAGGTGGAGCGGTCGCTGCAGCGGCTCGAGCCCGACCGGCACGCGCGGTCCGCCGAGGACGCCGCCGACCTGCTGCGGTTCCTCGGGGACCTGACCGTCGAGGAAGCCGGAGCACGCGGAATCCGGCCGGAATGGCTGGCCGAGCTGGAAGCGGCGCGGCGGGCGATCCGCGTGCGGATCGGCGGCACGGAACGGTTCCTGGCCGTCGAGGACGCGGGGCGGGTGCGAGACGCGCTGGGCACCGCGCTGCCGGTGGGCGTGCCCGAGGCGTTCACCGAACCGGTCGCGGACCCGCTCGGGGACCTGCTGTCGCGGTACGCCCGGAGCCGGGGGCCGTTCGCGGCGGCGGACGCGGCCACCCGGTTCGGGCTGGGCACGGCGGTCGTCACCGGCGTCCTCGACCGGATGACCGGGGAAGGCCGCCTGGTCCGGGGCGAGCTGAGCCCGGTCGGGCACCCGGACACCCACGGCGTGGGTGTCGAGTACTGCGACTCGGCGGTGTTGCGAAGGCTGCGGCGGGCGTCGCTGGCGAAGCTGCGCGCCGAAGTCGAGCCGGTCGAACCCGCGGCGCTGGGCCGGTTCTTGCCGGCGTGGCACGGGTTCGGCGGACGCGTCCGGGCGGCACCGACGGCGGACGACGTGCTGTCGGTCGTCGAACAGCTGGCCGGGGCACCGCTGCCGGCGAGCGCGGTGGAGTCGCTGATCCTGCCCGGGCGGCTGCCGGGCTACTCCCCCGCGCTGCTGGACGAGCTGACGACCGCGGGCGAGGTCACGTGGGCGGGCTGCGGCGCGCTGTCCGGCGGCGACGGCTGGATCGCCCTGGCCCCCACCGATGTCGCCGACCTGCTGCTGCCCGAAGTCGTCGAGGACATCCCGACCGGTCCGCTGCACGACGCGATCGTGTCCACTTTGGAGGGTGGCGCGCTGTTCTTCCGCCAGCTGGTGGACCGCGCGACGGTGCTGGTGGACAAGGCGCCGAACGACGCCGAAGTCGTGGCCGCGCTGTGGGACCTGGTGTGGGCCGGGCTGGTCACGGGCGACACGCTCGGGCCGTTGCGGGCCCAGGTCGCCGGCCACGGCGCACACAAGCCGCGGCGGCAGGCGCCTCGCGGCCGGTACGCGCGGCTGCGGGCGGGGCGGCCGCAGATGCCGTCGCGGTCCGGGCCGCCGACCGTCGCCGGGCGGTGGGCGCTGACACCGGCCCGCGAGACCGACGCGACCCGGCGGGCCCACGCGCGGACGGAGGCGTTCCTGGAGCGCCACGGCGTCCTGACCCGCGGCGCGCTCGACACCGAACGCGTCACCGGCGGGTTCTCCGGGATCTACAAGGTGCTCCGCGGCATGGAGGACACCGGCCAGGTGATCCGCGGGTACGTCGTCGAGGGGCTCGGCGCGGCGCAGTTCGCGGCGAAGGGCGCCGTGGACCGGTTGCGGGCGCTGTCCGGTCCGGGCCGTCCGGCGCCCGGCCGCGCGGTGGTGCTGGCCGCGGCGGACCCGGCCCAGCCTTACGGCGCGGCCCTGCCCTGGCCGGCGGCGACCGGGGACACGAAGCACCGCCCCGCTCGCAAGGCCGGCGCCCTGGCGGTGCTGGTCGACGGCGTGCCGGCACTCTACGTCGAGCGAGGAGGCCGATCGCTGCTGAGTTTCACCGACGAACGGCAACCTCTGTCGGAGGCGGCCCAGGCGTTGTCGGCGGCCGTGCGAGAGGGCTGGCTGGGTCAGCTGGCCGTCCAGCGCGCGGACGGCGAGCAAGCCCTGACCTCGGAGCTGGCGGAGGTGTTGCGGGAGGCGGGGTTCCGGGCGACGCCGTCCGGGTTGCGCCTGCGTGCCTGAGCGGGTTGCCGATTCCCCGACGACGGCCTTCCGGACTGGCCTAAGCTGCCAGTCCGACACCGCACGAAGGATGTTCTGCTCATGGCGATGCGCGAACTGCGCTATTTCGGGGACCCGATCCTCAAGTCCGTCTGCGACCCGGTCACCGTGTTCGACGAGAAGCTCGAGGCGCTGGTGCGGGACCTGCTCGACTCGGTGAAACCGGCCGGGCGCGCCGGGCTGGCCGCGCCGCAGATCGGGGTGGGGCTTCGCATTTTCAGCTACGACGTCGCCGGGCTCACCGGGTACGTCATCAACCCCGAGATCGTCGAGCTGTCCGAAGAGACCCACGAGATCAACGAGGGCTGCTTGTCGGTGCCGGAGCTGTGGTTCCCCACGAAGCGGGCGAAGCACGCGAGGGTCCGGGGCGTCGACGTCCACAACGAGCCGATCGAGGTCGAAGGCGAAGACGTGCTGGCGCAGTGCCTGCAGCACGAAACCGACCACCTCGACGGCATCCTCTACCTCGACCGGCTCACCGCCGAGCGCAAGAAGTCCGCCCTGCGCGAAGCACGGGACAAAGACTGGTTCTGGAAGCGCTGAGCCCCGCTCACGCGGGCAGGAACAACCGCAGCTTGGCGCCGTCCTCGACGGTGCGTTCCGTGCGCAGGCCGGCGCGGGCCGCGGTCCGGGGCAGCACGTCGTCGCCCGCGAGGGAGTCCGCCGACAGCTCAGTGATGCCCTGCGCCTCCGCGAGCACCGCGAGCCGCGCCAGCAACGCCGTGCCGATCCCCTGCCGCTGCCACTCGTCCTCCACCAGGAGCGAGATTTCGGCGCCGCCCGACATCAGCGGGATCAGCTGGCCCAGGCCGATCACCTCGCGGCCGAACACGGCGAGGACGCTCGTGCCGCGCGGCGGCACCAGCAGCCGGTGCAGCCGGCGGCGCGGCATTGCCCGCACGCCCGTGTGGTAGCGCCGGAAGAGCGTCGCCATCGAACAGCGGCGGTGCAGCTCGGACACCGCGTCGGCGTCGCCGGGCAAGCCCTTGCGCAGGACGATCGCCGCGCCGTCCGGACGGTCGAGGACCACCGGGCCGGCGACGTTCCGGGCCGCCGCGGTGAGCAGCGTCACCAGCGCTTCGGCGCGGGTCAGCTCGAGCTGCACGAACGGTGCCCACTGGCGGCGCGCCACCAGTGCGCTGTCGGCGCCCAGCTCGAACACCGCCCGGTGCCCGCTCTCGGTGCGGGCCGGGTTCGCTTCGGCGGCCGGGACGAGCGTGACGACGTCCGCGCCGAGGACGTCCTTCAGCACGTCGGCGAGGCGGGCCGGGTCGTCGATCGCCCGGCGGGCCGCCAGCAGCGTCGACGACGACGGGTCGACCAGCTCGTGGACGTCCGCGTCGATGATCGCGGTGCATTCGCAGCCCTCGGCGCGGATGGCTTCGGCCAGGTGCCGCCGGGGCAGGCCGGTCGCGGGGCGCAGCACGATCTCGTCGAGCACCCCGCCGGGCACCGGCAGCACGCTCAGGCCGAGGATGTTGCACTCGAGGTCGGCGAGCCGGATGGCGATGCGGGCCAGCGTGCCGGGGTGGTCGTGCATCCGGATCCGCACCCGCCACGCCGACGGGGTGGCGGGCTCCTCGACGGCGGCCGTCCGGCCGGGCTGGGGCAACGCTCTGGAGGTCTCCATGCCTCCACGGTGCCCCGCGGTTGTTGCCGCTCCAGGGCGCCGGTGTTTCGCGCAGGTCAGCGTTCGACGCGGTCCCGCAACCCCGGCGAAACACTCAGCCACGACCGCAGCTCGGTCGCCAGCGCGACCGGGGCGTCCAGCTGGACGAGGTGCCCCGCCCCGGCGACCGGGGTGAACGTCGCGCCCCGGATGCCCGCGGCCAGCCGCTCGCCGATGGACGGCGGGATCCACGTGTCTTCGGCACCCCACAGGACACGCACCGGCAGGTCGATTTCGCCCAGCCGTTTCTCGTTTTCGACCAGGTACTGCTCGTCGTAGGCGGCGATCTGGCGGTAGAACGCCGGCTGGCCCTCTTCGCCGAGCCACGGCGCGACCAGCGCGTCCACGTCGGCGTCCCGGAGCTGCCGGAAACTCGCGTTGCCGACGTACGCCCGGACCAGCGCCTCGTGGATGTAGGGCGGCACCTGGGCCAGCACGTCCGGATGTTCTTTGACGAGCCGGAAGAACGGCGAGCCCGACGGCGGGATGGCCACGGCGTCGGCCAGCAGCAGCGACGCGTACGGCACGCCGTGGACGAGGTGCGCGCGCAGCGACACGATGCCGCCGTAGTCGTGGGCGACGACGTGCGGCCGGTCGAGGTCCCAGTGCGCGAGGAGGGCCTGGAAGGCGTCGGCCTGGACCCCGAAGTCCACCGGGTGCTCCGGGTTCTTCGAAGACCGGCCGTAGCCGGGCATGTCCCACAGGTAGACGGTGAAGTCGCTGCTCAGCGCCTCGGCGAACGGCCGCCACAGCCACGACGACCAGGGCGTCCCGTGGCAGAACACCACCGACGGCCCCGATCCGGCGCGCTCCCAGGCGATCCGGCGTCCTTGCCAGTCGAAGATCTCCATGCTTCCCAAGCTAGGTCAGCGCGGGGTGAGCACGCAGAACTCGTTGCCCTCCGGGTCCGTCAGGACGCGCCACGGAAGCGCGGGACCGCCCAGGTCCGCGGGCGCCGCACCGGCCGCGATGACGTCGGTCACGGCGGCGGCGTGGTCGGCGCCCGCCGGCGGCGCGACGTCCAGGTGCACGCGGTTCTTGACCCGCTTGACGTCGTCGTTGCGGAGGAATTCCAGCCACGGCCCGCGGCCCGAGGGCGCGCGCAAGCCCACCAGGACGTCGCCCTCCCGGACCTGGACCGGCCGTCCCGTGACGCCCGCCCAGAAGCCCGCCAGGAGCGCGGGGTCGTGGGCGTCGACCACGATCGACGCCACCGAGCCGGTGTCCGCGTACCGGTCGCGGGGCTCGAGCACGCAGAACTCGTTCCCTTCCGGGTCCGCGAGCACCACCCACGGCACCGCGCCCTGCCCGAGGTCGACCCGGCGGCCGCCGAGTTCCAGGGCACGCGCCACCAGCTCGGCCTGGTGCGCCGGAGTCGTGCTCGCCAGGTCGAGGTGGATCCGGTTCTTGACCTCCTTGGGTTCCGGAACGGGCACGCAGACGAGGTCGAGGTCCCAGCCGTCGGTCTCCGGGGCGCGGACGTCGACCTCGCCGGGCTCCTCGACGGCGACCCGCCAGCCGAGCAGCGCGGCCCAGAAGTCCGCCAGGACTCCCGGCCGCGCCGCGTCGATCACCACGTTCACCAGGCGCGTGCTCATGCGCCGCAGGCTAGCGGTCATTCGCGGCAGTCACGTCCGACAGTTCCGGTTCGGCTTCCCCACCGGCCGGGTCATCGGGTCGCGAGCCGCAGCAGCGCCCAGAGCTGGGCCGCCTGGTCGTGCACTCCCCGCACGGTCACCGAGGTCAGGGACGCGCGGCCCCAGAGCCACAGGTAGATCTGCGCGGGTTTCGCCGTGACGACGTCGTCGGCGTTCTCGGCCTCCTCGGCCGAGCAGCGCCAGGCTTCGGTGGTCTCCGGGCCGGCCCGCGCGATCCAGCTGTGCGCGCCGGCCCGCACGCCGACCGAGCCCGCTTTCGTGCCGGTCAGCCCGAGCATCGGCAGCTTCTGGCCGAACCACAGGGTCAGCGCTTCGTCGATGCCGTCGAGCGCGAGGTCTTCGGGGACCCCGCGCGACTCCGTGCCCGCGGCCTGCTCGACGTCGACGCGGTGGACGAGCGTCTCGTGCAGCATGCGCCGCCGCCAGAACCCGTACGTCGGGTCCGCGGGCCACCAGGTGTCGGCGCGGTCCTCGGGGTCGTGCGCGGCCAGTTCGTCGAGCAGCTCGGCCAGGCCGGTCTCCAGGAACTCCCGCAGGCTCTGGCCCGGTTCGGGGTCGCGCTGCCAGTCTTCGGGGCTCCGGCCGTCTGCCAGGCGGCGCCGGATCATCCGGTAGAGGCTTCCGACGTGCCGGGCGACCTCGCCGAGCGACCAGCCGGGGCAGGCCGGCACCGGAGCCTCGACCGGCGCCGCGTGCACGGCCTCGGCCAGCACCCGGCCTTCGATCCCCAACGCCGTGAGCAGCCGCCCGGAGTCGACCAGGCCGTGCTCACGCGACATGGGCTTCCCCGGTGATCGGCAGGCCGTGCACGAGGCGGCGGACGAGTTCGAGGAAGGGAGCGGCGGCCCGCACCAGGCCGGCGGCGGACTCGGCGGTGACCTTGCCGGTGATCCCGGCCTGCGCGGCGGCGCGCGCCGCCGAGTTGCCGTCGAAGAAGGCGGACCACTCCCGCAGCTCGGGCGCGACGGAGTCGAGCAGGACCCAGGTGGAGGCCGGCCGAGCACGGCCCCGGTGCGGACGCCCCCGGGCGGCGAGCACGGCGGCGGCACCGCGCAGCGCCGCGAGGTAGGCGCCGATGAACCGCTCGGCCGGATCGGTCTCCCGCTCGGCCTCGGCGAGCCCGCGCCGAGCCTGCGCGAGCAAGCCGGCGGCGACAGGCGGGGCGGGCGGGCGCACGGCCATGGGGAACAGGGACTGGTCGGCCTCAGTGCCGGTGGTGGCCGGCGGACGCGGCGGCATCGGCAGCTGAGGCTGGTCGGTCTCCGGCGCGGCGGCGGGCGAGCGCCGCGACTCGGGCAGGACCTGCCCGGATTCCGCCTCGCCCCCCGGCTCAGCGGCGGACGGGCGCACCGCCATGGGCAGCAGGGCCTGCTCGGACTCCAACTCACCGGCTGGCGGGCGCACCGCCATCGGCGCCCGAGGCCGGTCGGCCTCCGGCGCGGCGGCGGGCGAGCGCCGCGACTCGGGCAGGACCTGCCCGGATCCCGGCTCGGCGGCGGCCGGACGTGACGACAACGGCAGCTGAGGCTGGTGGGACTCGGCGGCGGAACGGCGCTGTGGCATCGGCTGCCCAGACTCCAGCTCGGCAGCGGAACGGCACAGCGGCATCGGCAGCTCGGGCTGCCGGGAATCCACCACCGGGGCCGAGGCCGCCGAGGCTGTCGAGGGCCGCCGGGGGCGGACGTGGTGGGTTCCGGCCGCCGCCGGGGTTACCGGTGGGCGCAGCGACATGGGCAGCTGTGGCTGCCCCGGATCCGTGGGGGACACGGCCTTGACGGACATGGCGACCCTCCTCCCGCGCGGGGTGAGCTCCGATCGGGGGCCCGGTGCCGAGACGCTTCCCCCGTCCCGGTACCGGGCACCTGACCGGTGCGCGCTCACCGATGTCGAACGCCTGTTCGAACAATTTCCAGAGTAACCCCGGACCGGGCGTCCGCTCAACCCCACCGGGCGTGGTGCGGGACACCAGGTCGGTGGCGTGATCTCATAGGTTCATGAGTTCGCTGGACCACCCCGCCGTCGCCAAGGTGGCGGCCGCGCTGGCCGAGGCCGGGCAGCACGCCGCCGCCGAAGGCATCCGCGTGCTGCCCGCCGAGGTCCGGACCGCCGCCCAGGCGGCCGAAGCACTCGGCGTGCCCACCGGCGCCATCGCCAACAGCCTCATCTTCCGCCTGGGGTCCGACAAAAACGCGCTCCTCGCGCTGACCTCCGGCGCCCACCGCGCCGATCCGGCTACCCTCGCCCGGCTGGCCGGCGCCGAAATCGGGAAGGCCGACGCCGACTTCGTCCGGACGCACACCGGGCAGCCGATCGGCGGGGTCGCCCCCACCGGGCACCCGCGGCCGCTGCCGACGCTCGTCGACACCGCGCTGCGGGACCACGACGTCGTCTGGGCCGCCGCCGGGCATCCGAAGGCCGTCTACCCCACCACCTTCGCCGGGCTGGTGGCCTTGACCGGGGGCACCCCCGGCGCGCTCGGCGGCGCGGAGGAGAATGGACAGCCGTGACCGCGATGCCCGCCGGCTGCTCCCGGTACGTCCAGCTCTCGTCGGACGAGTTCCGCGCACGCCTGCCCGAAGCGCTCGACATCTACGTCCGGGCGATGCGGTACCCGGCGGGCACCGCCGAGCAGCGCGCGCCGATGTGGCTCACCCACGCGCTCCGTGAGGGCTGGCGCTGCATGGCCGCCCTCGACGCCGACGACGTCCTGCTCGGGGTCGCCTACGGCTACCGCGGGCGGGCCGGGCAGTGGTGGCACGAGCAGGTGCGGCACGGCCTGAGCCGCCGGTCCGGGCCCGCCGAGGCCGACCGCTGGCTGTCGGACTACTTCGAGCTGACCGAGATCCACGTCCGGCCGGAAAACCAGGGCCACCAGATCGGCGAGGACCTGCTGCGCGGGCTGCTCGACGGCGTGCCGAGCGCGAACGTGCTGCTCTCGACCCCCGAGGGCACCAGCCGGGCGTGGAAGCTCTACCGCCGGACGGGGTTCGTCGACGTCCTGCGCGACTACCACTTCGCCGGCGACCCGCGGCCGTTCGCGATCCTCGGGCGGGCGCTGCCCCTCGACCCGCGCTGAGCCGAGGGGCAACGCCGCCGTCAGCGCGGTTCCGGGCGCCAGTAGCCGACCGTGAGCGCCGCGACCAGCACGGCGGCGCCGCACCACGCCGTGACGCTCAGCCGCTCGCCGAACAGGACCGCGGACAGCACCGCCGCCGTGAGCGGCTCGAGCACCGCTGCCAGCGCCCCTAGGAGCGGGTGCGCGTCGGCGAGGCCGCGCAGGTACAGGGCGTAGGCGAGCGCGGTCGGCACCGCGCCGAGGTAGCACGCCACGAGCAGGACGTCCGCGTGCAGCGGCAGCGCCATGCCGGACCAGCTCGCCACGGGCGTGAGCAGCAGGCCGCCGGCCAGGCAGCCGAACGCCGTCGTGGGCAGCGGCTCCAGCCCCTCGACCGGCTGGGCGGTGAGCAGGGTGAGGGTGGCGAAGCCGGCCGCCGCGAGGAGCGCGAAGCCGAGCCCGGCGAGGGAGGTCGCTTCGCCCGGTGACCAGCGGAGCAGCGCCAGGCCGGCGACGGTGCCGGCCAGCGAGACCAGCGTCCAGCGGTGCGGCTTCCGGCGCCCGGCGAGGGTGACCACGACGGGTGCGGCACCGATGGTGGTCATGGTCGCGACACTCACCGAACTGAGCGCGACGGCGGCGAAGTAGCTCGTCTGGAACAGGGCGAACAGGCCGCCGACCGCGGCGATGCGCTTGGCCGCTCGGGCCGTGCGCGGAAAGGTGCCGCCGGTCAGGAGGACGAACAGGGTCGCGGCGCCGCCGCCGACGAGCAGCCGGTAGGCGGCGACGGCGAGCGGGTGGAGGCCGGCGAGGTCGCCGAGCAGCGAGCCGGCGAGGCCGCCGGTGCCCCAGAGGACACCGGCGAGAACGAGCGCGGCCGACGAACGGGCGCGCGTGGGTGTGGCGATGGACATCGGGAGAACGCTCCTGCGTCGAAGGAAAAGGGAGTTCGACGACGCGGGGCGGTGCGCAAGACGAATCAGCCGCGGGCCTTTCCGGCCACGCGGCGAGGACCACCCCGCTCAGGCGCGAGGCGGTGGGGTGACGAACAGAATTCGGCGCACGAGAAGGAACCTAGCGGTGCGGTGGGGCGGACGCGACGAGGTTTTCCCCAGGCCGGCCGAGTTGTGGACAACTGGGCTCCGGAACGGCTTTCCGGCCGGTTTCGTCGGTGGGGGCCGATAGACTGGACGTGGGCACGCCCCCCTGGGCGGGTGGGGGCCGGCCCGGGGCGGGCCAGGCCCCCGGCCCCGCACCTCAGGCCAAGTGGGAAAGCTGTTCCCGCAGCGTGTCCAGCCCCATGCCGCCCAGCTTCAGGGCCTCCGTGTGGAAGTGCTTGATGTCGAACGACTTGCCCGCCCGGGCCTGGGCCTCCGAACGCGCCGCCAGCCAGAGGCGCTCGCCGATCTTGTACGCCGGGGCCTGGCCCGGCCAGCCCAGGTAGCGGTCGATCTCGTCGCGGAGGTGGGCCGGGTCCGTGATCGTCCGGGTCAGCATGAACTCCAGGCCCAGCTCCGGCGTCCACCGCTCACCTTCGTGGAAGCCGGTGCCGGACGGGATCACCAGCTCCAGGTGCATGCCCAGGTCGACGATCACCCGGGCCGCGCGGAACAGCTGCTCCGACAGCATGCCCAGCAGGTCGCCGTCGTCCGCGAGGTAGCCCAGTTCCTGCATCAGGCGCTCGGCGTACAGGGCCCAGCCCTCGGCGTGGCCCGACGTGAACGCCATCATCCGCTGGTACTTGTTCAGCGCTCCCGACTGGTCCACCGCCGTCGCGATCTGGAGGTGGTGGCCCGGGGCCCCTTCGTGGTACACCGTGCTCGTCTCGCGCCAGGTGACGAACTCGTCGCGGCCCGCCGGCAGTGACCACCACATCCGGCCCGGGCGGCCGAAGTCCTCGCTCGGGCCCGTGTAGTACGCGCCGACGCCGCCGCCCGGCGGGGCGATCTTGCACTCCAGGGCCATCACGCGGTCGGAGATGTCGAAGTGCTTGCCGCGCAACGACTCCAGTGCCTTGTCGGACAGGCGTTGCATCCACGCCTCGAACTCGGCGCGGCCGCGGACGCGGTAGCGCGGGTCGGCGTCCAGCACCGCGGCGGCCTCCGCGACGGTCGCGCCCGCCTTGACGCGGTTCGCGACGGCGCGCATCTCCTCCTCGATCCGGGCGAACTCCGCCCAGCCCCACTCGTAGGCCTCGCGCAGGTCCAGCGTGGCGCCGACGAAGTACCGCGACCACAGGCGGTAGACGTCCTCGCCGACGGCGTCCTTGACCGGGGCCTTCGGCGCCAGCTCGGCCCGCAGGAACCCGGCGAACTCCGCGTACGCCTCGTCGGCGGCGCGGGCGCCGTGCGCGAGGTCCGACTTCAGCGCTTCACCCTGCGAAGACGCACCGCCGACGAGTGCGGTGAAGAACCCCGTCTCCTCCTTCAGGCCGGCCCACGTTTCGCACTGCTCCGCCACCTTCGCGACCTGACGCAGCGCCGCGACGCGCCCCGCGTCGGCCGCCGAGAGCAGGCCGCTGCGGACGCCGGCCAGGGCCTTCGGGACCTCGCCGAGCCGGGCCGCGACGACCGACCAGTCGTGCTCCGTTTCGAGCGGCATCAGGTCGAACACCATCCGCAGCTCCTGCACCGGGCTGGCGATGACGTTGAGGCTCGCGACGTCGAGTCCGGCTTCGTGGATCTCCAGCTCCAGGCCGACACGCTCGGTGAACACGGCCTTGGCGGCGCGTTCGGCGGCGTCCCGGGGTTCGGCGGCGGTGACGGCGGCGTGCGCCCGCGCGGCCAGGCCGGCGCGCTCGGCGAACCCGTCCGCCGAGTAGTCGGTCAGCCGGTGGTCGTGCCCGGTGATGCCCTGCGCGGTGGCCGCGACGGGGTCCGCGGCCGCGTAGTCGTCGACATAGCGGTCGCAGATGCCGTGCACGCCCTCAGAAGCAGTAGAAGCCATGGGCCGCACGCTACCGGGCCGCAGGTGGCCAGTGGTACGTACTTAAGCACGGGCTGGGACGAGGCCCAGCCTCGCGATCACCTCGCGCGTCGCCTTCGAGCGGTTGAACGTGTAGAAGTGCAGGTTCGGCACGCCCTCGGCGATCAGCTTCTCGCACAGCTCCGTGGTGACGTCGATGCCCGCCGCGCGGAACGCCTTGGGGTCGTCGGCCAGCGGCTCGAGCCGGTCGAGCAGCTTCCGCGGGGCCGGGGCGCCGGACAGCTTGATGGTCGTCTGCAGCGTCCGCATCGTCGTCAGCGGCATGACGCCGGGCAGCACCGGGACGTCGCAGCCGGTCGCGGCGACCCGGTCGCGCAGCCGCAGGAAGTCCTCGGCGTCGTGGAACAGCTGGGCGATCGCGAAGTCGGCGCCCGCGCGCAGCTTGCGGACCAGGTACTTCGTGTCGGTGTCCAGGTCGGGCGAGCGCGGGTGGCCGTAGGTGTACGCCGACACGCCGACGCAGAAGTCGCCCAGCTCGCGCACCAGCTGGACCAGCTCTTCGGCGTAGGTCAGGCCCTCCGGGTGCGGGATCCAGTCGCCGTAGACGTCGCCCGGCGGGTCGCCGCGCAGCGCGAGGATGTTGCGGACGCCGACCGAGGCGTACCAGCCGATCACGTTGCGCAGTTCGGCGACGGAGTGGTTGACCGCGGTCAGGTGCGCCATCGGCACCAGCGTCGTCTCGGTCGCGACGCGGGCGATGCTGCGGATCGTGCCGTCGCGGCTGGAGCCGCCGGCGCCGTAGGTGATCGACATGTAGGCCGGGTCGTACGACTCGAGCTCCCGGATGGCCTTCCACAGGACGGCCTCGTCCGCCGGGTCCCGGGGTGGGAAGAACTCGATGGAGAACTTCGGGCCGTCTCCGCGCAACCGCTCGATCACCGACGTCATACCCACGATGTTAAGGGCAGCGCGGACTAAACTGGATACGGGAGCGTGCCATGAGGGAAGACGACGCGAGCTGGGACGAGGACGTGCGCCTCGCGGTCTACCGCGCCTTCGCCGCCCACGGCCGCGCGCCGAGCGCCCCGGAGCTGGCCGACGCGGCGGGCGGGTCGCTGGCCGTCGCCAAGCAGGCACTGCACCGCCTGGCCGACGCCCACCACCTGGTGCTCGACGAGTGCGAACACGTCGTGCTGGCGCACCCGTTCGCCGCGAAGTCGCTCGGCTTCTCCGTGATGGGCTCGCACACGCTGTGGTGGGGCGGCTGCGCGTGGGACTCCTTCGCCATCCCCCACCTCGTCGAGGCCGAGCCCGAGGTGCTCGTCGCGACCCGCTGTCCCGGCTGCGGGCAGCCGCACGCGCTGGTGGTGAACCGGAGCGCGCCGCCCGAGGGCATCCAGGTGGCGCACTTCCTCGTGCCCGCCGCGCGGATGTGGGACGACGTGCTGCACACCTGCGGCAACCAGCGGCTCTTCTGCTGCGAGTCCTGTGTGGACGCCTGGCTCGCGGAAACCGGGCAGGACAAGGGGTCCGTGCTGGACCTCGTCACGCTCTGGCGGCTCGCGCGCGGCTGGTACGAAGGCAGGCTGGAACGCGGCTACCGGCGGCGCGAGCCGGGCAGCGCGGCCGCCTACTTCGCCGAAGCGGGCCTGACGGGGCCGTTCTGGGCCGCTGCGCCGGGAGTCTGATTCACCACATCCGGGTGCCCCGGCGGCCCGGCCGCCCGCGGGTTCGGCGAGGATGACGTCATGAACGCCGACACCGACCTGCCCGCCCACGTCGAGCGCGCGCTGGCCGGGTTCCTCGGCCGGGCGAGCGCCGAAATCCTCGGAACCGAGCCGACCGTGGCCGCCGGGATCGACGCGCTGAGCGGGTTCGTGCTGAACGGCGGCAAGCGGCTGCGGCCGACGTTCGCCTGGTGGGGCTGGCGCGGCGCGGGCGGCGACCCGGCGGGCCCGGACGCCGAAGGTGTCCTGCAGGCGGTGTCCAGCCTGGAGCTGATCCAGGCGTGCGCGCTGATCCACGACGACCTGATCGACTCCTCCGACTCCCGCCGCGGCTTCCCGACCGTGCACATCGCGGGCGCGAAGCTGCACGCCGACCGGGGCTGGCTCGGTTCGCCGGCGACGTTCGGCCTGGCCACCGCGGTGCTCGTCGGCGACCTGGCGCTGGCCTGGGCGGACGACATGTTCGCCGACGCGCCGCTGCCGGCCGAAACGCTCGCCGCCGCGCGCCCGGCCTGGCGCGCGATGCGCACCGAGGTCCTGGCCGGGCAGTACCTCGACGTCCGGACGCAGGCGACCGGCGACGCCTCCGTCGAGGCCGCACTGAAGATCGACAAGCTCAAGACGGCCGCCTACACCGTGCAGCGGCCGCTGCACCTGGGCGCCGCGCTCGGCGGCGCCTCCCCCGAGCTGATCGCCACCCTGCTGGAGTTCGGCGGCGAGGTCGGCGTCGCGTTCCAGCTGCGGGACGACCTGCTGGGCGTGTTCGGCGACCCGTCGGTGACCGGCAAGCCCGCCGGCGACGACCTGCGGGAAGGCAAGCGCACCCTGCTGGTCGCGCTCGGCCTGCAGCTCGCCGAGGAGAAGGGCGAGCGGGCCGCGGCCACCGTGATCGCGGACGCGATCGGCGACGCGGCCCTGTCCGACGAGGGCGTCGAGACCGTCCGGATGGCCCTGCAGCAGGTCGGCGCGGTCGACGCGGTCGAGCGGCGGATCGACGAGCTGACCACCGCGGCGATGGCCGCCCTCGAGCGCGCCCACCTGGCCGAGCCGGCGCCCGAGGCGCTGACCGGGCTCGTCGTCAAGGCCACCCAGCGGACGTACTGACGTGCGGAAGATCGACGGGCCGGCCGACCACGTCGTCGTGATCGGGGCCGGGCTGGCCGGCCTTTCGGCGACCCTGCACCTGCTCGGCGCGGGACGGCGGGTCACGCTGCTGGAGCAGGCGGACGCCCCGGGCGGGCGGGCCGGGCAGCAGAGCTTCGACGGCAACGCCGTGGACACCGGCGCGAGCGTGCTCACCATGCCGGAACTGCTGGAAGAGGCGTTCGCCGCGGTCGGCGAGCCCCTGGCGAAGAACCTGCGCCTGACCCGGCTCGACCCGGCGTACCGGGCGCGGTTCGCCGACGGCTCGACGCTGGCGCTGCACACCGACGGCGAGGCGATGGAGGCCGAGATCCGCGCCTTCGCCGGCGCCCGCGAAGCGGCGGGTTACCGGGCGCTGCGGCGCTGGCTGACCGAGCTGTACGCCGTGCAGAAGGACCACTTCCTCGCGGCGAACTTCGACTCGCCGCTCGGCCTGGCCCGCCCCGAGCTGGCGAAGCTCGCCGCGCTGGGCGGCTTCGGCCGGCTCGGCCCGCGCGTCGGCCGGTACCTGCTCGACGAGCGCGTCCGGCGGCTCTTCTCCTTCCAATCGCTCTACGCGGGCCTCGACCCGGCGCGCGCGATGGGCGCGTACGGCGTCATCGCCTACATGGACACCGTCGGCGGCGTCTACTACCCCGAAGGCGGGATGGGCGAGATCGGCCGGGCGATGGCCGGGGCCGCCGCACGGGCGGGCGCGGACGTGCGCTTCGGCACCGAAGCCGCGTGGCTCGAGCGGGTGAATTCGCGGGTCCGCGCCGTCCGCACGCGCTCGGGCGAGCGGATCGCGTGCGACGCCGTCGTGCTGGCCACCGAGCTGGGTGCCGCGTACCGGCTCCTCGGGGCGCGGCCGCGGCGGCCGGTGCCGCTGCGCTACTCGCCCTCCGCCGTGGTCCTGCACGGCCGCACCACGAAAGCGTGGGACCTCGGGCACCACACGATCTTCTTCGGCGGCGCCTGGGAGCGGACGTTCGCGGAGATCATCCGCGAAGGGAAGCTCATGAGCGACCCGTCGCTGCTGGTCACGCGGCCGACGGCGACGGACCCGGGGCTGGCCGGCCGCGGCGGCGAGATCGTCTCGGTGCTCGCGCCCGCCCCCAACCTGCGTCGCGGGCCGATCGACTGGGCCCGCGTGCGCGGGCCGTACCGCGAAGAGCTGCTTCGCACGCTGGAGGCACGCGGGCTGACCGGCTTCGGCGACGAGTTCACCGTCGACGAGACGATCACCCCGGCGGACTGGGCGGCGCGCGGGCTCACGGCCGGGACGCCGTTCTCGCTGGCGCACACGTTCGCGCAGACCGGTCCCTTCCGGCCGGCGAACCTGGTGCGCGCGGCGGGCAACGCGGTGCTGGCCGGCTGCGGCACGACCCCGGGCGTCGGCATTCCGCCGGTGCTCATCTCCGGACGACTGGCAGCGGAAAGGATCACCGGCCGGTGAACGAACTCGACGCCGCGGGCATCACCGGACCCGCCCTGCGCGCCGCCTACACCGAATGCCGCCGCATCAACGCCCACTACGGGCGCACGTTCTTCCTGGCCACGCGGCTGCTGCCGGCGCGGGTCCGGCCGGCCGCGCACACGCTGTACGGGTTCGCGCGGATGGCCGACGAACTGGTCGACAACCCGTCGCCGGGCAGCGACCCGGCGGCCGAGCTGGACCGCGTCGCGGCCATGGTCGACGTCGTCTTCGACGGCGGGACCCCCGGGGACCCGGTGCTGGTGGCGCTGTCGGACACGGTGCGCCGGTACGGCCTCTCGCGGGAGCTGTTCGACGCGTTCCTGAAGTCGATGCGGATGGACCTTTCGCCGGTCGAGTACCGGACGTTCGCCGAGCTGGGCGAGTACATGTACGGCTCGGCCGCGGTGATCGGGCTGCAGATGCTGCCGGTGTTCGGCACCGTCGGCCCCCTCGCCGACGCCGAGCCGGGCGCGATCGCGCTGGGCGAGGCGTTCCAGCTGACGAACTTCCTGCGCGACGTCGGCGAGGACCTCGACCGCGGCCGCCTCTACCTGCCGGTTTCGGAACTCGCCGCGTTCGGCGTCTCGCGGGAGCTGCTCGAGGCGAGGCGGCCCGACCCGCGGATCCGGGCGGCGCTGGCGTACTTCGTGGCGCGGACGCGGGCGGTGTACCGGCGGGCCGAGGCCGGGGTGGCGTTGCTGCGTCCCGAATCGCGGCCCTGCGTGCGGACGGCGTTGACGCTGTACGAAGGAATCCTCGACGAGATCGTCGCGCTGGACTACGACATCCTCACGCGGCGCGCGGTGGTGCCGAAGGGGCGGAGGCTGGTGGTCGCGCTACCACCCTTGGCCGCGATGTGGGCGAGCGAGACGTTCGGCGGCGGTCGTAGGCTGCGATCATGACCCAACGACGCATCCGGATCGGCCTGCAGCTCCAGCCGCAGCACGCCGACTACGACACCATCCGGCGCACCGCGTCGGCCGCCGAGGACCTCGGCGCCGACATCGTCTTCAACTGGGACCACTTCTACCCGCTGTACGGCGAGCCCGAGGGCAAGCACTTCGAGTGCTGGACGATGCTCGGCGCGTGGGCGGAGTCGACGTCCCGGGTGGAGATCGGCGCGCTCGTGACGTGCAACAGCTACCGCAACCCCGAGCTGCTGGCCGACATGGCCCGCACGGTCGACCACATCTCCGGCGGCCGGCTCATCCTCGGCATCGGCTCCGGCTGGTTCGAGAAGGACTACGAGGAGTACGGCTACGAGTTCGGCACCGCCGGCGGCCGCCTCGACGACCTGGCGGAGTCCCTCCCCCGGATCGAGTCGCGCCTGGGCAAGCTGAACCCGGCCCCGACCCGCAAGATCCCCGTCCTCATCGGCGGCGGCGGCGAGAAGAAGACGCTGAAGCTGGTCGCGAAGCACGGCGACATCTGGCACGGCTTCGGCGACCCGGAGGTCGTCGGCCGCAAGGTGAAGATCCTCGACCAGCACTGCGCGGACGTCGGCCGCGACCCGGCCGAGATCGAGCGCTCGTGCGGCGTCCAGGGCGAGCCGGACGAGCTGGGCCCGCAGCTCCTGGACCTGGGCGTCACGACGTTCACCGTCGGCGTGGGCGGCCCGGACTACGACCTCGGCGCGCTGAAGAAGTGGCTCGCCTGGCGCGACAAGACCCAGGGCTGACGTCTGTCCGTGAAGGCCTCCTTCCCGGCTCTTAGAGCCGGGAAGGAGGCCTTCACGGCTTTTGGGCCCGGTGGAGATC
>NZ_JBFACT010000045.1:74571-75443 GCF_040640995.1 Amycolatopsis sp. NPDC021455 | reverse complement strand
GGGCTGGCTACACACCTACAACCACCACCGCGGCCACACCGCACTCGCCGGCAAACCACCCACCAGCCGCGTCCCCAACCTCACGGGGCAATACATCTAGTCGTCGTTCCAGGCGGCGTCGGCGGCGTCGGCCTGCCGGGTGCGTTCCCGGGCGATGTCGAGCGCGCGGCGCGCGGTGGCTTCGTCCGGGTACGGGCCGAGCAGGTCGACGCTGCGGCTGCGTTCGAGGTGCTCGACCTGGTGGGTGCGGGTGTTGTAGTACCACCCCTGGTCCGGGTTCGGGTCTTTGGCCATGGACCAAGGTTCGCACCCGGCGGCCCGGCTGTCAGCGCTTGTAGCGGTACGGGATCTCGGTCGGCTGGCCGGTCGGGCCGAAATCCTGCGGTTCTTCGGGGTCTTGCTGTTCGGTGAACTCGTCGAACCAGCCACGCGGAGTACCGCGGGGCGGGGTGGCGGGTTCTTGCCGCTCTTGCCTCTCTTGCCGCGAAGGCTGCGGGAGGGGGGTGTCCCGGCCGGGGAACACCGGGCGTGCGTTGGGGGCGGGGGGTACGGGGGGCATGGTCCCGGGGCCCGGGAAGACCGGGCGAGCCGGGGCGGCGTGGCGGGTGGGGAACGGCTGGGAGGTCGATTCCGGGCCGGGGAAGACGGGCTTGGCCTGCACCGGCGCGGGCGGAGTCGGGGCCGGGTTGGCGGCCGGTGGCGGGGTGGGGCTCGGCGGGGGGAACCGGTTGGGGGGCTGTGGGGGGTTCGGAACCGGGTTGGGGGTCTGGGCAGGGCCGGTTACCGGGGGCTGGGCGGAACCGGATGCCGGGGCAGGGCTCTGGGTCTGACCGGCTGCCGGGGCCTGCACGGCACCGGAAACCGGGACCTGA
>NZ_JBFACT010000045.1:0-74472 GCF_040640995.1 Amycolatopsis sp. NPDC021455 | reverse complement strand
AGCGGGGCCGGTTACCGGGGACTGGGCGGGACCGGATGCCGGGGCAGGGCCCTGGGTCTGACCAGCTGCCGGGGCCTGCACGGCACCGGAAACCGGCGCCTGAGCGGGGCCGGTTACCGGGGACTGGGCGGGACCGGATGCCGGGGCAGGGCCCTGGGTCTGACCAGCTGCCGGGGCCTGCACGGCACCGGAAACCGGGACCTGAGCGGGGCCGGTTACCGGGGACTGGGCGGGAACCGATGCCGGGGCAGGGCCCTGGGTCTGACCAGCTGCCGGGGCCTGCACGGCACCGGAAACCGGGACCTGAGCAGGGCCGGTTACCGTGGACTGAACGGGAACCGATGCCGGGGCAGGGCCCTGGGTCTGACCAGCTGCCGGGGCCTGCACGGCACCAGAAACCGGCGCCTGAGCAGGGCCGGTTACCGGGGACTGAACGGGAACCGATGCCGGGGCAGCGTCCTGGGCGGCACCGGTTACCGGGCCCTGAGTCGGGTCCGCACCGGTAGCCGGGAGGCCGGCGGGCCCCCAAGGCGGCCTGGGCAGCTGGGCACCGGTCACGAGAGGCGGCTGCGGAGCCGCGGTTTGGGGCGCGACCGGCGGCCGTGAGGTGCCGTCCGGAGCCGGCGAGGCAGCGGGCGGAACCTGCGGCTCGGGAGCTGCCGGCGACTGCGCGGGGCCACCAGAATCCGCCACAGCGGCAGCCGGCTGCGGGTGCGAAGTTCCAGGAGCCTGCGAAGCCGCAGGCGTTTCCGGCGCCTGCGCGACGGCAGGCGGTACCGGCAGCTGCGAAGCGACAGCCGGCTGCGACGAAACCGCGGGCGGTGCCGTCTCCGCAGGTGGCGCCGCCTGCGGAGCGGTGGACAGCTCCGATGCCTGCACGAAGGTGGCCGACTCCGGCTGCGCCGCCTGGGGCGCAGTCGGCGGTCCAGACTGGAACTCCGGCTCCACCGGGTGGACCGGCTTCTGCTCGGCCGGTGTGGGCGCGGCTGCCTCGGGTTGCTCTCCGCC
Source organism: Amycolatopsis sp. NPDC021455 (assembly GCF_040640995.1). Taxonomy (NCBI): domain Bacteria; kingdom Bacillati; phylum Actinomycetota; class Actinomycetes; order Pseudonocardiales; family Pseudonocardiaceae; genus Amycolatopsis; species Amycolatopsis sp. NPDC021455. The sequence goes on along the minus strand of NZ_JBFACT010000045.1, from coordinate 73,464 downwards.
GGTCGATCGCGGCCCGGCCACCTCAGGCTCAGCCACCGCCCGTGGCTCGACCGCCTCGGCTTGGTTGCCGACATTCGATGGCGATGCGGCCACCTCAGGTTGGTTTGCCTCCGCCGCCGGCTCCGCCCGGCCTGCAAGCTCCACGGACTCCGGCCGAGCCGTTGTCCACGGCGCAACCACCTCAGCTTGATCTGCGCCAGGCGAAGGCGACGCAGCCACCTCAGGCCGTTCCGCCTCCACTGCCCCAGGCTCCGCCCGGCCTGCAGACTCCACCGACTCCGGTCGAACCGCCTCAGTCGGCGCCGCCTCGGCCTCGAGCGGCTGCTCCGGCGCTGCTTGACCCCCACTCGCCTCCCCCAAGGCGACAGGTTCGTCAACCGTCGGCGGTTCCGCACGCACCGGCTGCTGCTCGGCTTCCGGCTGTTCCGCCGCTGCGTCGCCACCCCGCGCTACCGAGGCATGCTCCTCCGGAGCGGCATGCCGGGGAAGAGACTGCGGAGCCTTGACGGGCCCCGGCGGATCCGACTCGGCCGGAACCGACCATTCCGGCTCGACGACCGCCGCGGCCGGATCCGAGTCCTGGCGAGGACCACTCACCGGTGAAGCACCAGCGGAGGCGGCCCGTGCCCAAGGCGCGGCCGCCTCGTCGCCCGAGCTCACCGGCGGCGAAGCGTCCTCCGACGGCGCCCAAGCCTGGCTCGCCGGCGCGGCCCACGCCGGCCGTGGCTCGGACGGCGGCGACACCTGCTGCTCCGGCGTTCCCGGGACCGACTGTGCCGGCGGGGGGTGGGGCACCGTCCGCCACACCGGGGCCGGGCCGATGTTCATCGGGGCCGGGGCCTGGCCCGGCGCCGGGCCCGAGGGGGCCGGGGCGGGGCGCGCCGCCGGTTTCGGGATCGGGTCCAGGCAGGACACCAGGACCGTCGTGTTCATCGGGTCTTCGACCTTGCGGCCGCTTCGCTCGCGGTAGACCATCTCGCCGTCCGCGTCCATCTCGACCAGGTAGCCCGCCTCCGCGAGCTGCTCCTCGTCGAGGTCCGCCAGCTTCTCGTACCGCGACGGCACGACCCGGTAGACCGGCCACGCCAGCGAGGCGTGCTCCGCGTGGAACTGGGCCAGCAGCGCCGCCATCTGGTGCTGCCACGGCAGCGACATCCCCTCGGCCAGCGAACGCGGCAGCACGACGTACCCCGCGTCCACGCCCGGATACCCCTGGCCCAGCTGGTCGGCGAGCGGAGTGCTGGACGCCGGACGGGCGCTCTGCCGGGGCGGCTGGGGCGCGCCGAACAGCGCCGCCGGGTCCCGGGGCTCGCCCGCGCCGGCCTTGCCTCGCCTGCCGAATTTCCGTCCCACGTGCTCATCCTCTGCCAGTACGCGGCCACCTGCTCGTGGAAAGCGCCGCGACGTCGGGTGAATCCACCGGCCCCTGCTCGTGTCAAGAGGCTCTCACCCATGCTAAACGCCGGGCCGGACCGCCTGCGGTACGAGTTCACGCTCGTCGAACGAGAAGTCCCGGGTGTGCACCGGGACGCCGGTCTGCTGCGCTTCGACGACCTTGTTGCCGCCCAGGTACATCATCACGTGGTGGATGGAGCCCGGATCCGCCGGGTTGGTGGCGAGGAACAGCAGGTCACCGGGCTGCGCCTCGCGCACCGGCAGCAACGCGCCGGCGTGGTACTGGTCGCGGGAGACGCGCGGCAGGATGATCCCGGCCGACTCGTAGGCCTTCAGCATCAGCCCGGAGCAGTCGTACGAGTCCGGCCCCTCGGCGCCCCACACGTACGGCTTCCCCTGCTCGCCCAGCGCGAACTTGATCGCCTGCCCGGCCGCCTGGCTCGGCGGCAGCAGGGCGCCCATGCCGGTGCCGCAGGCGACGACGTCGACGACCTGGCCGACGTTCTGCACCAGCGTCGCCGCCATCGGCTCCCACTTGTGGTACCGGTCCGGGAAGCCCGAGCGTTCCACGGCCTGCGCGGCGTCGCCCGGCCGCTTGTTCTGCCAGTCCGGTACTCCCTGCAGGACGTCGTAGAACTTGTTGACCTCGTACGTCGGGTCGGTGACCTGCGCCACCGTGCCCCAGCCCATCGACGGGCGCATCTGGAAGATGCCCAGGGAGTCGCGGTCGCCGTAGGTCAGGTTGTGCAGCCCGGACTCGGTCATCCCGGCCTGGATCGCGACCTGCCACGCCCGCGGCGCCAGCGACCGCTGCTTGCCGACGGAGATGATCAGCGCGACGATGCCGCGCTGCTCGTCGTCCAGCTTCGACGCGTCGACCGCGCCGCGGTCGCCCTGGCCGGGTTGCGTGGGGCCGACCGAGGCGTCGCAGCTCATCAGCGACACGCCCCGGGCCTGGGCCTGCTGGTTGTCGATGACCACCTTCGCGGCGACGGCGGTCACGACGAGGGCGCCGATCGCGAGGAACACGACCAGCCCCAGCCAGAGCCCCAGGCGCCGCACGGTCAGCTCGCCTGGTCGTAGTCGGCGACCCGCCAGCCGGCGTTGGTGCTGACCACCGTGATGGCCAGTTTCGGCCCGTCGGTCGGGATGGTCAGCTGCACCGAGCTGGAGTACGACGTGCCGACGACCGGTTCACCGGTGACCTTCGTCGCCGGGATGTTGGCCGGGTCGACCGTCTTCATCACCGGCAGGTACTCATCGGTGGTGAGGGGCTTCAGCTGCGCGAGCCACTGCTCGGAGGTCATGCCCGCCGGGTGGTTGACCCAGGCCGCGGCCCACTGCTTGGCGACGCGGACGGCGTCTTCGTTCGGCGGCACCGGAGTGGGGGTGACCAGCGGCGTGGACAGCCGCGTCGGCAGGTTCGACGTCGGCACCGGCGCGGCGACGCCCGGCGGGGTCGCCGTGACGGAAGTGGTCGTCCCGGTGGTGGGCGACGCCTTGGCCTGCGGTTTGCCGACCACCTTCGGCAGCACGATGCCGAGCGCGGTGACCAGGATCGCCAGGAACACCAGCGTGCCCATCAGGTGCCGGGGCGAGCGCAGGGGCCAGCCCCACAGGCGCCGGTAGACCGCGGCGCGGCCGCGGTTGGTGCGGATCGGCATCGGTCACCGCCCCATCACTTGGTCGGTGTCCCGCGGTTCTTCCCGGACCTCAATGCCCCGCGACGGCCGGTAGAGCACGAACACCGGCTTGCCGGCGACTACTTCCGGGTCGACGCGACGCGGCTGGGCACGCACCCCCGGCGTCCGCGGCACGTCCGTCGACGGGTAGTCGCTGAAGCTCGACTCCGGCGTACGCAGGTCGGAGGGCACGACAACGGGCTCGGGCTCATCACTCCAGCGCCGGTCGGCCACCGGCGAGGTATCGACGCGCCGGCTCTCCTGCCGGGTCGTCGGCCGCCCACCCGCGCCGACGACGACGTAGTCACCGGGATCGCCGCCCGCCGGGTTGTACTGGCCGAACACCGGAGCGCCAGGCCGTCCGCCCGCGGGCAGCGTGCCGGCGGAGCCCCCGGTGATGGACCCCGGCCACGCACCGGACCACGCGGCGGCCGGCCGGGACGCGCTCGAGCCGTTGTCGAGCCGCTGGGCGCTGGCGAAGATCGTGGCTTCCGGCCGGAACCGGCCACCGCCCGCCGTGGCACCGAGCGGGCCTCGCTGCTCGCCGTCGACGACGTCGTCGGTGTCGCGCACGTTCTGCCAGAACTCGTCCTGCGGAGTCGGCCCGGTCCGGTTGCGCCGGAACCGCGAGAAGATCCCGCCCCCGGGCGACGGCACGGCGGCGCCGACCATGCTGACCGACATCTCGACCATCTGCCACAGCCGCCGCACCGGACGCCCGACCATGAACAGCAGCACGGTGATGAGCCCGGCGAGGACCATCTGCGTGAGCATGTTCAGCGAGTTCCCGGCGTCGAAGATCGCCTGCAGGAGCAGGGCGTGGATACCGGCGAGCACCGAGAGCACGACAAGGTTGAAGGCCACGCCCCCGGCGACCTTGAGCACGCGGCGCAGGATCTCCGGGTGCAGCAGGGCGACGAGGCCGATCAGCGGGGCGGTCAGGGCGAAGAGGCGGATGAGGACCTGGGCGAGGAGGACACTCGCCTTGGCCAGCAGCTGGAAGAGCGAGTAGACGAGGGCTTGGCCGAGGGACAGGAAGCCCGCGCCGGTGCGGCCGCCGGCTTCTCCGGTGAAGTAGCCGGTTGCCGGGCCCAGCTTGGTGGAGATGTCCTTGTAGGCGTTCTTCTTGCCGTCGATGACGGCCTGGTTCCCGTCGTCGCCGTTGCGCAGCTGCGCCCACGTGAACGCCTGCGCGTCCAGCAGCGGACGGCCGAACTGGCCGGCCTGCGGCGCGGTGGGCGAACCGAACTCCCCGCGCAGCCAGTTCTTGTAGACGATCTCGTTGTGCAGGTTCGTCGGCAGGATGTGCCGGATGACGCGGTCGTTCGAGTCGTCGACGAACCCGGCCTGGATGTTCGTCGTGGTCTGGACGATCGCCTTGTCGATCGGGTCGAAGTACCGCAGCATCGCCAGCGAGGACGCCGCGAGCCAAACGCCCGCCAGCGCGTACAGCGCCCGTTTGCTGACCGCGGCGAGGTCACCCCGCCAGATGTTGCGGAACAGCATGATCGACATGATCAACGCGACCAGCCCGAATAGCTGCGCGTAGATGTTGTTGTAGACCTTCTCCGCGCCCGACTTCACCGCGCTGTACAACGGGTTGAGCAAACCGCCCTCGAGCACGGTGTAGTGCAGCGAGTTCGTCGCGCCGACGATGTTCTTGCCCAGGTTGAACAGCTGGTTGCCACCCCAAGTGTCCAAAGTGGACCCGGCCGGGGTGAGGTTCAGCCCGGAGCAGTTCGTCTCGAAGGTGTTCCAGACGAACCCGGCGTAGCTGTAGTCGACGTACGGGCTGCCCGCCTCGCCGTGGCCTTCGGCGGGGTCGATCGCGCCGACCATGCCCGCGCCGGGGCGTTCCGGGTTGGGGGCCTCGCCGCAGGCCGCCGCGCTCGCTGCCGGGGCCGTCGCGATGGCCTGCAGGCCCAGAACGAGCATGACGGCGAACATCGTCGCCTTGCGGCCTGGGGTGCGGCGGCCCGGGCGCGGACCCTCCTTGATCCGCCGCTTCAGCGAGTGCCATCCCGCGGCCAGCGTCAGCAGGACCGCCAACGTCAGCACGGTGCTCATGCGGCGTCCCGGCCGGTGCCGCCCTTTCCTCCGGTGCGGGCGTGCTGCTGCCCGTTCGACGGCTGCACCCCGCCCTCCACCTCGCCTGTCTCGGACGCCAATGGGTCCGGCGCGCCCAGGAGGTTCTCGTCGGCCAGGCCGACCTCCAGCTCCGCCGCCAGCTCGAAGTCCTGCTCCAGCTCGATGTCGTCCTCCGGGGGCACAGGGACGTACGGTTTCTTCTCCTCCGTCTTCGGCAGCGCCAGCTCGCTCCCCGGGCGGGGCTTGGCCGCGTCCTTCGAGCCCGGCGTCGTGTCCATGACCGCGCGCAGGTGCTCCAGGTGCGGGCCCGAGAAGTCGACGCGGATGCGCTCCACGCCGCCGGCGCCGTCGCCGAAGATGAACTGGCGGGGCTCGACGTCCCGCTCCAGGCCGCGCTGCGCTCCCGGGCGACGGCCCAGGGCCGCGACGACCTGCTCGTACCCGACGCCCACCGGGACCTTCAGCAGCCGCAGGGCGTCGGCCTGGGCGTCGTCGTCGTCGAGACGGCCCACGAACACCGAGTCCAGCAGGGCCACGAAACCCTGGATCTTCAAGAAGTCCGCCGGGATCTGGGACGACAGCAGCACCCGGACGTTCCACTTCCGCGAGTCACGCGCGAAGCGGTTCATCAGCACCCGCCCGGTCGGGACCTCGGACAGGAAGAACGCTTCGTCGATCCAGACGCCCTTGCGCAGCTCCTTCGGCTTCTCGTACACCGACCGCTGGGTCAGCCACGCCGCCAGGTTCAGCATCTCGACGCCGAGGGACTCCGCGTCCGTCCAGTACTCGCGCGGGACGCCGTCCTTCGGCAGCGTCAGGCCCGCCATCGTCAGCACCGTCAGCCGGTCGTCGCGGGTCTCCGAGTACGGGTCCGCGTCCGTCTCCGGGATGAGCAGCGCCATCCGCTCGCGCATCTCGTCGAGGAAGTCCGCGACGACGACCGCGTGCTCGTGGTGTTCCGAAGAATCCCGCCGCAGCGCGTCGATCACCTGGCCCGGGTCCGCGTCGAACCGGCCGCCGACCGCGCGGACCGCGCGCAGCAGCACGATCCTGGTCTGCGCCATCCGCGACACCTCGTACGGCAGGACACCGGTCAGGACGTCCAGCACCAGACGCCGCCGCGTCGCGCCCGCGAGGGCCTTCTCGCGGCGCCACGACCGTTCGGGGTCGTCCTCGTCCATGAAGTGCTCGATCAGCGGCTCGGCGACCACCCGGTACGGGTTCAGGATCCCCGGCTGCGCGTTGAGCAGGTTGATCGGCCGCGCGTACGGCCGCAGCTCCGGCAGGTCGCACAGCCGCGACAACGGGCCCGACGGGTCGAGGATCGTCCAGTTCGCCCCCGCGCGCAGCGTCTTGTAGACGATGCCGCCGCCGAGGAACGACTTACCACCACCCAGGCCCGCCACCATGGCCGTCAGCCCCGAGCCGTCGCGGATCTCCTGGGCCATCCACGGGTCCCACGCCACCGGGCGCCGGGTCGCCGTGCACGTCTCGCCCAGCAGGATGCCGCGGCGGTCGCCGACCTCCGCGGTCGCCGTCGGGACCGCCGAGGACGCCCAGACCACCGAACCGCGGCGCATGTACGCCGCCGAGGCCAGCGGCTCGCCCGGGATGAACTCCCTGGCCAGCGCGTACTGGGCTTCGGGGTGCTCGATGGCGATCTTCGGCTTGTACAGGTCCAGCAGCTGCTGGGCCAGGCGCAGCGCGTCGCGCTCGGTCGGGCCCGACACCGCCAGCCGCCACCAGGAGCGGACGCGGGTGGCCAGCGCGGTGAAGCCCGACGTCATCTCGTCGTCGATCTCCAGCACCCGGCCGGCCTGCCGGGACAGCGACTGCGGCGGCTCCAGCTCGTGCTCGTCGGTGTAGTGCTTGACCTGCGAGCGCACCTTGTTCATCTGGCGCTGCAGCTCGCCGGCGACCTCTTCGGGGCGCCGGACGTAGATGCGCGCGGACACCTCGACCGCGGCGGGGAGCCGGTCGGCGTGCTGGATCCACGGGTCGTCGACCTCGGGGATCTGCAGGCCGTGCATCTGCCCCACGGTCAGGATCGCCAGGTGCCGCGAGACGCCGGCGTTGGAGCCGGTGCGGCCGCGGACGGTCACCGTCGGCGCGTACGGCTCGGCGTAGTAGTCCGCGGCGTCGGTGAAGCTGGCCAGGTCCTCCGGCTCCCAGGCCGCGCCCGGCACGGCGGGCATGTTCCGCGGCGCGGGCAGGCCCAGCGAACAGGACCGGTGCATCAGCCAGGACATCTCCTCGGCGTGCACCGGACGGCCTTCCAGCCCGGCGCTGCCGATGACCTGGTCGAGGTGCTCGACCTCGGAGTCCAGCGCGGCCAGCTCGGCGTCGACGGCCTCGGGCAGGATCTTGCGCAGCACCGGCGCGGCGCGCTCGACCGCGCGGTCGACCATCCGGCGCGTCTGCACCTGGACGCCGATGTAGACCTCTTTTTCGGCCATCGAGCGGCCCATCAGCTGCTGCTGCTCGCCGATCAGGTAGTCGTCGAACGACAGCGCGCCCGGGACGTCGTTGGGCCGCCCGTGGGCGTTGTAGACGTGCGCCTCGGCCCACATCCGGATCGGGTACGGCCGGTTCGTCACGCGCAGGTGCAGCCAGCGGCCCTGCAGCTCGGCGTACTGGCCCGCGATGGCCGCGATCAGGTCGCGCCGCTGCGAGTCCGAGCGGAACGACCAGCGCTGCGGCGCCAGCCGGTACCAGGCGTAGACCTCGTAACCCGTGCGAACCAGATGCCCGTCGATGCTTCGCACCGCGATCGACGGGGTATACGCGGGTATGGCCTGCTCACCGGGCAGGCGAGCCTTGTTCCCCGAGCCGTTTCGCGACGCGCGGACCTGCTCGGGCGGCTGCCATGCGCCCGAGCGTGCGTCCCGACCCCGTTTTCCTCGGCTAGCGCCGCGACCGAACAACGACTACCTCCCGGCCCGAGCCGCGTTGCCGCGGTTCCGGCGCGCTCGTGGTGTTCCCTGGGTGAAGGCGGCACCCGGCGGCCCGCCGTGGTGCTGGTACTGCCGCCTCCGCTTGTGCTTCGGCAGCGGGCGTTCGGCCCGTACCCGGACGCGGCTGGCGCTGACGGCGCCGCCGGTGCCCGTGGTCACCTCTCTGGGGGTGTTGAGCTCGCGCCCGGCCATCGCGACCACGGTGCCCAGCGGGCGCTCGTGGCTGATCTTGGCCGTCAGCAGCCGGGTGATCACGATGGTGGCGACGAACGCCCACGCCGTCGAGAAGAACCCGAAGCCCCACCCCGCCCAGCGTTCGATGCCGAGGACGACGAAGAACGCCGGGATGCCGATGAGCCACGCGACGTAGCGGGCTCTCCAGGGAAAAGTCGCTTTCGGCGGGCCGAGCCACACGGCGTCGACCCGGTAAACCTCGTCATCGGTCCTGATGCGCACGCCGCCGCCTCAGCCGGTGAACAGGCCGGCGATCCACTGGCCCACGTTCACGCCCGCGCCGCTGACCGCGAGACCGATGATGGCGAGCGCGATCACCACGCCGGCGAGCCGCCGCATGACGCCGGCGTTGTCGCCCTTGCCGCCACCCAGCCAGAGGAGCAGGAGGGCGACGGCCAGCAGCACCAGGGGGATGACGTTGTCGAGCAGCCATTGGCGCACGTTTCCCGTGCCCAGTTCGCCGGCGGCCAGCGTGTCGAGGGTGGTCAAGGTCATCATCGCGATACTCCCGGTGCGCGGTGGGGGCCGCGCGGTTCTGGCTCAGGCGGTGCTTCGAACAACATCATGGAGGCTACGAGGGGTAGTGGTCAAAGCGCGCAGAGTAGACATCGGCTGGCTCCTCAACCGATGCAGTGCACACAGCACACGAAAACTCCACGCTCACCATCATCGCGGCAAGGGCCCTCGGGTTGAACCCCGGCCACCCATACTTCTCAGTGTGCTGACGAACTCACCCCTATGCCCGGGATTTGCTCACTGTCGGTACTGACGTTCGCGCCGTTGTGCGGCCCGGAACAGTGTGACATGACACGAACGGCCGCGTGCCACGAGTCCGCTCTGTGACGGCCCCGCGGCCGGTCGAGCGGCATCTCGATCTTGACCGGGCTCGCTGTCCGTCACAGGGCGCTCAGCACTTCACGCGACTTTCACTACATAGCGTGATCTTGCTCGGTCAGGGACGGCCCAGCGCGAAAACGTGCGCGGGGAAGGCGCCGGCGTCGACGACGCGGGCGCTGAGACCGCGGCAGAGCCCTTCGAGCCGGGCCGTCTTCTCGGGTCCCAAGTGGTCCCACGGCCCCCGCGCGGCCGTCTCGGTGGCGATCTCGAGGCGGTCGCGCTGCGCGAGGCCCGCGTCGGTGAGCGCACCCTCGGCGTCGAGGAGACCGCGGTCGGTCAACGCGCTTTCGGCGGCGTTCCACTGCTCGTCGCTCCAGCCGCGGGTGAGCTTCGCGGCGGCGGTCACGAACCCGCGTCCGGTGGCGCTGTGGGTGACGAGCGCTTCGAGCCCGCTGAGGCCTTCGAGCACGAGCGCGGCGATGTGCCCGTCGCCGCGGTGTTCGCGAAGCAAGGTGACAGCGTGCCAGAGAACGAGGTGCGGCTCCCCGGGCCAGGCCAGCCCGGCGTGGGCGGCGTAGAGGGGGCGGCCTTCGCCGCGGCAGCCCGCCGTGGCTTCGCGGGCGAGTTCGGCGGCTTCGGCGACCTCGTCGCTCTTGACGTGGTCGCCGAGCAGCCGCGTGAGCGCCTTGTCGACGCCGGCCAGCCGCGCCTCGAGGACCTGCTCGGGCGTAGCCAAGGTCCAGGCCCGCGGGATGGTGCGCGCGATGACGTCGGGGTTGAAGTTGTAGAAGGTGGCGGCGATGACCTCGGGCCCGACGGCTCCCATGGCGGCGCCCCGCCCGGCGAAGTACGGCATCCGCCCCGGCCGCAGCCCGGCCCCGACGTACGCGGCCTCGACCTCCGGCGCGAAGTACTCCAGCGCGTGCAGGGAGTCGAAGGCCGCCTTGAACCGCTGCTCGTCACCCGCCATGACGGCACCCTACTACCGAGTAACCCGGCAGAGGTACCGACTTCCGTACCCGAAGGGGCATCACGCGTGATCCAGCGGGCATCACCCGTGATTGGCGAGGCATCAGCGCGATGCCCCTCCAATCACGCGTGATGCCTCTGCAGTCACGCGTGATGCCTCTTCGATCACGTGAGCTGGACGCGGACGAGCCGGCATGTAAGCCGGATCCTGTTCCCCGGTCGCCTTGCGGCTTCCGGGGCGGCGGTCATCCATCTCGGCCTGCCGTCGCCGGCAGGCTCCAGCGGCCTACCCGCAGGCTCGGACGGGCCGTCCTCGAACGCCTGCGCAGGAGCGTGCTCCCTCTTGGCCTTGCTCCGGGTGGGGTTTACCTAGCCATCCCGGTCGCCCGGGATGCTGGTGGTCTCTTACACCACCGTTTCACCCTTACCCCGGTCCTCATGAAGCACACAGACCGGGGCGGTCTGTTCTCTGTGGCACTGTCCCGCGGGTCACCCCGGGTTGCCGTTAGCAACCACCCTGCCCTGCGGAGTCCGGACTTTCCTCGGGCCGGGTCACCCCGGCTCGCGACCGCCCTGCCAGCTCGTCCGCAGGCTGGATGGTAGCTCAGTACCCGGCCACGGCCTCACTGTGGTGGCGGGGCCGGACTTCGGGCGGGGGCTCGGCGGGCGCGGGGTGCTGGCGGGCGAGTTCGGCCGTCCAGTGCAGGACGGCGGCGGGGCTGTCGAGCCCGATCAGGCCGACGAGCTTGCCGCCCCGGACGAAGCCGGTGATCGGGCGGGTGCCGGGGACCGGGGATTCGAGCAGGACGGTGTCGGTGGCGAGCGCGGGCCGGCCGGCGACCTGGATGCGGACGCCGTGCTGTTCGGACCAGTAGCGGGGCACCGGCGTGTAGGCCGGAGACCCCTGGGGGCCGGTGAGGAGGTTCTCGGCGGCCGCGCGGCTCATTTCGACGGCGTTGAGCCAGTGCTCGTCGCGCTGGGGGGTCGCGTCGAAGCGCAGGTTGGGCCAGCGGGCGACGTCACCGGCGGCGACGATCGTCGAGGAGCCGACGACGTGGCAGGTGGGCCCGCAGACGACGCCGTCGTCGAGGGGCAGCTTGGCGCCGCGCAGCCACGAGACGGCGGGGACGCTGCCCACCGCGACGACGACGCAGGCGACGTCGAGGGCGCGGCCGTCGGCGAACTCGAGGCCGACGTGGGTGGGTGCCGGGCGCCAGCGGCGGATGGTGGTGCCGAGCTCGAGGTGGACGCCGCGGGCGGCGTGGAGCGCGGTGAGCCAGTCGCCGATGTCGGGGCCGAGGACGTCGGCCAGCAGCGCTCTCGAACGTCCGAAGAGGACGACGTCCCGGTTCATCTCGCGCAGGCTGGAGGCGACTTCGCAGCCGATGAAGCCGTCGCCGATGACGGCGACCGGGCCGGGGTTGGAGGCGAGCGCGCGCTGGAGGGCGATCGTGTCGGCGAGGGTCCGGACGACGACCACGCGCGGGTGGCCGTGCGGCGCGCCGGGCATGCGGCGGGGTTCGACGCCGGTGGCGATGATCAGGCCGTCGTAGGGCAGCTCCTCGTCGCGCAGGTGGACGACCTGCCGCTGCGGCGACAGCGCCGTGACCGGGGTGTCGAACCGCCATTCCGCGTCGACTTCGAGGGGGTCGGCGAGGAGGGTGTCGGCGCGGCTGACCGCGCCGGTCAGCAGCTGCTTGGACAGGGCCGGGCGGTGGTAGGCGATGTCGGGTTCGGCGCCCAGGACGACGACTTCGCCGTCGAAGCCGAGTTCACGCAGCCGTTCGGCGGCGCGCAGGCCGGCGAGGCCGGCTCCGGCGATGACGATGCGTTCGCTCATCGGGTGGCTCCCAACAGGTGGATGGCTCTCATCGGGCAGGCGCGCGCGGCGGCCTGGACGTTCGGGGCGAGCTGGGCGAGCGGGCGTTTCTCGTACTCGAGCTGCCCGTCCAGGCCGAGCTGGAAGACCTGGGGCGCCTCGGACTGGCAGACGCCGTAGGCGTGGCAGCGCTGGCTGTCGACGTCGACGCGCAGGGTGGCGGGTTCGGCGCCGGGCTCGGCCGGCGGCGCCGTGACCAGCCCGGCGCGGGCGAGGATCCTCGCGGGCAGCACGCGCAGGACCGACAGCAGCACCGGCGGGACGAGCAGCGTGATGCCGGCGAGCCAGACGACGGCGAGGTGCCCGCTCGAGACGGCGCCGAGCCAGGCGTGCACGGCGAGCAGGCCGATGGCGAGGTAGCCGGCCTGGTGGAACCGCAGCCAGCGGCCTTCGCGGGTGCCGCGCCGCAGGCCCGCGGTCACGGACACGGCGACGACGAGCTCGAGGCCGGCGATGCCCAGCGCGTGCCGCGGCGTGCCGTCGTAGAAGGGCAGGAGCACGTCGGCGACGCCGAAGGGGTTGTCCTCCATGAAGAGGAACGTCAGCCCGTGCACGGCGCCCAGGGCGAGGGTGAACGCGGCGAGCAGGACGTGCCCGGTGCGGATCGCGTCCTGGCCGCTGAACCGGCGGACCCAGCCGGTGGCGGCGAGGACGCCCCAGCACAGCGTCAGGCACATGCAGAGGTAGGTGAGGCGGCCGGACAGCGTGGCCGCCTCGGCGATCCCGATGTCGTGCGGCGACACCGGGATCAGCGCGGCTGAGGGGGACATGGGGCGGCTTACCTCCGGGTGCGCGGCGCGGTCCTGCCGGGGGTTCCGAGCAGGCGGAGCAGGCCGAACGTGACGACGGCGGCGAACGCCACGAAAACGGCCGCGAGGGCGAAGTCGCCGCCGCCGAGGGTGTCGTCCTCGGTGGCGGAGACGAGCAGGTGCGTGGTCTCGGCGAGCCCGGTGCTCTCCAGGAGCGTCAGGTGGCCGAGCGAGGTGTCGACGGCGGTCTGGGCGAACGCGCGGACGTCGTCGTCGCGGGTGCCGGCGCGGACGTCGGAGGCGAGGGCGAAGAGGGTGCCGTACTCGGCGCGCAGCCGGTTGACGTAGGCGCGGTCGAACGCGTCGCCGGAGTCCGCGGCGATTTCGTCCGCCCAGGCGCGTTCGTCGTCCGTGGGCTCCCCCGGCAGGGTGACCGCGAGCCGGTCGGCGACCGCGCGGAGGGCGACGTCGAGGCGGGCCTGGTCGTCGGCGATGCGGACGGCGACGGCGCGGACGCGCCGGTTGGTGGCGCGGTCGGCGGCCAGCCTGCTCGACGGCACGGCCCACAGCGTGTGCTGCTTCAGCCGGGTGAGCAGGGTGCGGTCGGTCTGCTGCAGTTCCCCGGCCGACGCCGGGAAAACACAGCCGAGCACGAACGCGGTCGTGGCGGCCAGCAGCGCCACGAATCGGAGCGGCATCCCCGTTGTCCCTTCGCGAAGGAGTCCTCATCGACAGCTACGGTGCGGACCTGTGATCCGGTTCTCACCGTCACCTTTTAGTGACTGTGACTTGTATCACAAGACAGATTGTGAACCGGTTGCGGCCGGTTGTCGTCGGCCCGACGACTAATTGGGCAGGAAAACTGATGCATATGGTCTATTAAGTGATTTTGCGCTACGCTCCGATGACCCCTCGGTCCGCCAGTCAGGTGAGGTTGCGAGCTTTATGGAAGCACTGGGCAGAGAAAGTCGCGGCCAGGTCGGCTACGCCTCGTCCGCCACGGCGCTCGACGTCGACCTCGGCGAGCCCGACGACCTGGTCCCGTTGCTCTACAAGGACTTCCGCGCCACCCTGTTTGCGCAGGTGATGGCCCTGACCAACCACGACCGGCAGTGGACCGAAGACGTGGTGCAAGAGACGATGATCCGCGCGTGGCAGCACTCCGACACGCTCGAACGCGAGCCCGGAATGCTCCGGGGATGGCTGCTCACGGTGGCCCGGCGGATCGTCATCGACGGCTGGAGAAACCGCCGGGTCCGCCCGCAGGAGGTCGCCCTGGACATCCCGGAAAACGCCGAGTCCGCCGACCGCACCGACAGCTCGTTAGCCGCGCTAACGATTTCTCAGGCATTGGTCGAACTCGACGATAAATACCGTTCCGTCATCTACGAGACGTACCTCGCCGGAAACACCGTTCGGCAGGCGGCGGAAATTCTGGGAATTCCCGAGGGAACCGTCAAATCGCGCTTGTACACCGCGATGCGGCAATTGCGGAAGGCGCTCGGGGAAGTGACGGTGCGATGAGGGGGCGGCACGCCGACGCCGCGGCCTACGGGCTGGGCGTCCTGGACGATCCGGAAGAGTTCGAGGAACACCTTCTCGGCTGCGCCCGCTGCCGGGGCCTGGTCACCGGGTTCGGCCCGGTGGCCGGCGCGCTGGCCGAAGCAGCGCGGCTCGGCTGGGTCGCCCGCGGCGGGCCGTCCGGCCGCTACCGGCCGCCCGGCGACGGCGCGGCCGGAAAGCCGTACGCGCACCGGCGGGGCTCGGTGGCCGGCCCGCTGCTGCTCCTCGTGCTGGGGATGGCCTTGACGGCACTGGGCGCGGCCCGCCCGGTCGCCGGGAAGATCCGGGTCGCATCGGCTGCGTACATCGTCTCCCCTGCTCTGGTGGTGGACCTTCGTCGCCAGGGCGCCCCTTGACGAAGGCGGGGCATCCTGTCGGCCGTAGCGGTTCCCAGGCAGTTTCCCCAGGTCATCGCGCTCCACTCCCGTGGTGGGCCGGTTTCCAGTAGTCTGCCCGAACCCAACATGAAAGTCCTTACGGTGGATACCGAAGTAAATCCCGAGCACCCCGTCAGCGGGGCTTCGGTACCGAAGCGTCCCGCCCCGCGGCTCCCCGGCCGCGAGCCCGAGCTCAACCGCCTGACCAGTCTCTTCCCCGGTGTTCTCGGCGGCACGGCCGCCAGCGCGATCCTGGTCGGCGAGTTCGGCATGGGCAAGAGCGCCACGCTCCACACCGCCGCGGCGCTGGCCGCCGACGCGGGCTTCACCGTCGCGATCGCCACCGGGTCGCGCCTGGAGAGCCACCTGTCCGGCGGGGTCGCCCGTCAGCTGGCCGACGCGCTGGCCGGCCCGGACGCGGCGCGCCCGCCCGTCGCCGACCTGTGCGGACCGGCCGGCGAGGGGGAAGCGCTCGACCTCTTCTTCCGGATCGTCCGCGAGGCGGCCGGGCAACGGCCGCTGTTCATCGGCATCGACAACGTCCACCTGGCCGACGCCTGGTCGATGCGGTGCCTGGCCTACATGCGCAACCGCGTGGCCGACCTGCCGGTGCTGATCGTCCTGACGGCCCTGACCGGGCATCCCCCGCACAGCGAGGTCGCGCTGCTGGAGATGGCGGGCTGCACGAAGGTGTCGATCACCCTCAACGGCCTCGGCGACGCGGCCGCGGCGGAGATCCTCGGTCTCGCCGGCGGCGAGCTCGCCGCCGCCTGCCGCGAGGCGACCGGCGGCAACCCGTACCTGCTGCACGCGCTGCGGCCGCGGCTGCTGCCCGGCGCGGACCCGCACGAGCTCGGCTCGTCGCTGATCGGGCAGGTGCTCACCACGCGGATGCAGGAGTTCCCGCACGCGCCGGCGATCCTGCACGCGGCGGCGATCCTCGGCGAGGACGCGGGCTTCGACCTGCTGGCCCGGCTCGCCGGCGTCGACGAGTTCGACGCGCTGCAGGCGATCGACACCATGGTCCGGCTGCGCGTGCTCAACAACAGCAGCCAGCCGACGCTGACGTATGCGTTCGTCCGCAACTCCGTGCTGAAGGACATGCCGCAGACCACGCGGGCGGTCAACCATTCCCGCGCGGCGAAGCTGCTGTCGGAGGCGGGCGCGCCGGCCGAGCGCGTCGCCGCCCACCTGCTGGAAGCGACGTCGATCCGGATCCCGTGGGCGGTGGACGTGCTGCGGCTGAGCGCGCGCGACGCCGTGTTCTCCGGGCGGGCCGAGCTGGCCGCGGCGCACCTGCGGCGGGCACTGGAGGAGCGGCTGACGTCCGGGCGCCGGATGGCCGTGCTGCTGCAGCTCGCCCACGCGGAGTTCCAGTTCGACCCGCCGGGCGCGGCGAAGCGGGTGCGGGAGGCCGTCGACACCGTCGGCAACCGCGAGACCGCCGCGCACATCGCCTCGGCGATGCTGCTGTCGCTGTGCGGCGGCCAGGACGCCCGGCTCGGGATCAGCGCGGCGGGCCAGATCGCGGCGCGGCTCGACGCCGGCGGCCCCGACGCCGTCTGGCCGCTGCTGTGCATGACCTACCTCGCCGAAGCCGGGAGCAGGCTCGGCCCGCCGCCGGAGTTCCGCGACTTCGAAGAGCAGTGGGCGCCGCTGACCGACCCGGCGGCACAGCGGAGCCGCTCGGCGCTGCTGGCGCTCGACGCGGTCCGCAGCGGCGAGTCGGCGCAGGAGGCGGTCGGGCACTTCGCGGACGCGCTGAGCCAGGCCAAGGACTCCGCCGACCGGAACCCCCGGAGACCCGGCGGCGACGAAGGCGAGCTGTTCGAGCAGCACTACTTCTTCACGCTGGCCACCGCGGTGCTGGCGGACGAGCCGGCACACGTCGACCGGCTGTGCCGGGTCCTCGACGTCGAGCGCGAACCGTGGGACGTGCACGTGCCGCACGGCGCGCTGCCCACCCTGGCCCGCGGCATCGCGCTGCAGGCCAGCGGCGACCTGCAGCGGGCGAGCGTCCACTTCGAATCGCTGCTGCGCCGGTTCGACGAGCGCGGCGGGACGACGACGTGCCCGGTCGGCGTGCTGTGCGCGGCGAAGCTCGTCGAATGCTGGGTGGACCTCGGCCGGTTCGAGGCGGCGACGTCGCTGCTGGACCGGATGGACTTCGTCGCCAGCCAGGGCCTGTTCACCCACACGTACCTGCTGTACGCGCGGGGCCGCCTGCGCGTCGCGACGGGCTACACGCGCTTCGGTTTCGAGGACCTGCTCAGCTGCGGACGCCGGCTCGCGCACCACGGCATGCGGTTCCCGGGTTTCGTGCCGTGGCGCGCGCACGCGGCGCGGGCGGCGCTGGCCCTCGGCCAAGCCGATGACGCGGCGCGGCTGGCCGAAGAGGACATCAACGCCTCGGCCCGCTGGGGCGCGGCCCGCCCGCACGGCACGGCGTTGACGACGCTCGGGCTGGTCCGCGAGGACGACGAAGCGGAGCGCGCGCTGAGCAAGGCCATCACGACGCTGCGGTCGTCACCGGCCCGCCTGCAGCTGGCGACGGCCCTCACCGAGCTGGGCACGCTGCAGGCCCGGCACGGCCAGTCCGAAAAGGCGATCGAAACGCTGCGGCAGGCGGTCGAGCTGAGCGAGCACTGCGGAGCCCGGCCGCTGGCCCGCCGGGCGGCGGAGGAGCTGCGCTCGGCGCGGCGTGCGCTGACCCCGGCGAAGGACAACGAGCACGGCCTGACCCGCCAGGAGAACCGCATCGCGGTGATGGCGGCCCAGGGGTTGACCAACCGCGAAATCGCCACGGCGTTGCACCTGACGCGGCGGACGGTGGAGCTGCACCTGTCGGGGGCTTACCGGAAGCTCGGTATTCCGGGGCGCGCGGAGCTGGGTGGCGCGCTGGCGAAGTCGCAGCGGGGTAACTGAGTCCACTTCGGACGGTGAGTTGAGCCGCCCGCTCGCCGAAGTCGTCCTGAACGACTCGTTCAGGACGTCCGGCGACTTGAACGAGTCGTTCAGGACGTTCGACGAGCTGCGCGGGGTGAGCAGCGCGGCGGAATTGTCGGTGGTCGCCGGTAGAGTGGAAGACGGGGGGCGCCCCCGCGGGGTCGGTGCGGCCGCGGTTAGCGTGCACACGTGAACTTCTGGGCAGGCGCGGGAAGCCTGGTGCTCTTGGCCGGCGTGCTGCTCTTCGCGATCGTCCGGCCGCGGGGCTGGCCCGAAGCGGTCGCCGCCGTGCCGGCTGCCGGCGTCGCCTTGCTGCTGGGGCTCGTCCGGCCCGCCGCCGCGGCGCATCGGGCCGTGGAAATCCTGCCGACGCTGGGCTTTCTGGCCGCCATCCTCCTTTTGTCCTTTTTGGCCAGTGTCGACGGCGTCTTCACCTGGCTCGGCAGCCGGCTCGCCGAGGCGTGCCACGGGCGGCCGCGGCGGCTGCTCGTGCTGACCTTCGCCGCCGCGGCCGGGGTCACCGCCATCCTCAGCCTGGACGCCACCGTCGTGCTGCTCACCCCCGTCGTCCTCGCGACCGCGACGAGCCTGAAGCTGCCCGCCCGGCCGCACGTCTACGCGTGCGCGCACCTGGCCAACTCCGCGTCGACGCTGCTGCCGGTGTCCAACCTGACCAACCTCCTGGCCTTCGCCGCGTCGGGCCTGACGTTCGCCGGGTTCACCGCGCTCATGGCGCTGCCGTGGCTGGTCACCATCGCCATCGAACTGGTCGTCTTCCTGCGGTTCTTCGCCGTCGACCTCCGGCCGCGGGAAACCGCCGAGCCGACGCGGCACCAGGAGCCGCCGATCTTCGCGCTCGTCATCCTGGCGCTCACCCTCGTCGGCTTCGCCGTGGGGCAGCTCGGGCACGTCGAACCCGTGTGGATCGCCGCGCTCGCCGCGCTGATCCTCGGCGTGCGCGCGCTCGCGCAGGGCAAGATCCGGCCGTGGCAGCTGTTCACCGAGGCCGCGCCGCAGTTGTGCCTGTTCGTGCTGGGGCTCGCCGTCGTGGTCGAGGCCGTGTCGGAACACGTCCTCGGCGGCCTGCTGCGCGACCTCCTGCCGACGTCCACCGGCCTCGTCGACCTGCTGGTCGCGGCCGGGGTGGCGGCGCTGCTGGCCAACCTGGTCAACAACCTGCCGGCGACGCTGATCCTGCTGTCGGTGCTGGGCCCGCACCCCGCGCCGGGCGTGCTGCTGGCGGTGCTGCTCGGCGTCAACATCGGCCCGAACGCGAGCTACCTCGGTTCCCTGGCGACGCTGCTCTGGCGCCGCACCCTGCCGGAACACCCGTCGGCGAGGACATTCCACGCCCTCGGCGCCCTCACGACCCCGCTCTGCCTCGCCGCGGCGACCATCGCCCTTTGGCTCGGCCTCGGCCTGACGTAACCGGGACTCAGCCAGGCATCGAGATGGTCTGGCCGGGCTTCATCGTCGGGCCGCAGTCGTCCAGTGGGCCGCCGAAGCGGTCGGCCGCCACCTCGGGGATCGTCTTCGCCGCGTAGTCCTGGGCCGCCTTCAGCTTGGCCTGGTCGGTGACCGCGTCGCGGCGGACCCAGTCGCCGTTGCGGAGGCCCTCGATCGGGGAGCTGTAGATCAGCACGTAGTCGCGGTCGAGGCGCGGGTCCAGCGCGATGCCGTTGCCCGCCGCCCACGGACCCCACGAGTGGATGAACGTCGGCTTCACCGTGTCGAACACGTAGTCGCGCAGGCCCTGCAGGTCGTTGTCGTGCACCAGGTCGGCGATCGGCTTGTTGACCAGGCCCGCCATGTCGACCAGCTCGAGCCTGCTCGTCATCGACGAGCCGCCGAGGTCCGGCAGCAGCAGCGACGCCTTTTGCAGGCCGAGGATGTCGGCGTAGGTGTTGAAGCCGCGGCCGAAGCGGTCGGCCACCAGGCACGCCGTGATGTTCGGGTTCTTCGCGAACTTGTCCGCCGACGCCGCGAACCCGATGCCCGACGGGACGAACGCGCCCAGCAGGACCACGACCACACCGACGCGCAGCAACGCCCGCCGGTGGCGCAGCAGCTCGCCCGCCGACAGCGTGCCCGCGATGACCGCCAGCGGCCAGATCGGGCTGGCGAACCGGTGCTGGTACATCCAGTCGGCGACCATCACGCCGTACGCGACGATCCCGAGCCCGAGCGGCACCAGCAGCGCGATCAGCGGGCGCCGCCACGGCGCCTTGACCAGCGCGAACACGATCACCAGCGCGAGCACGACCACGCCCGCCCAGCCCGCGTAGCCGACCAGCTCGAACGGCCGCTTCACGGCGTCGAACCCGGGCAGGCCCTGCTGCTTCGCCACCGAAGGGTTGGCCAGCAGCCGGCCGAACTCCGCGTGCCGCCAGACGACGTACGCGCCGAACGGCACGGCGAACGCCGCCACCGACAGCAGCGCGAGCCGGAAGCTCTTCCAGAACAGCCCGGACCGCAGCAGGAACAGCGCCGCCAGCGGGTACGCGCCGGCGTAGATCAGCCCTTCCGGCCGGGTCAGCGCGGCGAAGGCCACGATGACACCCGCCCACAGCGCGACCTTCGGCGTCAGCAGCTTGTCCCGCTTCACCGAGACGAACAGCGTCACGCCGAGGGTGACGACCGCGAACGCGAACAGCGAGTTCTCGAGGCCGGACACGACCCAGATGACGTACGACGGGATCGTCGCCAGCGTCAGGCCGACGACCAGCGTCGCGAGCCAGGCGAAACGGGTGAAGATCTGCTTCGCCGCGATGTAGCAGGCGGTCAGGACGCCGCCGGTGAACAGCAGGCCCAGCGCCTTCGGGTACAGCACGTAGTCCGGGATGCCGAACAGCAGGCCGTGGTCGAACAGGCCCACGAGCTTGCCGACGCCGAGCAGCACCATCCACGTCGGGTCGGAGAAGCCCTCGACGGGCGGGGCGCCCGGCTGCAGCACCGGGCCGAGGCCGTCGGCGAAGCTGCGGGCGTAGGAGAACGTGATGGCGGCGTCGTCGACGATCCAGTGGCCGTAGCGGGTGGCGTGGACGGCGACCGCCGCGACGCCGGCGAGCACGGCCAGCACCGGGGCCAGGCGCGCGCCCCAGCCACGGGTGGTCGTGGCGACAGCCGGGTCCTCGGGGACGTCGCTCGGGGAGGTCTCGGTGAGTGCGCTAGCCGTCATGTCCTCGTCACTGTTCCGCCCGCAGGCTTCTGCCGGTGGGATACGCGCGAGCTGGCGCCCCCTTAGTGGACCCGGGAGCCGGGTCCGCCACCGCGGCGACGCGGTCGAGACACTGTAGCCAATACCCCATCCGGGGTCGGCCACGCGTCGGCATTGAGCGTGATCCACCCCACACTTCCCGGAAAATCTCAGCGCCGGTCAGGACAGGTGCGAGGTGTCGTTGACGAGCCGCACCGAAGCGTTCCCGTCCGGGTAGAACTCGACGATCGACAGCGACGCCAGGTCGAGGTGCAGCCGGAACAGCAGCTGCGGGCCCGCGTCGAGGCCCATCCGGAGCAGGGTCTTGATCGGCGTCACGTGGCTGACCAGCACCAACGTCCGGCCGCCGTGCTCGGCGATCAGCTCGTCGCGGGCCTTGCGGACCCGCCGGTGGACGACGTCGAAGCTCTCCCCGCCGGGCGGCGGGACCGAGCTGTCGCCGAGCCACGAACGGTGCAGTTCGGGGTCGCGGTCGGCCGCTTCGGCGAACGTCAGGCCTTCCCACTCGCCGAAGTCGGTCTCGATCAGGCCGGGGTGGGTCTCGACGCGGCCGCCGAGCGCGTCGGCGACGGCCTGCGCGGTCTGCTTCGTCCGGGTCAGCGGCGAGGAGATGATCGGGACGGCCTCGCCGTCGACGACGAGCCCGTCGGTCGCGGCCAGCCGCTTCGCCGCCGCCGCGGCCTGCGCCTGCCCGAGCTCGGTGAGCGGGACGTCGCCACGGCCGGAGTAACGGCGCAGCGCCGACATCTCGGTCTGGCCGTGGCGCAGCAGGAGCAGCCTGGTCGGGGTGCCCTGCGCGCCGGTCCAGGCGGTCGTCGCGCGGTCGGGTTTGCGCGTGGGCAGCTTCGGTTTCGCGGCGGTGCCGGGCCGGCCGGCGGCGGGCTTGCCGGTCGCCGCGTCCATGGCCTCGTTGGCGAGCCGGTCGGCGTGGGAGTTCTGCGCGCGCGGGATCCACTCGTACTGGACGCGGGAGAAGCCGGCGGCCAGCGCCTTGGCCCGCTCGGCCAGCGGCTGCATGTCCGCGTGCTTGATCTTCCAGCGCCCGGACATCTGCTCGACCACGAGCTTCGAGTCCATCCGGACGTCCACAGTGGACGCTCCGAGCTCGGCGGCGGCGGTCAGCCCGGCGATCAGCCCGTTGTACTCGGCGACGTTGTTGGTGACGACGCCGAGGCTTTCCTTGCGCTCGGCGAGGACGTCGCCGGTCTCCGCGTCACGGACCACCGCGCCGTACCCCGCGGGGCCCGGGTTGCCCCGGGAACCGCCGTCCGCTTCGACGATGACGTGCGAGGTCACAGACCCGACTCCATGGTCCGGACCAGGATCGCGCCGCAGTTCTCGCACTGGATGACGTCGTCCTCGGGCGCGCCCTTGATCTCGTTGACGGTGTTGCGGTCCAGCTCCAGCTGGCAGGCGCCGCAGCGGCGGGCCCGCAGCAGCGCGGCCCCGATGCCCTTGTGCTCGCGGACCCGCTCGTACAGCTTGAGCAGCGGCTCCGGGAAGCGCGGCACGAGCTTCGCGCGGTCTTCGTCGCGGCGCGCGCGGGTCGTGTCGAGGTCCTTGAACGCCTCGTCGCGGCGGGCGATCGCGGCGGCGACCTCGGCCTCGGCCTTGTCGACCTCGGCGCCGGTGCGCTGCGCGTCCAGGCCGAGGGCCTCGCGCTGCTCCATCAGCTCCAGCAGGTCGTCCTCGAGCGCGCTCTGCCGGCGTTCGAGCGACTGCAGCTCGTGCTCGATGTCGGTCATCTGCTTCGAGTTCACCGTGCCGGACGCGAGGAGCTTGCGGTCGCGGTCCTCGCGGGCGCGGACCGACTCGATCTCCTTCTCCTGGCGGGCGATCTCGCGGTCGAGGTCGGAGGCGGCGGTCTCCACCGACACGAGCGCGTCGCGGCGCTCGCGGACGGTCTTCTCCCCCGCGTCGATCTCGGCCAGCTCGGGCAGGGTGCGACGGCGGTGCGCGGTGCGCGAGAGCTCGGCGTCCACCTTGGCGAGCTCGAGCAACTGGCGCTGCACGGCGGGTTCGGCCTTCACGGTGCTCCTCTTAGCTAGATGTGCGCTCGGCGCGGACGTTCCACGGGTCGGTGCACCGCGTGGACACGTGAACGTCGACGTTACCCGCAAACGCCTCGGCCACGAGCGCCGAGGCTTGCCCGCACCAGGGCCATTCGCTGGCCCAGTGGGTCAGCCCGACCAGCGCGGGCACCGGGCCCCGGCCCGCGAGGTGCTCGCCCGCGGGGTGATGCCGCAGGTCGGCGGTGACGAAGGCGTCGGCACCGGCCTCGGTGGCCTGCTTCAGGTAGGAGTCCCCGGCACCGCCGGACACGGCGACGGTGCGGATCGGGCGGTCCTCGTCGCCGGCGCCGAGCACCCCGGGAACGGTCGCGGGCAGGGCGTCGGCGACGCGCTGGACGAACACCGCGAACGGCTCGGGCTCGGGCAGCTCGCCGAGGCGGCCGATGCCGGTGACGCCGTCGGCGTTCGGGGCGAGGGGCCCGGTCACGCGCAGCCCGATCGCCTGCGCGAGAGCGTCCGAGACGCCGGGGTCGGCGGAGTCGGCGTTGGTGTGCGCGCAGTAGAGGGCGATGCCTTCGCGGATCATCCGGTGCACCAGGGCGCCCTTGGCGGTGTCGGCGGGGACGCCGTGCACGCCGCGCAGCAGCAGCGGGTGGTGGGCGACGATCAGCTGCGCGCCGAGCTCCACGGCCTCGTCGACGGTCTCGGCGACCGGGTCGACGCAGAACAGCACGCGGCTCACGGGTTCGGCGGGATCGCCGCAGACGAGGCCGACGGCGTCCCACGACTCGGCGAGCGCGGGCGGGTAGGCCCGCTCGAGCACGGAGAGGACTTCGGAAATGGCGGAAGGCGCGGACACCCGGGGATCTTCGCATGTACCGTCCGGAACCATGCGCCTTCGGTCCTTGCTCGTCACGGTGACGGCGGTCCTCGCCGGCTCACTCCTCTTCGCGGTGCCCGCTTCGGCTTCGAACCCGACGTTGTGGCGGCTCACCGACCTCGCCGCCCAGCGCGTCGCGATCGCCGACCAGGTGGCCGCGGCCAAGTACGGCACGCCGTCGCCGATCGACGACCCGGCGCGCGAGCAGGCGATCTACGACTCGGTCACGGCACGGGCCCCTGGCCTCGGCCTCGACCCGGCGGACGCCGTTCGCTTCTTCCACGCCCAGATCGAGGCGAACAAGCTGGTGCAGCGCGGCCTCTACGCGCGCTGGGACGCGCACCCCGACCAGGCGCCGACGACCCGCCCCGACCTCGGGAAGATCCGCCCGGTGATCGACGGGCTGAACACGAGCCTGCTGACGGAGCTGGCGGCGACCATCCCGGCGCGGGCGGCGCGTTCGTGCCCGGTCGTGCAGCTGGTGACGGCCGGCGCCGCGGACGTCGTCCACCGGTTCGACGCGCTGCACGCACGCGCCCTCGGCGAAGCGACTTCGGCGACCTGCACGGCCGGTTAGGGGCTTGGGGGCGCCGCGGCGGCCTCGGGCCGCCGCGGGCGCCGGGGGCGGTCAGTTGCAGTTGCCGCAGCAGCCGCAACCCTGGCCGGTGCACTTCGAGCAGCACCCGTGCATGATCGCTCTCCTTCCGGTTCGCGTCCTCGCCCGATCGACGCTAAGTGCGCGGCGCGGACCGCGGATACCGCCGAGCGGGCGGGTGACCGGGTGAACCCGCTGGTTACGCTCGGGCGCGCGGGAATGGCGTTTCGCGGGCCTGGCCGGGCCTCGGCATCTCGGTGGTTACGCTCGGGGCGTGACGCACATCGTCTTCGTCTGTTCCGGCAACATCTGCCGCTCCCCGATGGCCGAGCTGGTGTTCCGGGCCCGGCTCGACGACGCCGGGCTCGGTGACGTCGTGCGCGTGACCAGCGCGGGCACCGGGCCGTGGCACGTCGGGGAGCCCGCCGACAAGCGGGCCCGCGCGACGCTCAAGGCGCACGGCTATCCGACCGCGCACGTCGCCTCCGAGGTGTCCGGCGAGGACCTCGCCGCCGATCTCCTGCTGGCCGCCGACGAGGGGCACGCGGAGTTCCTGCGGGCACGGGTCGATGACCCGGCGAAGGTGCGGCTGCTGCGGTCGTTCGACCCGTCGGCGCCCGAAGGCGCCGAGGTCCCGGACCCGTACTACGGCGGCGACGACGGCTTCGAAGACGTCCTCGGCATGATCGAGCGCTCGGTGCCCGGCTTGCTGGACTGGGTCCGCGCCCACGCGTGACCGGTGTCACAACCGGCCCGCGTACGGTTTTCCGGCACCCCGCGATACCCCTTCCGGCATCGTCATCGATGAGGGGAATCGCGTGCTCAAAAGAATTTCGGGTGTTTTCGCGCTCGTGACCGCGGCCGCCGCCGTGGCGGCCGCTCCGGCGGGAGCGATCACCGGGGGAAGTCAAGCCGCCGACGGGACGTACTCCTTCGCCGCCAAGGTGAACACCGCCGGCCGGGGCTGTACGGGCGTGCTCGTCGCGCCGCAGTGGGTGCTCACCGCGTCCACCTGCTTCGGCGACCCCGCGCCGGCGGGACCGCCGCCGTCGCCGTCCACCGTGACCGTCGGCGGGCGGACCGCGCCGATCACCACGCTCGTGCCGCGGACCGACCGGAACCTCGTCCTGGCCCGGCTCGACGCGCCCGTCTTCACCGTCGCGCCGGTGGCGCCGGCCACCAGCCCGGTGCGGACCGGCGAGGTGCTGCGGCTCGCCGGCTACGGCCGGACCGCGACCGAGTGGGTCCCGGACAAGCTGTCCACCGCGAACTTCACCGTGCAGTCGAGCACCGCGACGACGCTGGCCGTCACCGCCGTCACGGGTGACGCGACGACCTGCAAGGGCGACGCGGGCGGCCCGGCCCTGCGCGAGACCGGCGGCGGCACCGAACTGGTCGCGATCAACGCCACGTCGTGGCAGCACGGGTGCCTCGGGGAGACCGAGACACGCCAAGGCACCGTCGAAACCCGGCTCGACGACATCACGGACTGGATCCGCGCGCAGATCCCGCCGTACGCGATCCGCAACTTCAACGGCCTGTGCACCGGCGCGGGCGTCAGGGTGACGACCGCGGTCTGCGCACCGGACGCGGCCGGGCAGCGGTGGACCCTCCCCGGCGACGGCACCGTGCGCACCGCGGACGGCCTCTGCCTCGCCGTCTCCGGGACGGCGGTCGGGACCACCGCGTGCGCGGCCGTCCCGGAGCAGCAGTGGCGGTTCCCCGGCGACGGCACCCTGCGCACGGCGTCCGGCGCCTGCGCCGACATCGGCAGCAACGCGGCGGGCACGTCGCTGCTGGTCACCCCCTGCGTCGCCGGCAACCAGAGCCAGCTGTGGTTCCTCAAGGGCGACGGCACGCTGCGCAACCACAACGGCCTCTGCGCCGACCTGGGCTCCAACGCCGAGCAGACGCCGATCACGGTGGTGGCCTGCGGCGAGGGACTCGTCAGCCAGCGCTGGGGGCTGTCCGGCGGCGCGCTGACCAACACCAACCGCCTCTGCGCCGACCTGGGCTCCAACGACCCCGGCACGCGGGTGGTCATGGTCGCCTGCCAAGCGGGCAACGTCAGCCAGCAGTGGACCATGCCGGGTGACGGCACCCTGCGCAACCACAACGGCCTGTGCGCCGACCTGGGGTCCAACGACCCGGGGACGCGGGTGATCACGGCCGTCTGCGTCGCGGGGAACCCGAGCCAGCAGTGGCGGCTCGACCGCTGAGCCCGGTCGCCCGGCCCGGGCGGTTCGTCCCGGCCTCCGTCACACGCGACGGAGGTCGGCGAGCGGCCCGGGCCGGGCACGGCCTACCGTGGTGGGGTGCGGTTGCGGTTCCTGCTCCGGCCCGGGTGGCTGGCTCTGACGGCGGTGGTGTTCACCTTCGCCATCTGCTGCTTCACGCTCCTCGCGCCGTGGCAGTTCAGCCGCAACGCCGAGCGCGAGCAGCAGAACGCCGCGCTCGTGACGTCGTTCACGGCCGCACCGGTGCCGTTGGCGCAGCTGCTGCCGCCGGGGACCGAGCCCGGCCAGGGCACCGAATGGCACCTCGTCTCGATCACCGGCCAGTACCTGCCGGACAAGGAGGTCGTCGCGCGGCTGCGGACGGTCCAGGGTGAGGGCGCCTACGAGGTGCTGACGCCGCTGCGGACCACCGACGGCACGGTCGTGCTGATCGACCGCGGTTACGTCGGGCTCGACAGCAAGTCGGGCGTGCTGCCGTATGCGCCGCCGCCGGCCGGGACCGTGCAGGTGACCGCGCGGGCGCGGGCGGACGAGACCGACCCGAAGAACCGCGAGGCGTTCGCCGACGCCTCGACCGGCGGGAAGCTCCAGAGCTACGTCGTCGATTCGCGGGTCGTCGCGCGGGCGGGGAAGCTCGACATCCGGCCCGGGTACTTCCAGCTCGACGTCGGCCAGCCCGGCGTCATCGCGGCGTTGCCGCTGCCGCAGACCGACTCGGGGCCGTTCCTGTCGTACGCGCTGCAGTGGATCGCGTTCGGGACCATGGCGCTGCTCGGCTGGCTGTACTTCACGGTTCGCGAGCTGAAGCCGGGCGGAGCGCTGACCCAGCCCGGCGGCTCCGCTCCCGCGCGGCGGAAGTCCGTCGCGGAGATCCTGGCCGAGGACGAGTACGCGGAAAGTGGCCCTCAGAGATAGGCCGGAAATGGCCCTGTGATGAGGCCACTTGCCTCGCCGATACTCGGGTCATGTTGATCCACCCGTGGGACGCCGCCTCTTCCGACGCGGAGTGGCGTGAGTGGCTGTCCGCGAACGACTTCGGTCAGCTCATCGCCGGCGGCGCGGGCCGCGACCTGCCCGTGGTGACCCCGGCGCACTTCGCGTTCGACGGCGACCGCACGATCGTCACGCACCTGGCCCGCCCGAACCCGATCTGGCCCCTGCTGGAGGAGCACCCCCGGGCGCTGCTGACGGTGATCGGCGACTACACCTACATCCGCGCGGACTGGAACACGGCCGCGGATCCCGCCCACGGCGTGCCGACGTCGTACTACGCGACGGTGCAGCTCGAAGGAGACGTACGGCTGGTCGACGATCCGGCGTCGAAGGCGGC
Source organism: Amycolatopsis sp. NPDC021455 (assembly GCF_040640995.1). Taxonomy (NCBI): domain Bacteria; kingdom Bacillati; phylum Actinomycetota; class Actinomycetes; order Pseudonocardiales; family Pseudonocardiaceae; genus Amycolatopsis; species Amycolatopsis sp. NPDC021455. The sequence continues at coordinate 45,520 of NZ_JBFACT010000045.1, read as the reverse complement.
GTTGCTGGAGAAGCAGCTGCGGCACTTCGAGCCGGACGGCTCGCGGGCCCCGGTGAGCGCGACCGAGGCCCCCGATCGGCGGCTGCTGCCGGGAATCCGCGGGATCGAGTTCAAGATCACCGGGGTACGGGCGAAGTTCAAGTTCGGCGGGAACAAGGCGGCCGAGGACCGGGAGCGGATCGGGGCCCGGCTGGCGGAGCGCGGTGGGCCGCTGGACGAGGCGGCTTTGGCACAGCTGCGGCGGCGGGGCTGAGGGAGCGCGCCCTTCCCTGGCACAGTGCCGGCAAAGTCGCAGCGCCTTTTCTCAGATGCCTCACCGGCATGAAGTGCACGCTGAGGCATGACTTGCGCTCCACCCAGACCTCCCCCGCCGCCCCGATACGAAGCCAGTACACGGCCGGCAGTGCCGGGTCAAGGCACGCTTTCCCGCCTTGACGCGGTGCTGCCGGCCGTAGTCACAATCGGGCTTCGGGGTGGTGGGCCACTGAACTGCTGACCAAGGCGACCTGACGCAGCTCAGGCGCGCTGCGCCTCACGGCGTGACGGCTTTGCCGGAACCCCCACCCTCTCCGGGGTTCCGGCAAAGCCGATCGCTGCCGCGGTGCTCCGTGGTGGAAGTGGCGCTGTGAGCTGCCGGCCGGGTGTCGCGAATGACTCATTCGGGACGTGCGAGGTCCCCAATGACTCATTCGCGACCTTCGGCAGCGCGGCAGGCCTCGGCGACCAGCGTCGCAGCGGTCAAGGAGAGCGGGCCGGGACTCGGCGGCCGGAGGCAACACAAAGCTCAGCCAGAGCGGCGCCAAAGCCCCGCGACGACCGCCAGCACCACCGAAGTCACCCCGGCCAGCCAGCCGACGACCCGGGACAGCTCCACCGCCCGCGTCACGTGCCCCGCATCGGGATTCCGGCCCACGCCCAGCACCGGCAGCTCCGCCACCCCGTGCGGGTACACCGTCCGGCCGCCGACGCGGATCTCCAGTGCTCCCGCGAACGCCGCCTCCACGCGGCCCGCGTTCGGGCTCGGGTGGGCGATCGTGTCGCGGCGCCACGCCCGCCACGCGCCGCCCGCCGAGCCGCCCACCACCGGGGCCGCCAGGACCGTCAGGCCGGCCGCCACGCGGGTGGGGACCAGGTGGACCAGCTCGTCGAGGCGGTCGACCGCCCAGTGGCCGCGGCGTCCCGCGCGGGCCCGGCGCAGCAGGCTCACCGCTCGCGCGCCCACCAGGCCCGGCACGCCCGCCAGCGCGCCCCACACCAAGGGCGCGACCACGGCGTCGGACGTGTTCTCCGCCAACGTCTCCACCGAGGCCCGGGACAGCGCGATCGCGCCCAGCCCGTCCGCCACCCGCGGGTCCAGTTCGGACAGTGTCGAGCGCGCCGGCTCGAAGCGGCACTCCTCGAGGTCGCGGGCCAGCTCCGTGCCCTGCAGCGCCAGCCCGGCCGCGCCGAGGACCGCCCACGTCGTCACCGCCGTCGCCGTGGCCTGCACCAGCGGACGGCCTCGGCCCGCCCGCTCCAGCAGCGCCCCGCCCAGCACCGCCGCGCCGGCGACCAAGACGCCCGAGCGGGGCGGGAGACGGCGGAACGCCGTCACCGGGAGCCGCCGCCGGGGGTCGCCGATGGCGCCGTCGGCCGCCACACCCAGCACCAACCCGATCGCGCGTGCCGCGCTCACCCGTGCCCCCCGGGGTACGAAAGTCCAGTTCCGCACGGAGGCTACTCGACCTCGGGACCGCTCTCCGATACCAGGGCGGCGATCTCGTCGCGCGCCTGGACCACGATGTCGCGCATCGCCCGTTCCGCCCGGTCCGCGTCCCCGGCGGCCACCGCCGCGGCCACCTCGACGTGCAGCGCCACCGCCTCGGGCTGCGGCTCCGGCGGCATCAGGCCGTGCCCGGTCCGGCCGGTCAGCACCTCCGCGACCACCTCGGACAGCTGCCCGAACATCGGGTTCCGGGAAGCGGTGAGCAGCAGGTCGTGGAAGGCGATGTCGAACCCGAGGAACGCCGAGAGGTCGCGCGCGCGGGCCGTCCGCGCCAGCCGCTCCCCCAGCGCGCCCAGGCGGCCGCGCTCCTCCGGCGTCGCGCGCAAGGCCGCGAACCGCGCCGCGCACGGCTCGATCGCCGACCGCAGCTCGTTCAGCGTGGCCAGGGCCGCCGGGCGGGCCGGGCCGTCGAGCTGCCAGCGGATCAGCCGCGGGTCGTAGTGGTTCCACTCCGCCTGCTCCCGGACGATCACCCCGACCCGCCGCTTGCTGCTGGTCAGCCGCATCGTCTCGAGGACGCGGACGACTTCGCGGGCCACCGTCCGCGAAGCGCCGAAGCGCTCCTGCAGCTCTTCGGAGCGCAGCACCGTGCCCGGCACCAGCGCGCCGTTCGCGATCGCCGCGCCGAGGGCGTCCAGGACCTGCTCGTGTCTCACCTGATCAATCTAGCCGCCTGATTCGATTAAGTAGTACTTCATCTTGAATAAGTAGTACTTTTGAGTTTCACTCACCTGGGCACAACGAAGTGGGAGGTGCGGATGACCGTCATCGTGGTGATGGGGGTGTCAGGCTCCGGGAAGACGACGATCGGCACGGCGCTCGCCGAGGCCCTGGGCGTCGAATACGCCGAAGCGGACACGTTCCATCCGAAGGCCAACATCGACAAGATGACCGCCGGCACGCCGCTGACCGACGAAGACCGCGCGCCCTGGCTCGAAGCCATCGCCGGGTGGATCCGCGAACACCAGGCGACCGGCGGCGTCGTGACGTCGTCCGCACTCAAGCGTCGGTACCGCGACGTCCTGCGCGGCGGCGGCGACGTCTGGTTCGCCCACCTGCACGGCGACCGGACGCAGCTGGCCGAGCGCATGAAGACCCGCACCGGCCACTTCATGCCCGTGTCGCTGCTGGACTCCCAGCTCGCCGACCTCGAACCCCTCGAGCCGGACGAGGCCGGCGCCGTCTTCGACAACACCGGCGGCACCCCGGAAGAGATCACCGAAGCCGCGCTGACCGCCTTCCGGGAGCACGCGTGAACGCCGTCCTCGCCGCCGGCTGGACCGGCCACGACACCCGCCTGATCACCGCGACCCTCGTCGCGATCGCCGTCATCGTCGTGCTGATCACGAAGGTGAAGCTGCACCCGTTCCTGTCGCTGACGCTCGGTTCGCTCGTGCTCGGCCTGGCCGCCGGGTTGCCGATCACCGACGTGATCAAGAAGTTCTCCAACGGCGTCGGCAGCACGGTGGCGTCCGTCGGCATCCTGATCGCCCTCGGCGCGATGCTCGGCAAGCTGCTGGCCGACTCCGGCGGCGCCGACCAGATCGTCGACACCGTGCTCGGCAAGGCCCGCGGCGGCGCGCTGCCCTGGGCGATGGCGCTGGTCGCGGCGCTGATCGGGCTGCCGATGTTCTTCGAGATCGGGCTCGTCATGCTCATCCCGGTGGTGCTGCTCGCGGTCAAGCGCACCGGGAAACCGTTGATGCTGCTGGGAATTCCCGCGGTGGCCGGGCTTTCGGTGCTGCACGGCCTCGTCCCGCCGCACCCCGGCCCGCTCGCCGCGGCCGGCGCGTTGAACGCGAACGTCGGCGTCACGCTGGCGTTCGGCCTGCTCGTCGGCATCCCGACGCTGGTCGTCGCGGGCCCGCTGTTCGGCAAGGTCGCGGCGCGGCTGGTGCCGGACGCCGTGGCCCCCGAGCGGCTCATCCCCGAACGCGCCGACACGGACAAGCCGCGGCCGAGCTTCGCCGCGACGCTGACGACCGTGCTGCTGCCGGTCGTGCTGATGCTGGCGAAAGCGCTGTCGGACATCCTGCTGAGCACGAACAACCAGGCCCGGAAGATCTTCGACTTCGTCGGTGACCCGCTGATCGCGCTGCTCGCGGCCGTCCTGGTGGGCATGGTGCTGCTCGGCCGCCCGGCCGGGCTCGGTCGCGAAAAGCTGTCCACTGTGGTCGGTGACTCGCTCGGCCCGATCGCCGGGATCATCCTCATCGTCGGCGCGGGCGGCGGGTTCAAGCAGACCCTGGTCGACGCCGGCGTCGGCGACGTCATCACCGGCCTGGCCAAGGACGCGCACCTCTCGCCGCTGCTGCTCGGCTGGCTGGTCGCGGTGGCGATCCGGCTGGCGACGGGCTCGGCGACGGTCGCGACCGTGTCGGCGGCGGGCATCGTGGCACCCCTGGCCGCGGACATGGACCCGTCCCACAGCGCCCTGCTGGTCCTGGCGATCGGCGCCGGTTCGCTGTTCTTCTCGCACGTCAACGACGCCGGGTTCTGGCTGGTCAAGGAGTACTTCGGCCTGTCAGTCGGCCAGACGCTGAAGAGCTGGTCGGTGATGGAGACGCTCATCTCCGTGGTCGCGATCGCGCTGATCCTGCCACTCTCCCTGGTGGTCTAGGTCAAGGTCCGTGAAGGCCTCCTTACCGGCGCTAAGAGCCGGGAAGGAGGCCTTCACGGCTTTGGGGACCGTTGACATGTGACCTTTTGGTCACCTATCGTCGGGGCGTGCAAGACGACCTGGTGTTCAAGGCGCTGGCGGATCCGACCCGCCGGTTCCTGCTCGACCTGCTCTTCGAGCGTGACGGCCGCACGCTCACCGAGCTGGAGACCCAGGTGGAGATGACCCGCTTCGGCGTCATGAAGCACCTGAAACTCCTGGAAGAAGCCGGGCTCGTCGTCGCACGCAAGGAAGGCCGCGAGAAGCGGCACTTCCTCAACCCCGTCCCGATCCGCCAGATCCACGACCGGTGGATCGACAAGTACACCGAGCGTCACGTCACCGCGCTGCTCGACCTCAAGAACGAGCTGGAAGGCGAAGAACCATGACGAACACCGTGCAGGTCTACCGCGTCTACATCAAGGCTTCCCCGGAGCGCGTCTGGGACGCCATCACGAAGCCCGAGTGGACGCAGAAGTACGGCTACACCGGGCTGGCCGACTACGACCTGCGGCCCGGCGGCAAGCACCGCACCCGCCCGACGCAGCCGTTCATCGACGCCGGGATGACCGGCGACCTCGTCGACGGTGAAGTCCTCGAGGTGGATCCGCCACGCAAGCTGGTCGTCACCTGGAAGCTGCTGATGGCCCCGGAGGACGTCGCCGCCGAGCCCTACACGACGCTCACCTACGAGATCGAGGAGTCCAAGACCGCGGGCACCCGGCTGACCGTGACCCACGACGTCACCGGCGCCCCCGCGACCGCCGCGATGGTCAGCGGCGCGCTCGAGCGGCTGGACGCGCCACCGAACGAGAACGCCGGTGGCGGCTGGGCCTGGATCCTGTCGGACCTCAAGTCGCTGCTGGAGACCGGCGAGACGATCGTCCCGGCGCCCTGAAGGGGGCCGGCGGGACCTGCTTCGAGGCAGGTCCCGCCGGGGGCCTCAGGCGCGCTGGGTCGCCGCCTTCAACGCCGCCTTCGCGGCCTCGGTGGCACCCAGCGTGTCCAGTCCGAACAACGCCGCGCCGACCACGGGGTTCACGTCGACGACGCGGACCACCGCGCGCGGCGCGACCTTGAGGCACCGGCGCTCGATCTCCGCGATCACCGGCGCGCCGACCCCGGTCAGCACGCCGCCGCCGAGGACGATCTCCGGAGCGTCCCCGGTGAGGTCCAGCTTCCGGAGGATCACCGCCGCGAACACGCTGACCTCCTCGACGAACCGCGTGACGATGTCCTGCGCGACCTCGTCGCCCGCCGCGGCCACCTCGAACAGCAGCGGGCACAGGCCGTGGATCGATGCGGCGTCGATCTCCCCGAAGTGCAGGCCCTGGACGACGTCGAGCAGCGCCGGCCGCCCGAAGTACGCCGCCACCGCGGGCATCAGGGCCGTCCGCGGGCCGCGGCCGTCCTCGGCGCGCACGGCCCACCACAGGGCCTCTTCGCCGAGCCGGTAGCCGCCGCCCCAGTCGCCGGAGATCTTGCCCAGCGCGGGAAAGCGGTGCACGCGACCGTCCGGGCCGACGCCGGCGCCGTTGATCCCGGCCCCGCAGACGACCGCGACGCCCACCCCCGCGCTGCCCGCCCGCAGCAGCGCGAGGGTGTCGTTGCCGACCGTCAGGGTGTCGCTCCAGCCGCGAGCGGACAATGCCGCGTGCAGCGTCTCCTCCTCGCGCGGGAAGTCCAGCCCGGCCAGGTACGCGGAGGTGTGCACGGCGGACGGCCGCGACCCGAACGCGGGATACGCCGCCAGCACCAGTTCTTCCAGCGCCGCAACGCATCCCGCGACGCCGATGTTCTGCGGCGACGCGCCGGGGCCGCGTGACGACCCCAGCACCACGCCGTCTTCCGAGACCACCAGGACCTCGGTCTTGCTGTTGCCGCCGTCGATCGCGATGACTGCAGGCTTCATCCGCGGGCCCACGGCAGGTACTCGCGGTTGATCTGCACCAGCGAATCGGCGAGGGTGTCGGCCTTGCTGTACTGGCCGACCAGCGGGTGCGCCAGCAGGGCGTCGGCGACGCGGTCGCGGCCGCCCTTCAGCGCCGCCTCCAACGCGAGGAATTCGTACGCCGTCGTCGCGGAAATCAAGCCGGAGAAGTTCGGCTCGACCGGCGGCTGCGGGATCGGCGTCGTACCTTTCGAGTCCACAATGGACCGAGCTTCGATGACGGCATCGTCCGGCAGGAACGGAAAGGTCCCGTCGTTGCGGACGTTCACCACGTGCTCCTCGGCCGGACCGCCCGCGGTCAGCGCGTGCACCAGCTGCACGGCGGCTTCCGAGTAGTACGCCCCGCCGCGCTTTTCGAGGGACTCCGGCTTGGTCACCTGCTCCGGATCGAGGTAGATCTTCAGGAGTTCTTCCTCGACGTCGGAGACGACGTCCGCGCGCGGCCGCTCGGTGCGCTGCTTGGTGACCTGCTCGTCGTGCGCGTAGAAGTACTTCAAGTAGTACGACGGCACGACGTTCATCCGCCGCAGCCACTTCTCCGGCACGCTGACCTCGTGGGACAGGTACTCCAGGTGCTCGTCCAGCAGCTCGGGCAACCGGTCGACGCCGTCGACGAGGGCACCGCGCTCCCAGCTCAGGTGGTTGAGCCCGGTGTGGACGAGCTTGACGTCGTCCGCGCCGACACCGAGCAGGCGGCCGAACTGCCGCTGCAGGTTGATGGCGACGTTGCACAGCCCGACCGCGCGGTGGCCCTCGTTGAGCAGGGCACGGGTGACGATGCCGACCGGGTTGGTGAAGTTGACGATCCACGTGTCGTCGCCGGCGATCTTGCGGACGCGGTCGGCGATGTCCAGCACCACCGGCACCGTGCGCAGCGCCTTCGCCAGCCCGCCCGCGCCGGTCGTCTCCTGGCCGACGCAGCCGCAGGCGTGCGGGAACGTCTCGTCCGAGCGCCGCGCCCGCTGCCCGCCGACGCGCAGCTGGATCAGCACGGCGGAAGCGCCGTCGACGCCCTCCTCGAGCGACTGCGTGGTGTGCACCCGCGCCGGGTGGCCGGCGTGGTCGAGGAGGCGCTGGCTGAACCCGCCGACCGCTTCGACGCGGTAGGCGTCCGGGTCGACCAGCACGATCTCGTCGACGTCCAAAGTGGACCGGCGGCCGGCGATCCCGTCGATCAGCTCCGGCGTGTAGGTGGACCCGCCACCGACGACTGCCAGTTTCATCCCTTGACCCCCGTGAATGTGATGCCCTTGACGAACGACTTCTGCGCGAACACGAACAGCACGATCACCGGCGCCATGATCAGCGCGGTCGCCGCCATCGTCATGTTCCATTCGACGTGGTGCATGCCGCGGAAGGACGCGATCGCCAGCGAAAGCGGCCAGTGGTCCTGGTTCTCGCCGGTGTAGAGCAGCGGGCCGAAGTAGTCGTTCCAGGTGAACAGGAAGCAGAACATCGCGGTGGCCGCGATCCCGGGCTTGGCCATCGGGATGAGCACCCGGTACATCGCCTGGAACTCGTTGCAGCCGTCGATCTTCGCCGCTTCGATGTAGTCCTTCGGAATGGTGAGGAAGAACTGCCGCAGCAGGAAGATCGAGAACGCGTCGAAGAAGAAGTACGGCACGATCAGCGGCACCAGCGTGCCGGTGAGGCCGAGCCGCACCCACAGGTCGTACAGCGGGACGACGGTGACCTGCGGCGGCAGCAGCATCGCGGCCACGGTCAGCATGAAGAACAGGTTCTGCCCGCGCCACCGCAGTTTCGCCAGGCCATAGGCCGCCGGGATCGCCGACAGCAGCGCGCCCGCCGTCGCCAAAGCCGAATACAGCAGGCTGTTGCCGAAGTATTCGAGCAGCGGTGCCTTCTGGAACACCTTGACGAAGTTCTCGAAGTGCCATTCGCTCGGCCACAGGCTCGCCGTCATCGCCTGGTCGCTCGCCATCACCGCGGTGAGGAACACGAACAGGATCGGCAGCATGAAGATCACACCCATGGCGATACCGACCGAGTGCAGCGCGATGAACGACAGCCGCTTGTCCCAGTTGCGCTTGAACCGCACGCGGGGCGGCACGGACACCGGCGGCTTGCGCGCGGTGTCGGACAGCGTGATCATGCCCCCACTCCATTCATGCGGGACACCCGCACCCGGTCGGGGTCATGAACAGGCTGTCGCGAGGGTATGTTCATGCCCCCTCCTCCTGATGCTGGGTCTTCCGCAACTGCCGCACGAGAATCCAGGTGAAGCCCGACGACACGATGAACAGCAGCACCGCCATCGCCGCCGCGTAACCCATGTTGAAGTAGCGGAAGCCCTGGACGTACAGCCAGATCGGGTAGGTCAGCGTCGAGTTCTGGGGTGCGCCGATGAGCTTCGAGTTGCCCGCGACGTCGGCTGTGCCGGCGCTTGCCGAAGCGGCGACGATCGCCTGCGTGAAGAACTGCAGGGCGTAGATGATCGAGTTGACCACGCCGAACAGCAGCACCGGCGAGATCGACGGCAGCGTGACGTGCCAGAACCGGCGGACCGGGCCGGCGCCGTCGAGCTCGGCGGCCTCGTACTGCTCGGTCGGGACGTCGAGCAGGGCGGCCAGGATGATGATCATCAGCTCGCCCGAGCCCCACAGGGCCAGCAGCGTCAGCGCGGGCTTCGACATCGCCGGGCTGTTGAACCAGAGCCCGCCGTCGATGCCGACGAGCCGCAGGAACCGGTTGACCGGGCCGAACTCCGGGTTGAACACGAAGACGAAGGCCAGCGTCGCCGCCGCGGGCGGGGCGAGCGTCGGCAGGTAGCAGAGCGTCCGGACCAGGCCGACGCCCGACTTCAGCCGCGAGATCACCGACGCGATGCCGAGGGAGAACACCACCCGGCAGACCGTCAGGACGACCACCAGCCACAACGTGTTGTACGCGGCCGTGCCGACCAGCGGCTCGGTGGTGAACATCCGGACGTAGTTGTCGAAGCCGATGAACTGCGGCGGGTTGATCAGGTCGTAGCGGGTGAAGGAGTAGTAGACCGTGGCGATCAGCGGGTAGCCGAAGAAGATCAGGAACCCGAGGAACGCCGGGGCCATGAAGAACAGGACGGTCCGGCGGCGCTTGGCCCGGCGGGCCCCCGCCCGCACCTTCGCAGGTGCGGCCGGGGTCCCATCGGTTTTCGCGGCGAGGGTGCGGGTCGAGGGACTCTTTACCGCCGAGACCCCATCGGACAGAGTCATCCGCCCGCGCCCTTCTGCTTGAGCTCGTCGTTGATCTGCGCGTCGACCTTGGCCAGGCCGGCGGTCAGGTCGGGTACCGAGCCGGCCTGCCACTTCTCGGCGAAGTCGTTGACCGCCTTGAGGTGCGCGTCGCCGATCGGGGTGGTCTGGTTGGCGACCAGCTTGCCGCTGTCGTAGATGTCGAGGAACGTCTTGAACTGCGGCTGCAGGTCCAGCCGCGGCGAGGTCAGCGACGCCTTGGTGCTGGGCACGTTCTTCAGGCCGTTGGCCATGTCCACCAGGGTGTCGGTGTCCAGGGTGACCTGCTTGATGAGCTCCCACGCGGCGCCGGGGTTCTTGGCGCCCTTGGGGATCGCGATGATCGTGCCGGTGGTGAAGCCGCCGCCGTAGTGGTCGGCCATCGTGTCGAGCACCGGGAACGGCGCGGTCTGGTACTTGACGTCGGGCGCCTGGTCCTTGAGGAAGGCGGTGCGGAACTCGCCGTCGATTATCATGGCGAGCTTGCCCTTGTGGAAGCCGTGGTCGGCGGAGTACTCGTCGCCGAGGCCGGCCTTGAACTTCTCGACCTTGTCGTGGCCGCCGTAGAAGTCGATGAGCTTCTTCTGGAACTCGAACATCGCCTTCCAGCCGGGGTTGGTGGCGAGGTCGGACTTGCCGTCCGGGCCGAGGAAGGGCGCTCCGAAGTACTGCGCCCAGTACTGGGCCTGGTTGGCGTAGAACGGCATCGAGGGCAGGAAGCCGGCGACCTTGATCGAACCGTCCGGGTTGAACTCGGTGAGCTTCTTGGCGTCCTCGAACAGCTCCGACATCGTCTTCGGCGGCGAAGTGACGCCCTTCGCCGCGAACATGTCGGTGTTGTAGTACATCCCGTAGACGTCGGCGAGCATCGGCATCGCGCACCGCTTGCCCTGGTACTCGGTGTAGTTGCGGACGGCGTCCGGGATCTGGTTCAGGTCGATCTTGTCGCGGTCGAGGTAGGGCTTGAGGTCCTGGAAGCTGCCGGTGGAGCACCAGGCGCCGAGGTTGTCGGTGTAGAAGGAGATCGCGACGTCGGGTGGATTGCCGCCGCGGATCGACTGCGTGAGCTTGTCGTCGTCCTGGTTGCCCTCGTGCTTGATCTCGATGTTCGGGAACTTCGCCTTGAGCTTGTTGAGGCCCGCGGTGACCACGCCGTACTCGCGGTCGGTGAACTTGGAGTACACGGTGAGCGTGAGCTTGTCGTCCTTGCCGGGCGCGGCCGCGGCGTCCTTTGTGGATGGTGCGGCGGCACCGGAACAGGCGCTGGCCAGCAGGACGGACGCCGCGGCGGCGACCGCCAACAGCGAGCCACGGCGGATCCGGGTGGTAGGGGGCATGGCCCTCCTCCTCATCGGTTGGGGCTACTCGGGCGGGGACGGGTGCTTCCGGCCTCGGGCCTGCGCGACCCGAGGAGCGTGGGGGTGACGACGCCGAAGACGTCGACCCGGGTGGTGGCCAGCGCGGACTGCAGCGCACCGGCGCGGACGGCGTTGCCCTGCACCGACGCGCAGCCGACGGGCGTGCGCGGCAGGACCAGTTCGTGCAGCTTCTCCTGCACCAGGGCGGCGAATTCGGCCCCGCCGGCGCGGCTGGTGTCGCCGCAGAGCAGGACGAGCTGCGGGTCGGCGACCGCGACGAGGTTGGCGACACCGCCGGCGACCCTTCTCGCCAGGTCGTCCAGGAAGGGATGGCCCTTTTCGGCTTTTCCGACGGCCTCCCAGGCGGTGCCGGCCTGGATGCCGTGGGCGGCGGCGAGGCGGCAGATGGCGGGCGAGTCGACGAGGTTGCCGAAACGGGCACCGGCCTCCGGCCAGACGTCACCGGTGTCCACTGTGGCCGGATCGGGCACGCGCATCCAGTCGATCTCGCCGCCCCCGCCGGTGGCGCCGCGCAGCAGCCGCCGTCCGATGACGACGGCGCCGCCGACGCCTTCGGACAGCCAGACCATGACGAAGTCGTCGACGTCCTGGGCCATCCCGGCGGTCATCTCCTCGACGGCGACCAGGTTGACGTCGTTCTCGATGAGGACGTCGACGCCGAGTTCGTCGCTGAGCTTCTGCGGAACGTCGAAGCCCAGCCAGCCGGGGATGTGCGGAGCCGAGGAGAGCAGGCCGGTCCGCGGATCGAACGCCCCCTGCGCGCCGATCACGACGTGGGCCAGGTCGGTTCGCTGGATTCCGGCTTGCCCGGCGACGTGGTTGAGGGCTTCGCCGAAGGTCCCGACGACATCGGCCCCTTCGTGCACGGGCAGCGGCGTCCGGTACTCGGCGAGCACGACCCCGGCGACGTCCGCGACGACGAAGTCGGCGACGTGCGGAGTGAGATCGACGGCGGCGACGAAGGCGAGGCTGCCGTTGGCGGCCCAGAGCTGGGCCCGCGGTCCCCGGCCACCGCCCCGCACACCGGCCTTGACGACGAGGTCGTCCTGCTCGAGCCGGGTGATGAGCTGCGCGGTGGCGGGCTTGGACAGTCCGATGGCGAGCTCGAGTTCGGCACGCGTGAGGGGCCCTTCGCGAAGAAGGACCTCGATCGCGGCGCGATCGTTGATCTCGCGCAGCATCCGCGGGCTACCGGCTCGCACTCGTCCCTCCGGACTTAATTAGGATACTTTACAGACGGTTTCCGGGGACTGTAGTGAGCCGAAGCACAGCCGTCAACGGGCTGGGGAAACGGCCGGGTAACGCTTGGGGCCGCGCTGGGCCACCTGGCGGAAACACCGGTGAACGACTTCCGCCGGTCGTCCCGGGCCTGGTCAGCGGATTTCCGCTTGCCCAGCGAGGGATGCTGGTGGCATGGACGTCGTGGCGCAGCGGGTGCGGACCACCTGGACCAAGCGGTCCCGGGGCGGCCCGGCGGCTTCGGCGCGCAACCGCGTGCCGATCGCCTTCCCCCTGCCGGCGGAGGCGGGACTCCACGAGGTGGATGTCGACGAGTCGACCGGCTTCTCGCCACGGTTCGCGGTGCGCCCGCTCGCCGAGCTGGACGGCGTCAAGCTCCGGGAGGTGGACGGCGAGCTGTCGGTGCTGGTGCTCCCGTCACCGGGGGGGGGTGCCGCGGCGGGCCTGGCGACCGCAGCCGGTCCGGCTCCGGCCGGGCGAGTGGCTGCGCTGGCAGTTCAACCTGCGGTTCGGCTCGACCTTCTCGAGCGGGAGGGCCTGGAGCTACCGGCTGGAGACGCTCAACCTGGCGTACGGCGGCCACCCGGACTTCTCGGGCAAGCCGACCCGCACGGTGATCGAGCGCGGTGACCTGCGATGACCGCTCGGCGGCTTTGGACTCAGGCTTCCGCGTCCGCCCAGGCCTTGAGCATCACGCGGGCGATGGACGAGTTCCCCGGCAGGATGATCTCCGCAGCCCCATCCGCGATGGGCGTCGGCTTCGAGCCCTCACCCCGCACCGAGCTGTTCGCGAACGCCTCCCGCACCTCGGCCCGCGACACCCACAACGCCTCTTCGATCTCACCATCCGCCGGCACCAGAGGCGCGAAACGATCCGCCCGGGCCGTGAAGCCCAGCATGATCGACCGCGGGAACGGCCACGGCTGGCTCCCGAGGTACCGGACGTCCGAGACGGCCGCGCCCACCTCTTCGCGGATCTCGCGGACGACGCAGCTCTCCAGCGCCTCCCCCGCCTCGACGAACCCGGCCAGCACCGAGTACCGCCCGGCGGGCCAGATCGGCTGACGCGCCAGCAGCACGTGCGAACCGTTCGTCCCCTCGAGCGAGTGGACCAGGCAGATCACCGCCGGGTCCGTGCGCGGGTACTCCTCGCGCCCGCACCCGGTGCACTTGCTCGCCCAGCCGAACTGGACCAGCTCCGTCGCACTGCCGCACCGCGTGCAGAACTTGGCCTGACGACGCCAGAACCGCAACGCCTGTGCCGTCGTGAAGAGCCCGGCCGACGTGTCGTCCAGCAGGTCTCCGTACCCACGCAGCTCGACCCAGACCTCGCCGTCCGCGCGCGGGACCTCCTCGACGAAACCCCAGCTGCCCGCCATCTTCACGGTGTCGGCCGAACCCGACGGGCCGCCCGGCAACGACCAGTAGTCGACGTCCTGCCACTCGCCCAGGAACACCGCCTCCGCCGGCGGGGCCGTGCCGAAGTCGATCGCCTTGCGGAACGCCAGCGTCGCCGTGCCTTCGACGACCGGGGTGCGCCCGGTGTCGTCCAGGAGGACGACCCGGGCGTCGGCCCAGCGCGACGACAGCCGCGAAGGGTTGGTGCGCAAGCCCTCCTGGCGGTCCACTGTGGACCGGGACAGGGTGGGCAGGGCACCGAGGGTGAACGGGACGGACATCAGGCCGGCTCGCCCACGACGACGTCGCCGAGGGCCAGCAGCTTGCGTTCGAGCACCGCCGCGTCACCGACCACCACGCCCGTGAACCGCTTGGGCGCGAAGTACTTCAACGCCGCTTCCGCGACATCCTCGGCCGTCACCGCGGCGACGCGCGCCGGGTGCTCGAGCAGCCACTCCAGGCCCAGCCCGGTCGAAGCCAGCGCCAGCACCTGCCCGGCCAGCCCGGCCTGCGACGACGTCGACGTCAGCAGCGAGCCGATCGCGTACTGCCGCACCGACTCCAGCTCGTCGCCCGACGGCGGGACCTGGCCCAAGCGACCGAGCTCGTAGCGGGTCTCCAGCAGCGCCGGCGCCGTCGCGTCGGTCGCGGTGTCCGCGTCGACGTTGACCACCGCCGTGCCGTCGGTGAACTCGAACCCGGAGTGCGCGGAGTAGGTGTACCCCTTGTTCTCGCGGATGTTCTCCACCAGCCGCGACGAGAAGTACCCGCCGTAGGCGAGGTTCGCCAGCTGCAGCGCGGCATACCCCGGGTCGGTGCGCGGCACGGTCTGCGCCGACAGCCGGATCTGCGACTGCACCGCGCCCGCGCGCGGCACCAGCAGCACGCTCGGCCCGGTCAGCTCCGGCAGCGGCGGCAGCCGGACGGCGGAGCGGTCCGACGCCCAGCCGCCGAGCACCTTCTCCAGATCGCCGAGCACGCCGGCCGGGTCCAGGTCGCCGACGAGCACCAGCACCGAGCCGCGCGGCAGCACCGACGCCTGGTGCAGCGCACGGACCTGCTCGGGCGTCACGACGGCGACGTCTTCGGCCTTCGGGACCTCGCGGGTCGCCGGGTGGTCGCCGTAGCGGTGCTTCTGCAGGGCCTCGCGCGCGATCGTGCGCGGCTGGGTCCGCGAGACGGCGATCCGCTCGACCAGCCGCTCCTTCTCGCGGGCGATCTCCTCGTCGGCGTACGTCGCTCCGGTGAGGACGTCACCGAGGACGTCGAGGAACGTCGGCAGCTTGTCGGCCAGCGCGGACCCGGTCAGCACCAGGCGTTCCGGGTCGACGCCGGCGCCGATGTCGCCGCCGATGAGCGCCAGCTCGGTGTCGATCTCGATGCGGTTGCGGCGCGCGGTGCCGGTCAGGATCGTCTCGGCGAGCACCTCGGCGGTCGCCGGGTGCAGCGCGTCGTCGCCCGCGAACGGGATCCACAGCCGCGCCTCGACCAGCGGCACGGTCGCCTTGCGCACGGCCAGCACCCGCAGGCCGTTCGACAGCTCGGTGTCCACATGGGACAGGTCGGCGGCGGCCCGCTGCTCGCCGAGCGGCGGGAGCGGCCGCGGACCCCGCGCGGTGCGGCCGATCTCCTCGGCGCTGCGGTGCGTTGCAGAAGTCACTGCTCGTTGTTCCCTTCCGAAGCGGGCTTGACCACCAGCACGGCGCGCGCGTCCGGGCGCAGCGCCTTCGCCGCCGCCGAAACGGCTTCCGAGGTGACGGCGGACATGCGGTCCGCGAGCTTGTACACCAGCGACGCGTCGCCGTAGAGCAGCTCGAACGAGCCGAGCGCGAGGGTCCGGGACACCAGCCTGTCGTGCTCGGAGTGCAGGCTCGCCGTCCACCGGGCGGTGACCTTGCGCAGCTCCTCCTCGCTCGGCGGGTTCTCGGCGAGCTTCTCCAGCTCGTCGTCCAGCGCGGCGAGCACCCGTTCGCGAGGCACCTCGTGCGGGTGGATCAGGGTGATGGTGAACGTGTCGGGGTCGCGGGCCTCGAACGGCCCGAACAGCCCGGCGCCGGCGCCGATGTCGACCACCAGGGGCTCGCGGTGCACGAGCCGCTGCTGCAGGCGCGAGCCGTCGCCGTCGGTGAGCACCCCGGCGAGCACCAGGTAGGCCAGGTAGCCGTCGACGTCGTTGATCGGGTCCGGCATCCGGTAGCCGATGCCGAGCGCGGGCAGCGGGGCGTGCGGGTCTTCGACCTCGCCGCGCAGCTCGGTGGTGGGCAGCGGCTCGGCGAACGACGGCCGCTGCGGCGCCGGCCGGTGCGGGACGTCGCCGAAGTGCTCCTCGATCAGCTTCTTGGCGTTGCCGATCTCGAAGTCACCGGCCACCGTGAGGACGGCGTTCGCCGGCGAGTAGTAGGTGTCGAAGAACGCCGCGCAGTCGTCGACCGTGGCGCTTTCGAGGTCCTCGAAGCCGCCGTAGCCGTTGTGCGCGTTGGGGAACGTCGAGTACAGCACCGGCGGCAGGGTGATCCACGGGAACCCGCCGTAGGGCCGGTTCAGCACGTTGAGCCGGATCTCCTCCTTGACGACGTCGATCTGGTTCGCCAGGTTCTCCGCCGTCAGCTTGGGCGCGCGCATCCGGTCGGCTTCGAGGAACAGCGCACGCTCGAGCGCGGCGCTCGGGAGCACCTCGAAGTAGTCGGTGTAGTCGGGGTGGGTGGACCCGTTGAAGGTCCCGCCACTGGACTGCACGTGCCGGAAGTGGGCGAGTTTCTCCAGGCTCTCGGAGCCCTGGAACATCAGGTGCTCGAAGAGGTGCGCGAAACCGGTGCGCCCCTCCGGCTCGGAACGGAAACCCACGTCGTAGTGCACGCTGACGCCGACCACCGGCGCGGTCGCGTCGGGGGCGAGAACCACCCGCAGACCGTTGTCGAGGGTGTATCGGACGAGCTCGGGATCGGCCATGGCCCCACCCTACGACGGGTCGGCACCCGCGTGCGTCCCGACCGGCGAGTGAGAACGGGCGTGCTGCTCCACGGCGTCGAGGAGACGGCCGCGCCGGGCGGCGGCGAAGGTGCCCGCCAGCGCGGTCGCGAAGGATCCGGCCTGGTCAGGGGTGACGTCGCCGTCGTGCCAGTACACCGGCGGCGGGTTCTTGAGCCCGTCGAAGGCCGCGACCCACGGCGCCAGTTCGCCCAGAGCGAGCGCGTACGGCAGGCCGCGGGAGAAGACGAGCTCGCGCTGCGGCTTCGTCAGCTCCTTGGGCTTGGCCGACGCGAGCTTCTCCGCGACGCCGCGCAGGCGCCGCGCGACGTCGGCGCCCGCCCGCCGGCGCGCGGGCAGGGCGGCCGAGGCGACGACGGCCGCGATCCCGGCGAGCACGACCATGACGCCGAGCTGGGCGTAACCCACCGTCAGCGCGAGCAGGACGGTGAGGAACACGCCGTAGCCGACCACCCGGAACCCGGCGCGGCGGAGCCGTCCGGGACGGCGCAGCCAGCCGCGGCCCGTGAGATCGGCGGCCAGCGCGGCCCGCGGCACCTCGACGTGCCGCTGCCGCAGTTCGGCGAGGGTCACCGATTCCCCGGGCAGGACGGTTTCGAACACGGCGCGCTCGAAGGCCGTGAGGTGCTCGTCGGGTGGGTTGCGGCGGGTCAGCCGGGAGCCGTCGCTCACCCAGAGGTAGTTGCGGACGGCGAGGTCGAGCACGGTCGCGGCCAGGTCGGCGGGTCCGGCGCGGCCGTACAGGAGGACGCCGGCGTGGCCCGGCAGCACGCCTTCCGGCGACGCGAACTCGCCCGTAGCTTTCACGTGAAAGCTCCCACCTGGGGCCCGAGCTTTCACGTGAAAGCTCCGGCGACGGGCGAGACCGACCAGGACGGCGGTGAGCAGCAGGAGCGCGCCGAAGGCAGCCCAGGCCCAGCCGACCGGGGCGGTGAGCACGAACGCGCCGGCGACCGTCTTGGCCGGGACCAGGACCTCGTTGTCGGGAACGGTGCCGGCGGGCAGCTCGACGGTCGCCGTCATCCGCTGGCCCGCGGCGAGGTCCTGCTGGCTGAACCGGGTCAGCCCGGCGTGGTCGATCTGCGCGGCCCCGCACGAGAAGTCGGAGTCCGGCGGCCCGGCGAGGCAGTCGACGGCCGTCGGGATCTTCGGCGCCGCGAAGGACGCGCGGACGAACTTCAGCTCGGTGCTCCAGCCGCCGGCCAGCTCCCAGGTGACCCGGCTCCCGGCGACCGCACCGTCCACTGTGTACCGGACGATCGACGTGCCCGCGGTGAGGTGGACGGTGAAGGCGTCCTGGTCGACGTTCGCCGTCCCGGCGCCTTCGAGCACGACGTCGCGGACGCCGTAGACGCGGTCGCGGTGGTGCGGCGCCGGAACGCGCAACGCGACCCGGCGGTCCATGGTCTCCCCTTGCGGCACCGAAATCGCTTCGGCGACCGACAAAGAGCCGTCGCGCTGCACCTTGAGCTGGATCTCGGCGCTCTGCGCCACGGTCGGCAGCGGCGGCTGGTCCACGGGAGCCGCGGCTAGGAAGAGCGCGAGTACGGCCTCGGCGAACACGGTCAGCGCGTCGCGGCGGCGCGGCCGGACTCGGTGAGCAGCCCGTCCAGCGCGGTCAGGAAGGACGGGAAGTGCGTGCCGAACCGGCGCAGGTCGGGCTCGGCTTCCATGCCGCCGTACCAGTACAGCCCGGCCGTGCCGTCGGACGCCGGGTTGAGCGCGGCGAAGGCGCCGAGCCAGCGTTCGGTGTCGCCCAGCACCACCGCGTACGGCAGCGACCGGGAGAACACCAGCTCGCGGTCGGCGGGCGGGATGTCCTCGGCCCTGGCGGTGTGCAGGTAGTCGAGCAGGCCCCGGACCTGACCGACCAGCGCCCGGCCGCGCGCGGTGCGGGACGGCAGCAGCGCGGCCGCCGCGGCGACGGCGAGCCCGGCCAGGGCGACGGCGACGCCGAGCAGCGCGTCGCCGACGGTGAAGGTGAGCACGGCGGTGACGACCAGGCCGAGCGCGAAGATCCCGGCACCGAGCCAGGTCAGCCGCCCGCGCGCGGTGTCCGGGCGCCGGGAGAACCAGCGCTTGGTGACGACGTCGGCGTACATCGCGTCGCTGATCCGGCGCAGGTCGAGCCCGCCATGGGCGCGCAGCTGCGACACCAGCACGCTGTCGGTGCCCGCCGGCAGCAGGGTTTCGCAGACGGCGCGCTCGAAGTCGTGCAGGTGCTCGTCCGGCGGGTTGCGGCGGGCGATCTGCCAGTCGTGGCCGGGGACTTCGGCGAGCCAGAGGTAGTTGCGGACGGCCAGGTCCACCACGGTGGCACTGATGTCGACGACGTCGACGGTCTCGTCGACGACCGTGCCGACCTGCCCGGGCAGCACGCCGTCCGGGCTGGCGAAGAAGACGCGGTCGCCGTCGCGCAGGAGGACTTCGACCGGGCCGGTGGCGGTGAGGAGAGCGCCGGCGTCCTGCTTGCGGCGCCGCTGGACGAAGATCCCGCCGGCGACGAGGAGGACGAGCAGGACGGCGAAGGCGATTCCGGTCGGCGGCGTCAGCGCGAAGGCGTTGGCGAGCAGGCCGATGTCGGCGAACACGGCGTTGGCCGGGGTGGTGTTCGCGGGCAGGCCGACGAGGAGGTCGACGCGGTCGCCCGGCCGGACGTCGTTCTGTTCGAGCCGCACCACGCCGGTGTGGTCCAGCTCGGCGAGGGTGCAGCGCTGGCTCGAGCCGAGCGGGCCGGCGAAACAGTCCACAGGGGACAATTGGGGCGACGGGGCGAGGAACGACGCGGTGAGCTTGTCCAGCGGCGCGTCGAAGCCGCTCGCGACCTGCCAGCGGGCCTGCTGGCGGCCGCTCTGGTCGGCGATGGCACCGTCCACTGTGTACGTGACGGCGGAGGCGCCGCCGGCGAAGGTGAGGACAAGCTGATCGCCGGTCAGTTGGCTCGTGGCGGCGCCTTCGGTCTTGACGTCGCGGATGTGGAAGACGCGGTCCTGGTCGTCGCTCGCGGGGACCTTGAGCGGGACGCGCGAGGTGAGCTGCTTGCCGCCGGGAACGGTGACGTGTTCGGTGACGGACAGGGTGCCGTCACGGAGGACTTTCAGGGCGACGTCGGCGACGGTGCCCTCCGCCGGCTGGACGCCCTGCCCGGTGAGCAGCTGCGGTTTCTTGGCCTGGTCGGCGGGCAGGCCGGGAAGGACGGGCCCGGCGGAGGGCCCGTCATCGGCAAGGGCGGTCCCGGACGGAACCAGCACGGCCACGGCGACGGCGGCCGCTGTCACCCATTTCCTCGACACAGCACCACACCCTAGAGCACCCGATCTATGCTGACGCCCGGAACGGCGCGATCGGCGCGGGTACGCCGGTCGGTTCAGGGGAGGGGTTCCTTTTCGATGACGCACGGCCCGCAGGGTCCTGGTTCACCGGGTCCCGGTCCGCACGACCCGCGCCGTCCGCTGCCGCCGCCCGGGAGGCCGCCGCTTCCGCCGCCGGCCGCGCGGCCGCTGCCGGGGCCGGGGCCGGGTGGTGGGCCTGGGCAGTCCGGGTGGCCGAATCGGGCGCCCGGCGGGCCGCACGGCCCCGGCGCTCCCGGGCAGAGCGGCCACCAACCGCACCAATCCCCTGCCGCTTGGCCAGGCGGAGGCCCGCAGGGCTTCCCAGCTCCACCAACCGGCACACCGCCGTTCGGCTACCCCGCCCCGCCGCCCGGGCGGGCTCCGCTGCCACCTCCGGCGGCCGCCGCCCCGCCCGTCTTCACCCCCCACTACGCCGGGCCGCCTTCCTTCGGTCCGCGCTTCGCTCCCGGCTACACCCCCTACGTCGCCAAGAAGTCGAATGCCGGCGTGATCGTCGCCGTGGCGATCGTCGCCATCGTCGCCGTCGCCGGTGGGCTGATCGCCGCCGTCGCGCTGAGCGGTGGCCAGTCGCGGCACGTCGCCGACGCCGGTTACTCCAGCACCTACCCGACCACCCCGGAAGAGACCACCGAAGCGACCACCACCACGTCGTCGACCTCCGAAACGACCACCGCCCGCACCTCCGAGCGCGAAACGCCGACGTCGCAGACCCCGTCCGGGCCTCGCTCGGTCGTGGCCACCGGCGACAACCCGCTGTTCGGCGGCGCCGACTACGGCCTGCAGAACATCCCGTGCTCCCTGAGCCGCTGGGCGGCCGACCAGAGCAGCGCCACCCGGTTCTTCCAGTCCGGCATCGGCTGCCTCGACGCGGTGTGGTCACGCATGCTCGGCGCGCTGAACCTGCCGTTCCGGACGCCGAACCTGGCCGTGCCCCAGTCGCTCTCGGAATCGTCGACGCCGTGCGGCAGCGGCGGCACGACGACCGGCGTCACGCCGTTCTACTGCCCGTCGAACAACACGATCTACCTGCCGATGGACCGCATCGAGATCGACGTGTGGGGCAACCACCCCGGCCCGTACCTGTCGATCCTGGCCCACGAATACGGCCACCACGTGCAGAACCTGGCCGGCATCACCGAGGCGTTCGGCGAGCAGCGCTACGACGCGGGCGCCGACTCGGCGGCGGGCCTGGAGCTGTCACGGCGCATGGAACTCGAGGCGCAGTGCTTCTCGGGGATGTTCCTCGGCTCGTCGTCCATCTCCGGCGGCTCGGTCGACCGCAACATCTACAACGAAGCCTGGAACTCCCAGGACCGCGGCGACGACTACGCCCGCAACGGCAAGCGCGACCACGGCAGCGCCAAACACAACATCTCCTGGTGGCAGCACGGTGCCACCAAGAACCGGAACCAGCAGTGCAACACCTGGCTCTCCGCCTCGGCGGACGTCTCGTAATCCGGGGTCAGCTCGGCGGGGTGAACGGGTTTTCCGGCGCCGGCGACTCCGGCACGGCCGAATGCGGAGGCGCGGGCTGAACCGGGTGTGGCTGCGCCGGGTAACCCCAGCCCGGCGGAGGCGTGTGCGGCGCCGCGTAACCCCCGCCCGTGGCAGGAGCCTGACTTACCGGGTAACCCCAAGCAGGCGGCTGACCCGCGGCGTAAGCCTGGAACGCCCGCGCGTGATCACGGTTGCGCCGCTCGGCCAGCACCGCCGCCAGAAACGCCCACGGCGGCACCCCCGGCGGGACCGGCGTCCCCAGCGCGTCGCCGACCTGCTGCGCCAGCCCCCAGCCCAGCGCGTGCGACGCTTCCGGCCGCAGCTGGCCGAACCGGCCGAGGAACTGACGGCTCGCCAGGGCGAGGTCGTCCGGGAGCCGGGTCAGGTCGAGCTGGGCCGCCCAGCCTTCGAGGCCCGGGGGCATCGCGATCGCCGGGTAGCTCGCGCTTTCCGGCACCCGCTCGCGGATCACCAGCGTCCCGGCCAGGAAGTCGCCGACGCGGCGGCCGTCGGACGAGCACAGCGACACGATCACCGCGACCGCGCCGAACAGCCCGAGCGTCCAGAAGTCCACGATGAACCCGGCGAGCCCGCGCACCAGCGCGTGCCGGAACCGGATCGGGCCGCCGTCGACGCGCACCACGCGCAGCCCCACCGCCAGCTTGCCCAGCGACCGGCCGCGCGAGAGCGTCTCGAACACCACCGGGTAGCCGACCATGACCAGCACCAGGAGCACCAGGAGGATGGCCGTGCCGAGCGCTTCGTCGATGTCCGGCAGCGCGATCACGAGCACCATGAACGAACCGAACAGCAGGACGAACTGGACGAGCACGTCCAACGCCATCGCCAGGGCCCGGCTGGCGAGCTTGGCGACGCGCAGGTCCAGGACGACGGCTTCGCCGGTGACCAGCTCGGATTCCTCGTGCACGCCGCCCAGGGTAACGACGGATAGGGTGGTCGCGTGGATGTGGACGTCTTCGTCGCGGCGCACGCGGCGGAGTGGAACCGGCTCGGCGAGCTGACGCGCCGCGGCGGCAAGCTGACCGGGCCCGAAGCCGACGAACTCGTGACGCTCTACCAGCGGACCGCGACGCACCTGTCGATCGTCCGTTCGGTCGCGCCGGACCCGGCGCTGATCGGGCGGCTGTCCGGATTGGTCGCGCGGGGCCGCTCGGCGGTCTCCGGGTCGCACAACCCGGCCTGGCGCGAGGTCGCGCTGTTCTTCACGCGCCGGTTCCCCGCCGCGGTGTACCTCTCGCGGCGCTGGTGGATCCCGGCCGCGCTGGCGTCCGTCGCGGTGATGGCCGTGATCGCCGTCTGGGTTTCACGCGACCCGAACGTGCGCGCGGCGATCGGCACGCCGGACGAGCTGAACGCGCTCACCAAGCCCGGCGGCGAGGCCGAGACCTACTACTCGACCAGCCCGGCGGCGTCGTTCGCGGCGCAGGTGTGGACGAACAACGCGTGGGTGACGGCGACCTGCCTGTTCCTCGGCGTCGCACTGGGCCTGCCGGTGATCGGCGCGCTCTGGCTGAACTCGCTCAACGCCGGCGTCATCATCGGCGCGATGAGCGCGGCGGGCCGCGGCGACGTGATGATCGGCCTCCTGCTGCCCCACGGCCTCCTGGAGCTGACGGCGGTGTTCGTCGCGGCGGGCACCGGCCTGCGGCTCGGCTGGACGGTCATCGACCCCGGCCGCCGCTCCCGCACGAAAGCGCTGGCCGAGCAGGGCCGGTCGGTGGTGGTCATGGCGCTGGGGCTGGCGTGCGTGCTGTTCGTCTCGGGCGTGATCGAGGCGTTCGTGACACCGTCGGGCTGGCGGACGTGGGTCCGCGTCGGCATCGGCGTGCTGGTGGAAGTGGCGTTCCTGACCTACGTCTTCACGCTCGGCCGCCGCGCCGCGAAGGACGGCGAGGTCGGCGACCTCGACGCGCGCGACGCCGGAGACGCCCTGCCCGAGTCCGCCTAACGGTCGACACGCGTGATCAGGAAGCCGACACGCGTGATTGAGGGGACGACACGGCGACGCCCGCTCGTGTCGACCCTCCAATCACGCGTGTCGACCTTCCCAGCACGCGTGTCGGCTCTTCCTTCACAAACGGCCCGCGGCTTTCAACGCCAGGTAGCGGTCCGCCAGCGCCGGCGGCAGCTCCTCCGGGACCGCGTCCACCACGCCGACCCCGTGCCGCGCGAGGCGTTCGGTGACGCGCAGGCGCTCGGCCACCGTCCGCGAGGCCGATGCCGCGTCGTAGACCGCTTCCGCGTCCTCGCGGCCCGCCAGCATCTCCGCCACCCGCGGGTCCGCCACCGACGCCACGATCAGCTCGTGCCGCGCGGTCAGCGAGCTCAGCACCGGGAACAGCCCTTCCTCCAGCGGCGCCGCGTCCAGCCCCGTCAGCAGGACCACCAGAGCACGACGGCGAGTTCGCCGGAGCACCTCCGCGACCATCCCCCGCGCGTCCGTCTCGATCAGCGACGGCTCCAGCGGCGCCATTGCGTTCACCAGCGACGTCAGCAAAGCCGCCCCCGACGAGCCCTGCACCGCCGCTCGCAGCCGCCGGTCGTAGGCCAGCAGGTCGACGCGGTCGCCGGCCCGGGAAGCCAGTGCCGCCAGCAGCAACGCCGCGTCCATCGCCGCGTCCAAGCGCGGTGCGTCGCCCACGCGGCCCGCCGAAACGCGGCCGGTGTCGAGCACCAGCACCACGTGCCGATCGCGCTCCGGACGCCACGTCCGGACCATGACGTCCGCCGCCCGCGCGGTCGCCCGCCAGTCGATCGACCGGACGTCGTCGCCGATGACGTACTCGCGCAGGGAGTCGAACTCCGTGCCCTGGCCGCGGATCAGCACCGCGTTGCGGCCGTCGAGCTGCTGCAGCCGCGCCAGCCGCGACGGCAGGTGCTTGCGGCTGTGGAACGGCGGCAGCACGCGCACGGTCCACGGCACTTCGTGCGAACCCTGCCGCGCGGCCAGTCCCAGCGGCCCGACCGACCGGACCGTCACCCTCGCCGCCGTCCGGTCGCCGCGCCGGGTCGGCCGCAACGCCGTCACCAAGGCCCGCCGCTCCCCTGGCGGGACGCGCAAAGAGTGCCGGTCAAGAGCGCCCGCCGACGGCGGCCACGCGTCCCGCAGCTGCCCGCGCACCGTGCGGCGGCCGGGGTTGGCCACCAGCAACGTCACCTCGCACGGCTCGCCCAGCCGCACCGACGTGTCGCCGGAGCGCGAAAACCGCAGCGGGCGAACGCTTCCGGCCAGCACGAGATCGACGACGACCAGCACCAGCAGGACCCCGCCCACCGCGAGGATCCCGGCGTCCGACGGCACGAGCAGCCCGACCACCAGCGCGCCGAACAGCGCCAGCAGCCCGAGCCTTCCGGTGACGGCCATGTCAGCGCGGCACGGGCACGGACGCGAGCACGCGGTCCAGCACGCCGTCCGCGGTGACGCCCTCCAGCTCGGCCTCCGGCCGGACGTCCAGGCGGTGCCGCAAAGCGGGGCGCGCCAAGGCTTTCACGTCGTCGGGGGTCGCGTAGTCGCGTCCGGCGAGCCACGCCCAGGCGCGGGTCACCGCCAGCAACGCCGTCGCCCCGCGCGGCGAGACGCCGATCCGCACCGACGGCAGCTGCCGCGTCGCCCGGCACAGGTCGACGACGTACGCGATCACCTCGGGCCCGACGGTCACCCGCGCCACGGCTTCCCGCGCCGCCGCGAGTTCCGAAGCGCCCGCGACGGACTTGAGCCCCACCGCGGCCAGGTTGCGCGGGTCGAAACCCTGCGCGTGCCGCAGCAGGATGCCGATTTCGTCCTCACGCGACGGCGTCGGCATGGTCAGCTTCAGGAGGAACCGGTCCAGCTGCGCCTCCGGCAGCGGGTACGTGCCTTCGTACTCCACCGGGTTCTGCGTGGCGATCACGATGAACGGGTCCGGCAGCGGCCGCGACTTGCCGTCGATCGAGACCTGCCGCTCCTCCATCGCCTCCAGCAGCGACGACTGCGTCTTCGGCGGCGTCCGGTTGATCTCGTCGGCGAGCAGCAGGTTCGTGAACACCGGCCCCTCGCGGAAGGAGAACTCGCCGCTGTGCGCGTCGTAGACGATCGAGCCGGTGACGTCGCCGGGCATCAGGTCCGGCGTGAACTGCACGCGCGTGGTCTCCAGGTCCAGCGCCGCGGCCAGCGCCCGCACCAGCAGCGTCTTCGCCACGCCGGGGACGCCTTCGAGCAGCACGTGCCCCCGGCACAGCAGCGCCAAGATCAGCCCGGTGACCGCGGCGTCGTTGCCGACGACGGCCTTGCCGACCTCGGCGCGCAGCGCGATCAGCGCGTCACGGGCCCCGGTCGCGTTCTCGGTAGCGCTGCTCAAGTTCGTCCTGCCTCTCGTTCCACCCTGTCCAGTTCACCGGCCAGCCGGACCAGCGCCGGGTCGTCCGGCACCGGCGGGCCGTACAGCACCGCGCCCACGTCGTTCGCCGCGCGTCCGGTGCGCGCGCTCACCGCGGCCACCAGCGCCTGCGCGTCGGCGTCGCGGGGCAGGCCCAGCGTCGTCCGCAGCCTGGTCCGCGCCGCTTCCCGGAGCGTCTCACCCGCGTGCCCGGCCGCTTTCGCCCGCCGGTACAGCCGGGCGCGGCCCTCGGCGGTTTCGGCCGCGCGGACCACGATCGGCAGCGGCTCGGTGACCACCGGGCCGAGGCGCCGCGCCCGCCACAACGCCAGCAGCGCGACGGCGATGAACGCCTGCGCGGTGCCGTAGTACCAGCCGTCCGGGATCAGGTCGAAGAACGACCTGCGGGAGTCGTCCAGCCCCGGGTCGTCCGCCGACGGCAGGTACCAGACGAGCTTCGGGTGCGCCCCGAGCAAGCGCAGCGACAGCGCCGCGTTGCCCTCTTCGGCGAGCCGCGCGTTGGTCAGCGGTGCCGGCGAACCGAGCAGCGTCGTCGTGCCACCCGCGTCGGCGAGCTGCAGCAGCGTGCCGCCGCCGTCCTCGCCGGGGTAGCACGAACGCGCGCCGGGCGCCGAGTAGCCGGCCCCGCCCAGCGTGACGGTGCCCGCCGCGACCGCGGCGGCGACCGTGCACTGCGGGCTCAGCACGGCGGTGTCGCTCTGGCCCGCCTTCCGCACCAGCGGCAGCGAGTCGTGCAGCGTCCGCTCCCCCGGCGTCACCAGGACGACGTCCGCGGCCCGCTCCCGCAACGCGTCGAGCCGCTTCGCCGGGACCAGGTCCGGCCGGGTGACGAGCAGCGTGGCGCCTTCGCCGATCTGGTCGTCCGCTTCGGCCATGGTGTGCGCGGTCCGGACGTCGACGCCCTGGTCCCGCAGGAGTTTCCAGAGCGCGTGCGCGCCGTCCGGTTCGTAGGAGCCGGGTTCGAGCGTGCCGCGTGTCTGGTCCCCTCGGCCGAGCAGGAGCAGGGCGCCGGCGGCGAAGACCAGGGCGACGAGGGCGAGCGGGACGCGCGCGCCGCGCCAGATCCGGCGCAAGTCCGGCGAAACGGAGGTGGTCACGAGCCCGCCACGGCGACCGGCCGTTCACGGCGACAGCGTTCGTCCAGCTCGGTCAGCGCGCGATACGCCGCTTCGGTGCCTTCGCGGCCGCCGTAGTGGACGTCGTCGAAGAGCCGCGCGCCCTGCCGCAGCTCGTCGGCGACGTTCGGCAGCAGCACCCCGGCCTCGGCGGCGGCTTCGTCGGCCGTCCGGCCCGAGCGGACGTCGAGCAGCGCGCGTTCCTCCAAGGCCCGCACGACGGCGCGGAAACGGTCTCGGACGGCATCGCCGTACCGGCCCGCGGCCGCGGCTTCGGTCGCCGAGCGACGGTAGTCGTCGGCGCTCTGCCGTTTCCCGCCGAAGACCACCCGGTCGGCGCGGGACGCGCGGGCGACCTTGCCGGTGCGCAGCCGGATCACGACGCCGAGCCCGATCAGCAGGACGACGAGCAGCAGCAGCCCGAAGGCACCACCGGGCACCACCGAAGACACGCCGTTCAGCAGCTTTTCCACCTGCTCGCCGAGCCACTGCACGGCTTCCTGCAGGAAGCTCGGCCGCGCGTCCCGGTACTTCGGGTCGGACAGCTCCTGGGCCGCCGCGCGCCGCGCCGAGTCCCGGTCGATGTCGACCGGGACATCCGTGAGCAGCGACGTCACCATGCCTGCGGCGGCTGGACCCCGGCCGCGCGCGCCAGCTCGATGTCCATGCCCTCGCGGCGCATCCGCTGGTCGAGGTAGACGATCACGGTGACCAGCGTGGCGAACGGGATCGCGATCGTCCCGGAGACGATCTGCCCGGCCGACTGCAGCAGCAGGTCGCCGGTGCTCGGCACGTACACCTTGCCCGGGTTCAGGAACTGGCTGAACAGGCCGGCGCCGGCGTTGAACGGCAGCTGGATGATGCTTTCGAAGAACGACTGGATGATGTAGGCCAGCAGGAGGATCCCGAACACGCGCCAGAACGCGCCGGAGACGAGCTTGACCGACCGGGAGAACGCCTGCTTGAACGTCCCGCGTTCGAGCACCAGCGCCGGGGCCACCAGCGCCCAGAACACCCAGGCGAGCACACCGGGGATGATGCAGAGCATCAGCCCGACCGTGGTGCCCACCGCGTAGACGACCGCCACGCCGAACAGCGGCAGCAGCCGCGGCTGCACCTCGCGCCACGCGATCGCGAAGGAGACTTCGCGGCCCAGCGCGGCCTTGCCCATCACCGCGGCCATCAGGCCGGTGGTGACCGTCATCAGCAGCGCCGAGACCAGCGCGGCCGGGATGGCGACGACGAAGACGTCGCCGAGCGTGCCGAGCAGGGCCCGCTGCACCTCCGCCGGGGTCGCGCCGGGGCCGAGGTCGGCCGTCGAAGCGAGGTTCTGCAGGTCCGCGAACAGGAACTTCTGCGTGAGGAACGTGAGCCCGGCCGTGAGCACCGCCATCACCGCGCCGATGCCCAGCACGAGCAGCGGGTGACGGCGGATCGCGGTGATCGCGCCGTCGAGGATGTCGCCGATGTTGAGCGGCCGCAGCGCGATCACGCCGGGTTTGCCCAGTCCGTGCGGGCTCCACGGCTTCTGCGCGTACTGCGGGCCGCCGGAGTACGGCTGTCCCGGCGGCGGTCCCGGCGCCTGCCAGCCGGGCGGCGGCGTGGCCTGCGGGCCGGGTGCCTGCCAGCCGGGCGGTGGCGTGGCCTCCGGGCCCGGTGCCTGCGCTTGCCAGCCGGGCGGCGGAGTCGCCGAAGAGTCCGGCGGCTGCCACCCCCGCGGCGGCGTCGCCGGTGACGCGGCGTGATCTTCGGGCGGCTTCGGTTCACCCGATCCAGGGGCCGGAGCCTGGGGAGTCCCCTGACTCGGTGTCGGCGTGTCGGCGCCCTCTCCGCCGGGCGCGCCACCGGTGTCTGTCATCGAAGCCCCTCGCCTGCAGTACCTGCTTGACCACACTCTCTCAGAGCCCGTCACACCCGGCCAGACCTGGGGTGACGTCCGCGCGCCGTGACCGCGCGAGCACGGATGGGTGCGAGAGGGCCCATTCCCCCGATATGCTGAACGGCGGATCGGGTACCCCCGGTCCGTACCGAGACCCTTCGGGACTGCCTAGATGACGCAACCGCCCCACGGCCAGGTACCGCCTCGCGGAACCGTCCAGCCGCCGCCGGTGCCGGATGCGCAACCGGATCTCCCGTGGCTGGGCCGCCCCCACACCGTGGCCGCCCCACGGCGCCGTTCGCCGGCGGCGGTGATCGGCGTGTGCCTCGGCGCCGTGGCCGTCCTCGTGCTCGGCCTGGTCGCGATCGTGGCGCTCAACCGCACCCAGGCACCGCTGGCCAACGCGAACTTCCGCGACGCGCCGACGTCCCAGGACCTCCCGCCGCAGCTGCCCGGCGGCGCGGCGGGGCCGGCGTCCGCGCCGCCGAGTCCCTCGGCCACGCTGTCGGCGCCCAGCGCGACCGGCCCGCAGAAGATCCTCAAGCTCGCCGACCACCCGATCCTGCAGGACCCCAACGCCGGTCTGCAGAACCGCGTCTGCAACCTCCCGGCCTGGCAGAGCACGCAGGACGGCGCGGAAGCGTTCTTCACCGCCGCCAGCAAGTGCCTGGACGCCGCGTGGGGCCCGTTCCTCGAGGCCTACCACCTGCCGTTCACGCCGCCGGCCCTGCACTTCCCGACCGGCGCGAGCTTCGAGACCGAGTGCGGCACCATCCAGGTCGGCATCGCGACCGCCGCGTACTACTGCGAAAACAACCTGTACGTCCCGTTCCGCGGTCTGCAGACCGACCAGTACGGCAACAACCCCGGCGTCTACCTGGCCCTGTTCGCCCACGAGTACGGCCACCACGTCCAGGAGGTCGCCGGGCTGATGGACGCGGCCTGGCAGAAGATCTACGAGGCCGGCCAGAACAGCCCGGCCGGGCTCGAAATGTCGCGGCGCAAGGAACTGCAGGCCCAGTGCTTCTCGGGGATGTTCCTCGGCGCGCACGTCGACCAGGGCGGCACGATCACCCGCGACATGTACAACAAGGCCTGGAACGACCAGGAGACCCGCGGCGACAACACCTCCCGCAGCCACGACCACGGGACGAACGCGCACTACGCGTCCTGGTGGCGGGCGGGCGCGACGAGCAACCGGATCGCCGACTGCAACACGTTCGCGGCGCCGTCGTCCGAGGTCAGCTGACCTTTGCGGCGGGGGTCTTGGGTCGCAGCGGGATGCTCAGCCACAGGTAGACGAACATCCCGCCGGAGAAGCAGGCGAACACCAGCAGCGCGAGGCCGACCGGGCGCCGCGCGTCGGACGAGCCCATCGACGTGTCCGCGGCGGTGACGGTGACCGTGCCCTGGTCCGGCAGCACGTCCGGCACGACGACCTCGACGCGCTCGCCCTGACCGTGCCCGCAGCCGTTCAGCTTGCCCTCGTGGGCCTTCCCGGCGACGGTGAACTTGACGGTCTCGACGGCGTCCGGCTTGTCGCACGGCGCCGGCTTGGTCACCTCGGCCTGGACCGGCGCGCCGACGGCGTCGTTCGTGACGCCCAGGAGGCCGGGTCCGGCCAGCCAGGCGAGCAGCACGACGAGCACGCCCGCCGCGGCGGGGATCGCCACCGTGGGCCACTTCAGGGCGAGGGATCGCGGGGGCACTTCGCCATGGTTCCAGATCCCGCGGGCAAAACCCAGGTGCCCTGGTCGGACGTCAGCGTCCCGCTATTTTGTCCGCCGGCGTCACTTTCTTGACGTACAGGAGCTTGTCGCCGGGCTCGATGGCGTCGGCCTGCGGGGCGTCGACGCGGTAGAGGACGCCGTCGCGGACCACGCCGAGGACGATGTCCGGCAGGTGCCGCGGCGACCCGCCCTCCTCCGACGGCTCGACCGGCCGCTCGGCGATCGCCAGGCCCGATTCGGGGGTGAGCAGGTCCTCCATGATGTCGACGACCAGCGGCGTCGACGTCGCCATGCCGAGCAGCCGCCCGGCCGTCTCGCTGGAGACGACGACCTGGTTGGCGCCCGACTGCTTGAGCAGGTGGACGTTCTCCGCCTCCCGCACCGACGCGACGATGTGCGCCTTGGGCGCGAGTTCGCGCGCGGTGAGCGTGACGAGCACCGCCGTGTCGTCCCGGTTCGGCGCGACGACGACCGCGCGGGCGTGCTGCACCGCGGCGACGCGCAGGACGTCGGACCGGGTGGCCGAGCCGTGCACGGCGACGAGGCCGAGCGCGCTGGCCGCGTCGAGGGCCTGCTGGTCGGTGTCGACGACGACGATCTGGCCCGGGGCGATGTTCTCGTCGCCGAGCAGCGCGTTGACGGCGGACCGGCCCTTGGTGCCGAACCCGACGACGACCGTGTGGTCGCGCACCTTCGTCCTCCACTTCTGGATCTTGAACGCCTGGCGGGAGCGCTCGGTGAGCACTTCCAGGGTGGTCCCGACCAGGACGATGAGGAAGAGCACCCGCAGCGGCGTGATCACCAGGACGTTCACCAGCCGGGCGGACGCCGTGGCCGGCGCGATGTCGCCGTAGCCGGTCGTCGACAGCGAGACGGTGGCGTAGTACAGGCTGTCGAGCAGGGACAGGCCGTCGCCGTTGGCGTCGCGGTAGCCGTCGCGGTCGACGTAGACGATGATCACCGTGGCCAGCAGCGCGAGCAGGGCGCCGATGATCCGCTTGACGATCGAGCGGAGCGGGCTGACCGTCAGCTCGGGCATCCGCAGGACGCCGACGAGCTCGTGGTCGGGCCGATCGGTGAGACTGCCCAGCGGCAACCGTTTGAGGGCCTTCATGCTGGCTCGTGTCGAGCGTCACTCACGCCCGGAGGATAGCCGAACCGGACACCGCGCCGCCGCGTGAAACGATGAGTTCATGGCAATCTCGCAACGGCCCGCCCACTTCCTCGCCGGACTGCTGGCCGTCGGCGGCCTCATGCACTTCGTGAAGCCGAAGCCGTACGACGCCCAGATCCCCGCGTCGCTCCCGGGCTCCCCGCGGGCCTGGACCTACGCCTCCGGCGTCGCGGAAATCGGCGTCGCCGCCGCGATCGCCGCACCGCGCACCCGCCGCCTCGGCGGCCTGGCCGCGGCGTGGCTGTTCGTCGGCATCTTCCCGGCGAACGTGAAGATGGCCGTCGACGCGCAGCGCAAGCAGGCCCCGGCGAAGTTCCGCGCGATCACCCTCGGCCGCCTCCCCCTGCAATGGCCCCTGGTCACCTGGGCCTTGAAGGTCCGCGACAACGCCTGACTCGCGTGATTGAAGCGCCAACTCGCGTGATTGGGGAGTCAACTCGCGTGATTGAAGGGTCGACACGACGCTGAGCCCAAGGCCCGCCGTGTCGTCCCTCCGATCACGCATGTCGGCTTCCCAATCACGCGTGTCGGCTCTGTGATCACGCCTCGGGGAGGTTGCGGAGGAGGTTGCGGAGGCCTTCGGCGTCCAGGAGGTCGGCCGGGCGGATCGTGCGGTTCGCGCGGACGTAGTGGAATGCCGCGCGGACCTGCTCCACCGGGACGTTCTTCAGGGCTGCCCAGGCCATGCGGTAGGCCGCCAGCTGGACCGACAACGCCGGGAGGCGGGACTCCGGCGGGACCGCGCCGGTTTTCCAGTCGACGACCGTCCAGCCGCCGTCGGGGTCGGCGAAGACCGCGTCCATGCGGCCGCGCAGGGTGATGCCTTCGACGTCGGCCGAGAACGTCACCTCCGCCGCCACCGGGACCCGCGGTGCCCACTCGCTCTTCTCGAACTCCGCCCGGAGTTCCTCGAAGTCCGCGTCGGGTGCCTCGCCGAAGTCCGCCGCGCCCGGGAGTTCGTCGATCTCGATGAGCTGGTCGCCGGCGAACCGGCGTTCCAGCCAGCCGTGGAACTCCGTGCCCCGGCGGGCGAAGCTGTTGGGCTCCACCGGAAGCGGCCGCCGCAGGTCCGCCGCCAGCTTCCCGGCGTCGTCGGCCAGGGCGACCAGCTGGCTCACCGAAAGCCGCGAAGGCAGCGGGACGCGTTTGACGTGGTCGTCCTTGCGCGCCCACTCTTCCAGCAGGACGTCGGTGTCGGTCAGCCAGCCGTCCGGATCGTCCTCTTCGGACTCCTCGGCCTCCTCGGTTCCGGGCGGTGACGCGAGTGCCTCGGACACCAGCTCCACCCCGGTCTGCATCCCGGTGCGCCGGTCGGCCAAGGGATCCACCGGCCACCGGGACGCCCGCGAGTCCGACACCAGCGGGTTTTCGTCGTCCTTGGCCGGCTCCGGCGCCCACTCGGCGAGCTGCCCGACGCCGGTTTCCCGCAGCACATCGGCGATCTCCGTCAGGAACTCCGACGGCCCCTTCGCCCGGCTGCTGCTTTCGTTCCACCAGTGCCCGGACACGATCAGCGCGTGCTCGGACCGCGTCAGCGCGACGTAGCAGAGCCGCCGCTCCTCCGCCTGCTCCCGCTCGACGAACCCGGCTTCGTGCAGCTCGAGTCCTTCTTGGACTTCCTTGCGGTCGTACCCCTCGGCGATCCGCAGTTCCGGCAGGTCCGCGGCGTCACCCCGCAACGCGGCGGGCAGCGACGTCGCCGTCCGCAGCCACGACGACGACCGCCGCCGTCCCGGGAACACCTCGTGCACCAGGTGCGGGACGGCGACGACCTCCCACTCGAGCCCCTTCGCCGAGTGCACGGTGAGCACCTGCACCCGATCCGGGACGACCTCGACCTCGCCCGGCGTGAGCCCGTCCTCGGCGTGCGCGGCGGTGTTCAGGTAGTCCACAAAGGACAGCAACGTCGCGGTCGGCGCCGTCTCGGCGTAGTCGGCGACGACCTCGGCGAACGCGTCCAGGTGCGCCCGTCCCGCGGATCCCGGACGCGCCAACGACTCCACGTCCAGCAGCATCGTGCGCTCGACGTCGGCGACCAGCTCCGGCAGCGACTGGTCGAGCCGCCGCCGCAGCGCGGCCAGCTCCCAGCCGATCCGCCGGATGCGCTTGTAGCCCTCTTCCGAATACCGGGCGGGGTCCCCGGGCTCGTCGATCGCGTCGATCAGCCCCGCCTGCTCGACGCGTTCCACGACCAGCTCGGGCGTGTCCGGCTTCTCGGGGCTGGACAGCTCCCCGGCCCGCCGCCACAGCGCGGCGACGTCGGCGGCCCCGAGCCGCCAGCGCGCGCCGGTCAGCAGCCGGGCCGCCGCGCTGCCGGACAGCGGGTCCGCGAGCACTTTCAACGTCGA
The DNA here is from genome assembly GCF_040640995.1 of Amycolatopsis sp. NPDC021455. Lineage (NCBI taxonomy): Bacteria > Bacillati > Actinomycetota > Actinomycetes > Pseudonocardiales > Pseudonocardiaceae > Amycolatopsis > Amycolatopsis sp. NPDC021455. The sequence goes on along the minus strand of NZ_JBFACT010000045.1, from coordinate 11,415 downwards.
GACGAGGTCGGCGACCTCGGGTTCGTCCAGGAGCCCGCCGAGGCCGACGACCTCGACCGGCAGCCCGCGCGCCCGCAGTTCGGCGGCGATCGGGGCCATGTCCGCGCGGCGCCGCACCAGCACCGCGGCGGTCGGCGGTTTCCCGGCCTGCTCCTGGTGGGCGTACCAGCGCCGGGCGAGCGCGTCGGCCACCCACGCGCGTTCGGCGCGGATGTCCGGCAGCAGCGCGCACGCGATGTCCGCGGGGCCGGCGCCCTCGCGGGCCCGCAGCCGTTCGACGCCGAGGCCGCGGGCCCGCAGCGGTTCGGCGATCGCGTTGGCGAGGTCCAGGACTTCGGGCGGGTTGCGGAAACTGGTCAGCAGCCCGAACTCGTGCGCGGGGACGAGCCGTTCGCCGTCGAAGCGCGGGAAGTCCGTGGTGAACCGGGGCAGGTTGGCCGCGCTGGCGCCGCGCCAGCCGTAGATCGCCTGCGCGGGGTCGCCGACCGCGGTGACCGGCATCGGCGGGTTTTCGACGCCGCCGAACAGCGCCCGCAGCAGCACGCGCTGGGCGTGCCCGGTGTCCTGGTATTCGTCGAGCAGCACCGCGCCGAAGCGCTCACGCTCGCCGCGGACGACCGACGGGTACCCACTGGCGAGCTGCGCGGCGAGCGACATCTGGTCGGCGAAGTCGAGCGCGCCTTCGTTGCGCTTGCGGCGGTGGTACTCCTCGACCAGCGGCAGCAGCGCGAGCCGGAAGTGCTGCGCCGCCATGACTTCGGTGAGCTTCTGCGGCAGCGCGGCCCGCTGCCCCTTGACGCGCGGCGCGTTCTCGATGACGCGGCACATCCACGTCGTGTACTCGGCGAGCTGTTCGGTGGAGATCAGGTGCTCGCCGAGCTCGCCGGCCAGCTGCAGGACGTCCGCCGTCACCGTCGGCGGGACGCGGTCGGTGTCGAGCTCATTGTCCCATGTGGACACAACGCGGTGCGCGATCTGCCACGAGGACGTCTCGGAAAGCAGCCGGACGCCGGGTTGCACGGGCAGCCGAAGGCCGTGCTCGGAGAGCAACCGTCCGGCGTAGGCGTGGTAAGTGAGGACGGTGGGTTCGCCGGCGACCACAGTGGATCGCAGGCCGCCGGTGGGGTCGAGGCGATCGAGCAGCCCGGAGCCGGCGAGCCGCCGCAGCCGCGCGCGGACGCGTTCGCCGAGCTGGCGCGCGGCCTTGCGGGTGAAGGTGAGGCCGAGGACGCGGTCGGGGCTGACGATGCCGTTGGCGACGAGCCAGACGACGCGCGCGGCCATGGTTTCGGTCTTGCCCGCCCCGGCCCCGGCGACGACGAGCGACGGTTCGACCGGCGCGGCGATGACGATGGCCTGCTCAGGCGTCGGCCGGTGCAGCCCGAGCGCGTCGGCGAGCTCAGCCGGCTCGACAGGATTGGCAACCAGAAGCGGGCTCACGGACGCACCCCACCGCGGCGCAGCGATGCCGCGAATGACTCATTCGGGGCTTCGGAGGTCCCGAATGAGTCATTCGCGACACCGGGGCGACGGCTCGAGCGAGTCACGGGCCCGGCACCTGCCGTCCCTCGGGGCGCAGCGGGCAGCAGCCGCGGGCCGGGCAGCGGTCGCAGTCCGGGTTCTCCTGGGCCTGGTAGTCCGGGCCCGTCGCCGACTCCGCGGCGCCGCGCACCAGGTCCAGCCACTGCTTCCCGCCCACTTCGTCGAGCGGCGGCTGGGCCCGTTCGGTCGACCCGGTCTTGTTGTTGGCCTTCGCCACGTACACCAGCCGCGCGCCGCCTGGCGCGTTGCGGCCCTCGATCGCCCCGAGCAGCACCGCCAGCTGGTACGCCGCCAGCTGCGGGTGCGCCTCGGCCTCCGCGCCGGACACCGGGACCTTGCCCGTCTTGATGTCGACGATCACCGGCCGCCCCTCGCTGTCGAGCTCGACCCGGTCGACGCGCCCGCGCAGCAGCACCCGGACGTCGTCCTCACCGCCGACCGGCAGCTCGACCTCGATGTCCTGCTCGACGCCGGCTTCCTTCAGCTCCGCGCGGCTCTGCTCCAGCCACGTCGTGAAGTTCCGCAGCATCTGCTCGACGCGCCGCCGCTCGCGCCGGGAGAACCACGGCGCTCCCGCGTCGACGCGCACCCAGGCCTCGTCCAGAGCGGCCTGCAGCTCGGGGCCGGTGCTGCCGGACGCCACCGCCTGCGCCAGCCCGTGCACCAGCGTCCCCGTCACCGCCGCCAGCTGGGCCGGGTCGCTGCCGCCGTGCCGCTCGATCATCCAGCGCAGCGGGCACTTCGTCAGGATTTCCACTGTGGAGGGTGAGATCCGGATCAGGTCGCCCGGCGGGTGCACCGGCTCGTCGCTGGACGCCGGGAGCAGGCCGTACCACGTCGACGGGTGCGCGCCGGGCACGCGAGCGTCGGCCAGCCGCGCCAGCTGCTTCGCCGCACGGCGTCGGCGCGCGGGGTCGGCCTTGTCGTCGCAGACGACCTCGCGCAGCTCCCCCACCAGCTCGGCGAGCACGAGCGACCGGCCCGGCGGCTTCATCCGCGAGTCGAGGCCGCCGTCGTCGGCGCCGTTCTCCTCCAGGTCGTCGAGGAACCGCGACGGCTGCTCGTCCTCCCCCGACACCGCCGTGACCAGCAGCGTCCGCTTCGCCCGGCTCATCGCGACGTAGAACAGGCGCCGCTCCTCGGCGAGGATCGGCGCGGTCTGGGAGACGGCGTCGTCGTCGACCCCGGCCATCAGGTCCTTCAGCCGCTCCACCCCGAGCACCGACCCGCGCAGCCGCAGGTCCGGCCACGCCCCTTCCTGGACGCCGGCGACCGCGACGACCGTCCACTCGCGACCGGCGGCGGAGTGGGCGGTGAGCAGCGAGACACCGTCGGAGGGGACGGCGGCCGGCGCCAGCGTGTCGCCCGCGATCCGTTGTGCACCAAGGTAATCCGCGAACGAAGCGACGCTCGCGCGGGGCAGCCGGTCGACGTACCGGCCGGCCGCGTCGAACAGCGCCACGACGGCGTCGAGATCACGGTCGGCCTGCGCGCCCAGCGATCCGCCGCGCTCGGCCTGCTTGAGCAGCTTCTCCTCCAGCCCGCTTTCCCGCCACAGCTGCCACAGCACCTGCTCGACGCCGTCGCCGCGGGCCACGGCCTGGTGCGTGACGCGCAACAGGCCGCCGACGCGCCGCACCGGCTCGGCCTCGGCGTCGGCCAGCCCGGCGAGGATGTCCCCACCCCGCAACGCTTCCACGAGCAGTTCGTCGCTCGACCGCTGCCCGCCGCCGGCCAGTTCCAGCCGGCGCAGGCCGCGCCGCAACCGGCGCAGCGCCAAGGGATCCGCGCCGCCGAGCGCCGACGACAGCAGCATTTCGGCGAGGTCGACGTCGAGGAGTTCCGGGGAAGGCGCGAGCTTCAGCACGGCCAGCAACGGCCGCACCGCCGGCTGCCGGGCCAGCGGCAGCTCCTCGGTGGCCGACCCGATCGGGACGCCGGCGGCGCGCAAAGCCCGTTGCAGCACCAGGAAAGTCCGTGCCGGCGACCGGACGAGCACGGCGATCTCCGACCACGGCACGCCGTCGACGAGGTGGGCGCGGCGGAGCTGGTCGGCGATCCAGCTCGCCTCGGCGGCCGGCGTCGGCATCACGCGGACACGAACGGTCCCGCCGGTCGCTCCGCGAGGCGGGACGATCTTGCGGTGCGATGACGCGCCGGGCAGCGTCGCGCCGATCTTCGCCACCGCCAGGCGGACCGCCGGGGCGAGCCGGTGGGCCGTCGTGAGCGTGACGGTCCGGCTGCCGTCCGGATCGGCGTCGGCGAACAGGCTCGCGTCGGCACCGCGGAACGAGAACACGTTCTGGTCGGGGTCGCCGGCCACGACGAACTCGGCGGCGGTGTGCCCGATCACCCGGACCAGGCTGGTCTGCAGCGGGTCGAGGTGGTGGGCGTCGTCGACGAACAGGTGCCGCACGCGCGTGCGCTCGCGTTCGCGCAGCTCGTCGTCGTCCTCCAGGGCGAGCAGCGCGGAGGTGACCAGCTCGGCGGCGTCCAGCGCGGGCGCGCTCGCCACGCCGAGTGCGTTGCCGCCCGCGCCCTGCAGCTGCGTGACCTCTTCGTACTGCGCCCAGAACTGCCCGGCGGCGACCCATTCCTCGCGGCCGCGGCGGCGGCCCAGCTCGGCGAGGTCCTCCGGCCCGAGCCCGCGCTCGGCGGCCCGCATCAGCAGGTCGCGCAGCTCTTCGGCGAAACCGGGGACCATCAGGGCGGGCCGCAGCTGCTCCGGCCAGTACTCGGCGCCTTCGTCGAGGTCACCGGCCAGCAGCTCGCGGACGACGACGTCCTGTTCGGCACCGGCGAGCAGCCGGGGTGGCGGGACCTCTTCGGCGATCGCTTCGAGCCGCAGCAGCGAATAGGCGTAGGAGTGCACGGTGCGCACGAGCGGTTCCCGGACGGTCCGGGGCAGCGGCCGCGCCTGGTCGGGGTCGGCGGTGAGCCGCCGCGTGATGTCGGCGCGCAGCGCGTCGGCCGCCTTGCGGGAGGTGGTGAGGACGAGCACGCTCTCCGGATCGGCGCCCTCGGCGATCCGGCGGGTGGCGGCCGAGGCCAGCAGCGACGTCTTGCCGGTGCCGGGGCCGCCGAGCACGCGGAGGAACCCACCGGGTGCGGAGAGCACGCGCCGGGCGCCGTCGTCCCAGGTGAACATGGGTGCGTCCGGGATCGGCGGGCGCACCAGCCGCGCGTCCGCCTGCGCCGTTCGCCTCCCGTTCACCCCGCGATGGAACCACGCCCGCTCCCCCGGGTGGTGCACCGGCACGCTTGACAACGGTGAAGGACGCGCTCGGTGCGGCAGGCGGCCACCGAAAGTGTCGTACCTGTACGGCACAGTGTCGGTATGGACGACGTTCTGCACGAGCGCGTGCGGGAAATCATCGAGTCCGTGCCGCCCGGCACGGTCGCGACGTACGGCGACATCGCGGCGCTCGCCGGCGCACCGTCACCGCGGATGGTCGGCGCGATCCTGGCCGAGGACGGGCACGACCTGCCGTGGCACCGGATCCTGCGCGCGAACGGCACCCCGGCGCCGCACCTGGTCCACGACCAGCTCGAACGGCTGCGCGCGGAAGGCGTGCTGGCGGACGGCCAGCGCGTCGACCTGCGGAAGTACCGCTGGAAACCGGACGGAGAGGAGGACGACAGCCCCGAGGGACTGTTCTGAGCCGGCTCAGGAGAGCCTCGCCACCAGCGGCGCGGGGACACCCTGCTGAGCACCGTTCATGGCGCCGGTGGTCCAGAGCGTTCCGGTACCCGGCACCCGCGTGAGCCCGAACAAGGTGGCGCCGGCGGCGTCCGGCACGGCCGCGCGCCGCCATTGACCGTCGATTCCCCGGCGGAGGGCGTACGCGTGGGTGTCGCCGGCCTCGTCGTACTGGTAGCCCACGGCCCACACCTCGCGGCCCACGGTCGTCACCGCGTTGAGCTGGCCGCGCTCGTCGGGGGTCCGCTCGATCACCGCGCCCCACGGCGTCAGGCGGAAGACCAGGGGCTTGCGGTTGAGGGCGCCGTCGGTGGTCGAATCGCCCACTGCCCGGACCTGCCCGTCCGACACCGTGAGGGCCTGCACCCTCGCCTGCCCCAGGCCGGCGGTGGACGGCAGGGCGATCCGGCGCCAGGCCACGCCGTTCCAGTGCAGGACCAGGGGCGCCACACCGTCGCCGTCCGCCACCACACCGGCCGCCCACACGTCGGCCGGGCCGCTCGCCGCGACCGCGAACAGGTCGCCGTCGACGAGGTCCGCCGGAAGGGGCGTCGACTTCCAGCGGACGCCGTCCCAGTGCCGGGCCATCGGCCTGGTGTGCTCGCCGTCGGCGGTGGAGCCGACGGCCCACGCGTCGGAATCGCCGATGGCCGCCACGCCGTACAGGTGCTGGTCGAGGCCGGGATCGTCGCCGGCGGGCACGGGCGACCACGCCTTCCCGTCCCAGCGTTCGATCAGCGAGCTCGTCCGGCCGTGCGACCACGAGTCGCCCACGGCCCAGACCCGGCCGGGTGCCGCGGCGGCGATCGCGTTCAAGCGGCCGGTCCGGCCGTCGGCCAGCGGCGGGACCGGCACCCGCGACCACGCCTTCCCGTTCCAGTGCCAGGTCCGCGGCTGGAAGGTGACAGTGGGCCTGCCGTCGACGATCTCCTGGTCGACGGCGAATCCGGCGGTCCAGACGTCGTGCGCGGACAGCGCCGTCGTCGCCACCAGGTTGCCCGGCTCCGGCGTGAGCGGGACGACTTCCCAGCCCGGGGTCACGGCCAGGGTCGCGGCCAGCAGGATTTCGGTGATCACAGGTCCCCCAGGTGTTCGACGATCTTCTGGTTCTTGGTGACGGAGTAGACAACGGTGCCGGGCGCCATGCCGTCGAGCGCGGCCGTCGTCACCATGCGGTACCCGAGCGTGCGGGAGGTCGCCGGATCGATGACGATCTCCGTGCGCTTTCCGTCGTGGGTGTGGGCGATCGCGACGCCCGGACGGCCGGCCAGGTCGACCCGGCCGGGGATCCGCTCCACCCCCGGCACCCGGGCGAGCGCCTGGTACAGGGCGACGCGCAGGCCGGGCGGGAGCAGGGCGTCGGTCGTGGTGGCCAGTGCGGCACCCGCCTTGAAGACCTGCCGGTCGGCGTCCGTCCCCTTCGCGTCCACCGAAGCCCGCAGCACCGCCAGCAACCCGCCGGGGTCGGTCGGCAGCGACGCCAGGTAGGCGGGCGTGGGATTGGCCAGGCCGGGCGGGGACGGCGCCTCCGCCAGCTTGGGGTGGCTCGACGGCTCGTAGGTGGACGTCGTGACCTTGGTGTAGTCCGCGCCGTACCGGGCCAGCTTCGCCGCGTCCGCCGGTGTGAGGGGACGCGCGTTGAGGCCGCGGGTCAGGCGCATCAGCTTCGGCGCCGTGCCTTCGCCCACCACGCTCCACCGCTCTGTCACGTCTTCGGTGACGTAGTGGGCCGGGCCGTCCGGTCCGGTCGCGGACTGCACCGACACGGAGCGATCCGCGGTGTAGAGGTAGCCGCCGCCGTCGCGGAGGTCGAGCGGCTCGGCGTTCGCGACCCGCCGGACGATCAGGTCCACGGTCGCGGAGACGCTGCCGGCCGCGGTGATGGCCTCGGCACCGGCGTCGGGACCGGCCGGGGTCGCCGAAGGAGCCGGGGGCGGGCTCTCCGGCCAGAGGGCGATCGTGGTGGCTGCCACCACCGAAGCCGCGACGGCCACGGACACCCCGCGCAGGCGGGCGGGCCTCCTCGCGGCGGCCGTCCTGGCCAGGACCGCCCCGCGGATCCTGGCCAGATCGGCGGGATCCGGCCGGGGCCCGGCGTGGTGGTAGTGCCGCAGCGCCGCGTCGACGACGTCGTGCTCGGTCATGCCGGTCCTTCCAAGGTCGTGATGCCCAGCTCGAGCAGGGCGGCCCGCAGCCGCGTCCTCGCCCGGTTGAGCCGGGACATGACCGTGCCGATGGGGATGTCCAGCGCGGTCGCGATGTCGGCGTAGGTCAGGCCGGCGGCGTACAGGTAGAGCACGTCACGCTGGCGGCGGGAGATCTTGTCCAGCTCGCCGGCCAGCGCCCGGACCGCGGTGTCGGCGTCCGCGCGGGCGACGGCGCGTTCGGCCGCCCCCTCCGCGGCTGCCTCGCCGTGCTGCCGGACCAGCTTGCGGTGCCGGGCTTCGGTGGCCCGGTACCGGCGCAGCACGTTGGTGGCGATGCCGTACAGCCACGGCAGCGCGCTCGGCTGGGCCGGGTCGAACCGGCCCCGGCGCTCGTAGGCGATGGCGAAGGTGTCGGACACCGCGTCGTCCACGGCTTCCGTGCCGACGCGCCGGGCGCAGTACCGGTAGATCTCCCTGGCGTACCGGTCGAAGACCGTGCCGAAGTCGGTTCGCGTCCCGGCGAGCAGCACCGCGTCGGCCGGCGGGTCCGACCCGGGCGAGCGGGCCGAAGAGGAGGAATCGGGAACTGTTCGCACACTCCCTCTTCCGGGCCCGGCGCGAATCTATTCCGCCGCCCGGCTCCCGAGGTTCGTGACCAGCAGCTTCACCAGGGCACCCAGCCGCTGCCGCTCCGGCTGCAGCGTCTCGACGCCCGCTGCTTCCAGCGGTGCCGCCGTCACCGGCCCCACGCACGCGCACACCAGCGGCCCGCGCATCGCGGCCAGCAGCTCGTCGTACTGCCCGTAGGACCGGGCCAGCGTCAGGAAGTTGGCCGCCGCCGGGGCGCTCGTGAACGCCAGTGCGCCCAGCTCGCCGGCGATGGCCGCGTCGATCAGGTCGTGCACCGGGCGCACGTCCGGCGGGGAGAACCACCGGTACGGCTGCACCTCGACCAGCGAAGCACCCGCGTCCACCAGCGGGGCCGTGTGCTGGGGCAGCGGCGTCCCGTGCAGCTGGACGGCGACCCGCGCGCCGCCGAGGTCCGTGGCCGCCGCCACCGCGCTGAACAACTCGGCGTTCGACTCCGACTCGGCCGAAAAGGACTCGCGCAGCCCGGCGCCGCGGACCGCGCCGACCGCCTTCGGGCCGCGGGCGTAGATCCGGGACTCGCCCAAAGCCGCCAGCAGGCGGTCACGCAGGCCCCAGCCCTCCGCCGCGCCGAGCCAGCCGCGGAAGCCCGCGCCCGTCGTGACCACCGTGAACGCCACCGGCGCGGCGAGCACGGCTTCGGTGCCCGCCCGCAGCTCGGGGTCGCTGTCCAGGGGCACGATGGTGATCGTCGGCGCGTGCCGGACCTCGGCGCCGGAGCGTTCGAGGGCCGCGATGAACTCGCCGGCCCGGCGTTCGGCCGTGACGCCGATGGCGATCCCGCTCAGCTCACCCATAGAACGCGCCCATCTCCTCGATCGCTTCCGCCAGCTCCGCCCGCAGGTCCGCCGGTGCGAGGACCTCCAGGTGCGGCCCGAAGCGCAGCAGCTCGCCGATGGCCGGTTCGCCCGGCTCCACCGGCAGCTCCACGGTGAGCCAGCCGTCCGCGTCGGGCTCGTCGCGGCACTCGCGCAGGGCGCGGGCACCGACAGAACCTGCGTAGAACGGTACGAGAGCCTGCGCGCGCGGTGACAGCCGCACCACCGCCACGCGCGGGAACATCCGGCGTTCGAACTGCTCGGACCACTCCTGCCAGTACTTCGCGAGGTCGAACCCGGCGGGCCGCTCGAACACCTCGCCGAGGTCGGTCAGCTCCAGCACCCGCGAGATCCGGTAGGTCCGGTCGGTGCCTTCGCAGCGGCCGGCGAGGTACCAGTTGCCCGCCTTGAGGATCAGGCCCAGCGGCTCGATCTCGCGCTCGACGACGCGCTGCCCCCACCGTTCGTAGCGGATCCGGATCCGGTGCGACGACCAGACGGCGTCGGCTACGGCGGACAGCGTCGGCAGGCTCTCGATGCCCCGGTGCCAGCCGGGGACGTCCAGGTAGAACCGCTCGGCGACGCGTCCGGCCCGGTCTCGCAGCTCCGCCGGCAACGCGGCGTACAGCTTGAGCTGCGCGGCGGCGAGGACCGTGCCGAGCCCCAGCTCGGCCGCGGCCACGGGCAGCCCGGCCAGCGACAGCGACTGGGCCTCTTCTTCGGTCATCCCGGTGAGCCGGGTCCGGTAGCCGTCGACCAGCCGGTAGCCGCCGGTCCGGCCGCGGTCGGCGTACACCGGGACGCCGGACGCCGACAGCGCGTCGATGTCCCGGTAGACCGTGCGCACCGAGACCTCGAGCTCCTCCGCGAGCTCCTCGGCCGTCATCCGGCCGCGGTTCTGCAGCAGCAGGAGGACGGTCAGGAGGCGGCTCGCGCGCATGGTCCTCAGTTTGACAGAAATACCTGACACAAGCTGACAGGTAAGCCCGGCAGGGTGGTCCCCATGAACGCATTCACCATGAAGAACTGGGACGAGAAGATCGTCAGCGGGACCGAAGGTGGCCCCCGGGTGGCGTACGCGCACGCCACGATGGCGTACGACGGCGTCATCGAGGGTGAATCGATCTGCGACCTTCTGCTGTACTACGCGGGCGAAGGCTACGAGAGCGGCGCGACGACGTCGCCGAGCTTCGAGCGCTTCGAGGGCAGGATCGAGGGTCGCGAAGGGACGTTCGTCGTGCGGCACGAGTACACGTTCGACGCTCACGGCATCGCCTCGACGTTCACCGTCGTCCCCGGCTCGGGCACCGGCGCGCTGGCCGGGCTCACCGGGAACGGCACCGTCGGCGGCGCGATGGGCGAGGAGAAAATGGGGTACACGTTCGAGTACGCGTTCTAGGAGGCGCAAGTGGACCGTCGCCAGGTACTCGCCTACCGCATCGCCGAGCACGGCCTGCACCGCACGGCGCGCGACGCGGCCGAACTGGCCGTCGTCCGGGCCGGGCTGCAGGACAGCATGCGCGACACGGCGTTGCTCGCCCTGGTGGCCCGGCTCGAAGGCACGGTGTCCCTCGAGGACGACGACCGCCTCGTCCTGGCCTGGACGTTGCGCGGCGCACCGCACTACCACCTGCGTTCGGACCTGCCCGAGGTGATCAGCGCCCTGGTGCCCTTGGACGACGCGGACGCGCAGGCCCGGATGCTATGGCAGCGCAAGGAAATGGCGGCGACGGGCCTGGCGGCGCGCGAAGTGGTGTTCACGACGGCGGCGGCCATCCGCAAGGTCGTCACGGAACCGATGACGAAGGGCGCTGTTTCGGGAGCGGTGACGAAAGTCCTGCCGCCGTCGTTCTCACGGTGGTGCCGGGGGTGCAACGCGACGCACATCCAGGAGCAGCTGATGCGCATCGCGACCCCGCACGGCGGCGTCCGCCTGGTGGCGGGAGCGACTCCGGCGACGCTGGCCCCGCTGGAGGGCCGCGGCCGGCTGCGGAAGACCCCGGACCCGGCCGCGGCGACCGCGGTGATCGAGCGGTACCTGGCCCTCAACGGCCCGGCGACCGCGGGTGAAGCGGCGGAGTACGCCGGGACGGCCCGGGCGGTGGTGGACCGGACGTGGCCACCGGACCTGGCGTCGGTGAAGGTGGAGGGCAAGACCCGCTTCCTGCCCGCGGACCGCCTCCCGGCACTGGAGAACCCGCCGGAGCCGGACGTGGTGCGGCTGCTGCCACCGCTGGACCCGTTCATCCAGGCGCGCGACAAGGCCCTGCTGGTCCCGGACCCGGCGCGGCGCAAGGAGGTCTGGAAGATGCTGGGCAACCCGGGCGTCCTCCTGGCGGACGGCGACATCGCCGGGACGTGGCGTACGAAGGGCAGCGGGGCGAAGCTGACGTTCACGGTGACGGCGTTCGACCCGCTGCGCCCGGCGGTCCGGGAGGAAGCGGAGGCCGAGGCGGCGCGGGTGGCTGAGGCGCGGGGGTTCGAGAAGCACGCGGTCACCTGGGTGGGCTGAGGCTCAAGCGCCCCAATGTGGCGTTCGGTGCGTTGGACGCACCGAACG
>NZ_JBFACT010000044.1:0-75678 GCF_040640995.1 Amycolatopsis sp. NPDC021455 | reverse complement strand
CCCCGGCCTCGGCCTCTCCTTCCCGGCTCTTAGAGCCGGGAAGGAGGCCTTCACGGACTTACGGGGTGCCGCTGGGCCGCGATGAAGTCGCGGTACCAGCGGTAACTCGACCTGGGCGTGCGCCGCTGGGTTTCGTAGTCCACGTGGACCAGGCCGAAGCGGTGCTTGTACCCGTGCGCCCACTCGAAGTTGTCCAGCAGGGACCAGCAGAAGTACCCGCGCAGGTCCACCCCCGCCGCGGCCGCTGTCCGGGCCGCTTCGATGTGCTCGCTCAGGAAGTCGATGCGCTCGTAGTCCGCGAAGTCACTCCGGTCCGGGTACACGCAGCCGTTCTCCGTGACGTACACCGGCGGCAGCCCCGCGTACCGGTTGTGCAGGCCGACCAGGGCTTCCGTGAGACCCTCCGGCTCGACCGGCCAGCCCATCCCCGTCCGCGGGACGTCCGGGAGCCGCGAAGTGTCCACTCCGATGTCGGACGCCGTGCGCAGGGACGGGTCCGGTTCGCGGTGTGGTGCGTCCGCGACGTGCAGGCGGTAGTAGTAGTTCACGCCCAGGTAGTCCAGGGGCGCCCCGATCGTCTCGAGGTCTTCGTCCAGGCGGAAGGAGAAGTCCGAGACGCCGTCGAACATCGCGGCGAGCCCCGGTGCGTAGCGGCCGCCGAACAGGGGGTCGGTGAACTGGCGGCGCAACAGCGTGTCCTGACGCGCGGCCGCCGCCGTGTCGGCCGCCGAGGGGGACACCGGGACCGCCGGGGACTGGTTGAGGACGATGCCGAACTGGTGCGGCAGCGCCGCCCGGTCGCGCATCGCCCGGACCGCCAGGCCGTGGCCGAGCAGGAGGTGGTGAGCCGCCGCCAGCGCGCCGTGTCCCTCCCGCGCGCCCGGCGCGTGCCGTCCTTCGCCGTAGCCCGCGATCGCGCACGGGTACGGCTCGTTGAGCGTCGTCCAGTGGTCGACGACGTCGCCGAGCGCCTCGTGCACCAGCGCCGCGTACTCGGCGAACCGGTGGGCCGTGTCCCGCGACCGCCAGCCGCCGGAGTCTTCCAGTGCCTGCGGCAGGTCCCAGTGGTACAGCGTGAGGAACGGCTCGATCCCCTTCTCCCGCAGCCCTTCCGCGATCCGCCGGTAGAAGTCGAGCCCCCGGCGTTCGACGCGGCCGCGGCCTTCCGGCTGCACGCGGGGCCACGACACCGAGAAGCGGTAGGCGTCCACGCCGAGCCCGGTGAGCAGGGCGAGGTCCTGCGGCCAGCGGCGGTAGTGGTCGGCTGCCGGCTCCCCGGTGTCGCCGCCCGCCACCGCGCCGGGCCGCGTCGCGAACGTGTCCCAGATGGACGGTCCGCGGCCGTCGATCCGGGTGGCCCCCTCGATCTGGAACGCCGAGGTGGCCACGCCCCAGCGGAAGCCGGGTGGGAAACTGGAAGTCACGGTGAGCTCCGGGAAGGTCAGCCCTTGAGCGCGCCCTGCATGATGCCGCCGACGATCTGGCGGCCGAACAGCAGGAACACGAGCAGGACGGGGACGGTGCCGATGGTGGCGGCGGTGAGCACGAGCGTGTAGTCGGTGGTGTAGCCACTGGCCAGAGTGGACAGTGCGGTTTGGACGGTCGGGTTCTCCGGCACCAGCACGACCAGTGGCCAGAAGAAGTCGTTCCACGCCTGCATGAACGTGAACAGGCCGAGCACGGCCGCGGCCGGGCGGGCGGCGGGCAGCGCCACGTGCCAGAACAGCCGCAGCGAGCCGCAGCCGTCCATCCGGCCGGCTTCCAGCAGCTCCAGCGGCAGCGCCCGCTCGAAGTACTGGCGCATGAAGAACACGCCGAACGCGGTGACCAGGCCGGGCACGATCACCGCCTGCAGCTGCCCGGCCCACCCGAAGTCGGCCATCATCATGTAGAGCGGCACGACGCCCAGCTCGGTCGGGATCGCCTGGGTGGCGATGACGACGAGCAGCAGGAAGGTCCGGCCGCGGAACCGCATCTTGGCGAAGGCGAACCCGGCGAGCGTCGAGAACAGCACCACCGAGACGGTGATCGTGCCCGCCACGATGAGCGAGTTCCCCAGCGCCAGCGCGAAGTCCGTCTCGTCGAAGACGCGGGCGATGTTCTCGAACAGGTGCCCGCCGGGCACCAGCACCGGCGGCACGCTCCCGACCGCCTCCGTCGTCTGCGAGGAGACGACGAACGACCAGTACACCGGGAACGCCGAACCGGCCAGGATCGCGATCAGCGCGGCGTAGGTCCACGGGCTCGCCACCCGGCGCACGATCCGCCGGGCCCGCCCGGGCGAAACCGGCGGCGCGGGGGCCGCCGGGGTCAGCACGGTGGTCATGTCCGCTCCTCAGTCCGTCTGGATGCGCCGGGTCACCAGGTACGACAGGCCCGCGACGAGCATCGTGGCCACGGCCAGGATCAGCGCGATCGCCGAGCTGTAGCCGAAGTCGTACTTGGTGAAGCCCTGCTCGTAGAGGTAGAGCGCGGCGGTCTGGAACTGCCGGTCCGACCCGCCGGTCGCCGCCGCGGTGCCGGGGTTGAACAGCAGCGGCTCGGCGAGCAGCCGCATGTTCCCGGTCGTCGCGATCACCGTGGAGAAGATGATCTGCGGCCGCAGCAGCGGCACGGTGATCCGCCAGAACTGCTGCCACCCCTTGGCGCCGTCGAGGGTGGCGGCCTCGTACATGCTCGACGGGATCGCCTGCATCGACGCCAGGAAGATCAGCGCGTGGTAGCCGGTCCAGCGCCACACCACCATCGCCGCGATGGCGGTGTGCGAGCTGGCCGTGCCGGCCTGCCAGTCGACCTGGCCGGCGCCGAACCAGCTCAGCACCCAGTTGACCAGCCCGAAGTCCCGGCCGAACAGCTGCGCGAAGATGATCGTCACCGCCGCCACCGAGGTGATGTTCGGCAGGATCATGCCCATCCGGAACAGCGTCCGCCCGCGCAGCCTGCGGTTGAGCAGGTGCGCGATGCCGAGCGCGAACAGGATCTGCGGGATCGTGGTCAGCAGCCACAGGCTGACCGTGTTCCCCATCGCGTTCCAGAAGTACGGGTCGTGGAACAGCAGCTGGTCGTAGTTGCCGAGGCCGATGAACTGCGCGCCTTCGGCGTCGATGAGGTTCCGCTTCTGCAGCGACACGAACGCCGTGTACAGCAGCGGGAACAACCCGAAGACGCCGAAGATGAGGAAGTACGGGCTGATGAAACCGAACGGCGACAGCTTGACGTCCCACTTCTGCCGCCGCTCGGCGAAGGTGAGTGCCATTACTTGATCTTCGCGACGTCACCGACCAGCTGCTGCCACGCCGCCGCGCCGTCCTGCTTGCCCTGCTCGACGCGCTGCATCGCGTTGCCGAACTCCGTCTGGACGTCGCCGGCCTTCGGGCCCTGGTACTGCGGGTTCAGCTTCTTCGCCGCATCGGTGAACACCTTGCCCACGGGCGCGTTGTTGAAGAACGGGTTGGTGTAGCCGGTGATCTTCGGGTCGTCGTAGAGCGACGGCGTCGAAGGCAGCAGACCCTTGCTGGTGAACACCTTCGCCTGCTGCTCGGGCGCGGTCAGCCAGGCGGCGAGCTCGGCGGCTTCCTTGGTGTGCTTGCCCTGCTTGGGCACGGTGAGGTACGAGCCGCCCCAGTTGCCGCCGCCGCCCGGCACGGCCGCGACGTCCCACTTGCCCGCGGTGTCGGGGGCCTGGTCCTTGATCTTGGTCATCATCCACGCGGGGCACGTGACGGTCGCGAACTGGCCCTTCGTGAAGCCGGTGTTCCACGGCGGCGTGCTGTAGAGCAGGCCCGCGCTGAGGTTCGCCTTGACCGCGTCGACCACGAGGTCCCAGCCCTGGCGCAGCGCCGGATTGCTGCCCACGATGAGCTGGTCGTTCTGGTCGTAGTAGCCCTGCGGCGCCTGGCCGACGATCGCGTTGAGCACGGTCGGGCCGCCGTCCATGAACTTGACGCCGTTGGGCGCCTTGGCCTGGAAGCGCTTGCCCGCGTCGAAGAACGCCTGCCACGTGGGCCAGAGCGCGGACACGGCGTCCCGGTCCTCGGGCAGGCCGGCGGTCTTGAACAGGTCCCGGCGGTAGCAGATGGCCAGGCCGCCGACGTCGGTGCCGTAGCCGATCTGCTGCCCGCCCTTCCCCAGCGACGCGGCCCACTTCCAGCTCAGCCAGCGGTCCTTGAGCTTGTCGCCGCCGACGGTGTTGAGGTCGACGAACTTGTCCGGCGTCGCCTTGAACTGGGCGACATACCCGGTGTCGATCGCTTCGATGTCCGCGGCGCCGGCACCGGTGGCCAGGTGCGCGGCGAGGTTCTTGTGGTGGTCGGAGTAGGCGGCGGTCCGCTCGGTGATCTCGATGTCCGGGTGCGCCGCCTGGTACTCCTTGATCAGGTCGGTGTAGCCGAAGTTGCCGAACAGGCCGAGGCTCAGCTTGATCTTGCCGCCGGACGCACCGCTGCTGTCCCCGCAGGCGCTCAGCGCGGTGACCGCGGCCAGCGCGGCGCACGCCGCGGCGAGCAGGCGGATCGGGCGGTTTCTCGTTTTCGGGCGCATGAGATCTCCGTTGTTCTGCGGGGCCGTCGGAAAACGCGGGTCCCATGAGAGCGCTCCCAACGGGTATCCGTCAAGTAACGAAACGGTAACCTCGCTCGGCATTTACGCTGTCAGGACTGGTGTGCTACAGATGTAACCGGTTACAAGAACCGGAGGTCGCCATGGTCACCGCCCGCGAGGTCGCGCAGCTCTGCGGGGTTTCCGTCGCCACCGTGTCGCGGGTGTTCAACCGCCCGGCCACGGTCAGCGCGGCGACGCGCGAACGCGTCGAACGCGTGGCGCGGGACCTCGATTTCTCGCCGAACGAGTCGGCGCGGGCGCTGTCGCGGCAGCAGTCGGCGATGGTCGGGCTGGTCTGGGACACCGACCACCGGCGGCCCGGCTGGCGGCACCCGTTCCTGCAGGACCTGTTGCTGGGCCTCAAATCCGCGCTGAGCTCGCACGGCTACCACCTGCTGATGCTCGCGACGAGCGACGACGCCCGCGAACGCCACCCGGGCGTCTCGCTGGCCGACCCGATCGCCTACGTGAGCATGACCCGGCGGCACCACCTGGCCGGGCTGGTGCTCATCGACAGCGGGACGGACGCCGACGCGTTCACCGCGTTCGCCCAGTCCGGGTTGCCGTGCGTCGCACTGGACGTGGCCCTGTCCGGGCCGCGCGCGACCTACGTGACTTCGGACAACGCCGGCGGCGCGGCCGAGGCCGTCCGGCACCTGGCCGCCCTGGGGCACCACCGGATCGCGACGATCACCGGCCCGCGCGGCAACGCGCCCGCCGCCGCCCGCACCGAGGGATACCTGCGCGGCCTGGCCGAAGCGGGACTGCCGGTGTCGGAGGACCACGTGGTCGGCGGCGACTTCTACCGCGAAAGCGGGTTCGTCGGCATGCGGCGGCTCCTGGCCCGCAAGGAGCCGCCGACGGCGGTGTTCGCGGCCAGCGACGAGATGGCGGTCGGCGCACTGCTCGCGGCCCGCGCGGCCGGGCTGCGGGTCCCCGGCGACCTGGCGGTGGTGGGCTTCGACGACATCGAGGTGGCGTCCCTGGTGGACCCGGCGCTCACGACGGTGGCCCAGGACAAGCCGGGCTTCGGCACGGCGGCGGCGGGCGCGATCCTGGCGATGATCGGCAACGCGGAGGCCCCGGAACCGGCGCTGCTGCCGACAAAGCTAGTGATCCGCGACTCCTGCGGCTCCCGGTCGTGAGTGGTAAAGGCGGGTTAGAACACGCGTTACCACTCACGAGAAGCCACGGCAGACCTCAGACCGTGATCTTCGCGGCCTACTGAACACTGTTAAGTCTGGCAACTCACTGAACTTATCCCGTCTGCGAATCACGTGAGTATTTGTGCATCACAAGACTTTGACGTCTAGCAACCTCGGGAACATCGAAGAAGTTTTCCGCCCCAACGAAATCAGGAATTCGAGCAAATGCGGCACCTCTAAAACTTACGGGCCGAGTAAACTTCACTCCCGTGAAGTCCGCCATGGAGTAGAATCGCGCAGCAGTCCAGACACTCTCAAAATGAGCATCTGCTGCGAAATATGCTGGAACCCCGTGATAACCTCTTCCAAACACCGCCATAGATTCGAACGTTGAGCGAAAGTTCGCATTGCCATAGAACCTTGAACGAAAGAATGCGGAACCTTGAAACTCAGTACGATCAAAGTCGACCCCTGCCAGGAACTCCGACCTATCAAAGTCCACAGAATCACAAAATTTCACGCCCGCAAAGGTGGCGTCTCCGGCGAACATTGCTTCCTGAAAGTTTAGCACGACCAGAAAACCGCGCGTTTGCGAAGGTGGATGAATCAGCAAACAATGTTCGAACAAATTTCGCATCTCCGACAAAGATTGCATCCTTGAAGCTGATCGAATTGACATTAAGGTCAGTGAGGTCGAAGTCGATCAGCGTCGCCCTCGCAAGATCAAGTTCCTGGCCTGGCCAGAACTTTTCCAAAACGTCCGGATTGAAGTGATCCAGGAGTATTTGCTGTACACTCAACCTGACTTCACGCTCTTGCATCACTCGACGATAGTCACTTTTTGAGTGACCACACTCACCTTCACCACTATCCAAGATATCCGAATCAAATGGCATGCGAAGGTAAGCACAGAAGAGTTTGCGCACTGACGCACGCTGAGATTCGTTCTCCTGGCCGAGACGCTCAAGCGCATAGAAGGCAGCTAGTCGGACAGGCAAACTGTCAGATCCCAAATGCTCCGCCGCCTTCGTGAATAACTCCGTAATCCTTCGAGCCGCAGCATCTATTCTTGCATCGGCGGCAACCTGCGCCTGATGATCCCTATTTTCGGCGGCTACCTGCTGTTGATGAACAAGGGTACGCTCTCGGTTGTCGAGATCAGCTTCGCTCGACCGCTGCCGCCGCCAATTAAGATACAGGGCGACAACGCCTCCACCGCCAACCCCGACACTAAGACCAATCTTGACAGCGTCGAATCGGGCGGCGACCAGATCACTCCCGCTCAAACCGCGACTACCAACCCACCAGAGCGTCACAATTACGATTCCAGTGAAGACAAATATTGCGACAGCAGTCAGCGCCAATGCACGCCAGGGCAGCACAGTTGCCGTCGCCGACCGGCTAGCGAGACGATCAGTTGGCGCAGCAGCCTTTGAAGCCGAATTTGGATCTACTTCGTTCACGAGCGCACAGTTTGCCACACTCCAAACAAGTACACCTGCACCGATATCAATTTTATTATTCAACCAACGCAACCTTGCTTCCACGCGAGATTGCTGTCGAATGCGAACCCTCGAGATCGATGCCTAGCAGCCTGTCGCTCAATAACCGCGCTAGGCGGTGATCTTCGCTGCCCAGTCGATGTGGTGCGAGTACAGCCAGCCGCGTTCCTCGCCGACGTCCCCGCCCGCGCTGGCCGCGACGAGCTTCTCCACGCGCTCGCGCCGCAGTCCTTCGTACGCCGCGAAGGCCGACGCCGGGTCCGGCAGGTCGCGCAGGCACTGTGCCAGCACGACGCTGTCCTCCAGCGCCATCGACGCGCCCTGGCCGGCCGCCGGGGACGCGGCGTGGGCGGCGTCGCCGGCGAGGACCATCTCCGGCGTCGACCAGACGCGCGTTTCGGGGACGTCGTAGGAGTGGCCGCCGAACACCTCGTCGCCCGTCGCGGCGATGATGTCCTTGCAGGGCAACGGGTCTTCCGCGAACGCCGCGTGGGCGAACTCGCGCCAGCCGTCCGCGGTCACCGCCGCGACCTCTTCGCGTGACCGCTCGGCGTCCGGGACGCGGGCGAACCAGAACGTGGCTCCGCCGGGGTCGGTGGTGAAGCCGAAAGCCGCCTTGCTGCCGCGGATCATCCGGTAGATCCCGGGCGCGGCGGGCAGTCCGCGCGCCCGCGTGTAGCCGTACACGACGGTCAGCCCGGTGTAGCGGGGTTCGTCCGCCGCCGGGTCGATCAGCCGCCGGACGACCGAGCGCAGGCCGTCCGCGCCGACGAGGACGTCGCCGGTCGCGGTGGTGCCGTCGGCGAACTCCGCCGTGATCCCGCCTGGGCCGGGATGCGCGCCCACCAGCCGTTTGCCGCGCTCCAGCGGGACACCGCGGCGCGCGGCCTCGTCCTGCAGGACGCGGTAGAGCGTTGCGCGGGTGAGCGTGCGTGGCCCGTCGAGGCCCTCGATGTCGAACTCGCGCCGCCCGACGGTCTCCCCGTCCGGGGCGACGAGCTCGACGCCGTACGCGGCGAACGAACTGTCGATCACCGGTCCGTCCGCGCCGATGGCGCGCAGGGCGTCCATGCCGTTGTGCATGATCGTGAGGAACGCGCCGATGTCGTCCCCGCCGGCGGGATAGGCCTCGAACACGACCGGCTCGTGCCCGGCGAGCTTCACCGCCATCGCCGTGACCGTGCCGGAGATCCCGCCACCCGCGACCAGTACCCGCACCTCGCGCCCCCCGTCGACTCCGCGTGCCGCCGCCTGTGACGTTACCGTGGCGGCGGCACGCGGTGCCTACTTCTCCTTCGCACCGCTGGTGGCGATTTCGCCGTTCAGGCCGCGCGGGAAGAACCCGCCCGAGGACACCTTGTCCGGGTTGAGGTAGGCGATGTTGAGCACGCGGTCGGCGGACCGCCCGAACGCGATGCCGTTGGCGTCGGCCGGGACGAGGTTCGCCTTGCCGTTCTTGATGACGCCTTCGTCGTCGTCGGCCTTGCCGTCGAGGCTGTCGCGGGCGTCGGACATCTTGTTCGTGATGTCGCCGAGGCCGCGCTCGAACAGCGCCGACCGCACGATGCCGGCGTGGTAGGCCTCGACGGCGAGGATGCCGGCCGCCGCGTCGAGGAACGTCTTGTTGTTCACCAGCGGCGCCGCGCCCTTGTAGGCCGACACGCCGACGTCCTCGAACAGGTAGGCGGCGAGCAGGAAGTTGTTCTCGCTCCCGAACGGGTCGAACGTCTGGCCCTGCTTGATCACCCCGGCGGCCTGCATGGCCGCGGTGAAGCTGTTCTGGAAGTCGATCTCCGGCTGCGCGACGGCGGCCTTGCCCAGCGCCTTGCGCAGGAAGTTCACGTGGGCGACCTCGTCGCCGGCGATCTCCTGGACGATCTGCTTCGTCTGCTCGCTCTTGAACTTCACGGCGTGCCCGCCGTTGGCCTTGCCCAGGTTGCCGACGCCGTTGACGTACTTCTCGTTCAGCCCGTAGCCGTTGGCGGCGAACGAATAGAGGTTCGCCTCGAGGTACTCGAGGTTCAACGCGAAGTTCAGCACGGCGGCGTCGCTCGCCGCCTCCTTCGCCTTGTCACCTCCCTGCGCACCGTATTGCTGCGTGGCACCGGCCGAGCCGAGGCCCAGCGACAGCGCCGTGCCGAGCGCGCCGGCACCCGCGACGCCGAGCCCCGCCGCTCCCGCAGCCTTGAGGAAGCGGCGGCGGTCGGTCGCGTTCTCCGCGCTGCGCTCGATCAGCTGCTCCGTGTAGCGTTTTCCGAACACCGGGGGACGTCCTCTCGTGACGAGTTCGTCCACCTCACCCACCGGTCATACGTACCTGGGCGCCCCCCGGCTCGGTCAAAACGGGAAAATTTTTGATCGAGTTCGGTTTTCCCAGGTCAGCCGCGCTGCGCGACGGCGAGCCGGACGCACACGGCGAGCGCGCGGACGGCCTCTTCGACCTCTTCCAGCTTCGGGAAGGTCGGCGCGATGCGGATGACGGCGTCGGCCGGGTCTTCGCCGTGCGGGTGGGTCGCCCCGGCGGGGGTCAGCGCGACACCGGCCTCCTTCGCCAGCCGCACGACCTCCTTCGCGGTGCCCCGCGGGACGGTCAGCGTGATGAAGTACCCGCCGGTCGGCTTGGTCCAGGACGCCAGGTCGGCCAGCTCCTCGGAGAGGATGCGGTCGACGGCCGCGAACTTCGGGCCGATGATCTCGGCGTGCTTGCGCATGTGCGCGCGGACGCCGGCCTCGTCCTTGAGGAAGTGGGCGTGGCGCAGCTGGTTGACCTTGTCCGGGCCGATCGTGCGCTTGCCGATGTTGCCGGTCCACCAGGCCAGGTTGGCTTCGGACGCGCCGAAGAACCCGACGCCGGCGCCGGCGAGGGTGATCTTCGAGGTCGAGCCGAAGACGAACACGCGGTCGGCGTTGCCCGCCTCGGTCGCCAGGGCGAGGAGGTCGGCCAGCTCCGGCTCGTCGTCGGTGAGGTGGTGCACGGCGTAGGCGTTGTCCCAGAAGATCCGGAAGTCGGGCGCCGCGGTGCGCATGGTGGCGAGCCGCCGGACGACGTCGTCACTGAACGTGACACCGGTGGGGTTGCTGTACTTCGGCACGCACCAGATGCCCTTGACGGCCGGATCCTCGGCGACCAGCGTCTCGACGGCGTCCATGTCGGGACCCTCGTCGGTCATCGCGACCGGGACCAGCTCGATGCCGAAGCGCTCGGTGAGCGCGAAGTGGCGGTCGTAACCCGGGACGGGCGCGAGGAACTTCACCTGCGGCTCGTCGGCCCAGCGGCGCTCGGCGCCGGGCAGCTTGCTCAGCAGGGCCTGGACGACGGCGTCGTGCATCAGCTCGAGGCTGGAGTTGCCCGCGGCGAGCAGCTGCCCGGCGGGCACCTGCAGCGCGCCGGCGAAGATGCGGCGCAGCTCCGGCAGGCCCTGGAGGCCGCCGTAGTTGCGGACGTCGGTGCCGTCCTCGGCCTTGAAGGTGCCGTCGCCGGGGAGGCTCAGCAGCGCGTTCGAAAGGTCGAGCTGCTCGGGGGACGGCTTGCCACGGGTGATGTCCAGGGAGAGGCCTCGGCCGACCAGGGCCGCGTAGTCGCTGCGGGCCGTGTCGACGTCGACGGAAGCAGTGGTCATGCCGTCAACGCTAACCCCGGTGTCGATACCATTTCGGGGCGGGTCCTGGCTAGGGTGGTTCGTGTGCATCTCGTCGTCCACGCCGACCAGCGGCAGTTCACCATCCGGGATTCCGGGTCACGGCTGACGGGCAGCGGATGGACTTCCGCGGCGGTGGAATCTCACCGGATCGGGGCAGAGCCCGGTGGTCTCGCCATCGCGACGGCGCGGTCGGACGTGGTGGAGTCTTCGGTGACGCTGCTGCCCTCGCCACCGGCCCTGGCTCCCGACGCCGAACACGTGGTGGAAGCGGATCTTCCGGTTCCGACCGGTCGGTTGGTCATTTCCGGGCCGTCGGACTATCCGTCGCAGGAGAAGTTCTTCTCGGTGCTTCCGGGGTTGTATCGGGCGCGGGTTTCGTACGTGCCCGCGGGTCCGCCGGCGGTGACGTGGAACGAGCACGAGTTCGGTGAGCACTACCGGTACGTGGTGGAGCTGTGGCCGGTGACGTCCGAGTCCGATGTGGAGGTTCTCCGCCAGGGCGCGGCGGTGTGGGACGGCTAACGGGAACGCCTCGGCCCGGGCCGCCGCCGCGTGGGCCGAATCACGACCTGCCCCTTTCACCGTATCGGGTCGTAACAGGCACGGCGGCCGAACCGACCTCTCAGTGCACCGAACATCACGGAGAGGCATGCTATCGTCGGCCGCAAATGCGGCGGCGGGCCTGAACTTCCGTGCGGCCGACGGGGTTTCGCACGTGAGCACGCTGCGCCGAACTCGATCCACGGGGAGGAGGGGCATGGCCCGCTCGTACGCCTCGATCTCGCTGATCAGTGCCACAGCCACAGCCGTGCTCGGCGTGGCCGTCAGTATCGCCACCGTTCTCCAGAACGACCTGCCGGCATGGATCTTCGTCGTGGTCCTCACGCTGTCCACGGGACTGATCACCGTAGCCATGGCGTTTTTTCCCCGGCGCAGGACAAGTTCACCACCTACCCTGCGAA
The DNA here is from genome assembly GCF_040640995.1 of Amycolatopsis sp. NPDC021455. Lineage (NCBI taxonomy): Bacteria > Bacillati > Actinomycetota > Actinomycetes > Pseudonocardiales > Pseudonocardiaceae > Amycolatopsis > Amycolatopsis sp. NPDC021455. Next base: position 63,829 of record NZ_JBFACT010000044.1, on the reverse strand, counting down.
TCGGCCTGGTGCCGCTTTTCCTGCTGATGATTTCCTTGGTCACCGGCATTGTTCTGATATTCCGCCGCGGATCGGGCCTCCGGTTGCCCCAGACCGCACCAACGGATTCGGCCGTCAACGTCTGGCGCCTCGCGGTCATCGCACTCATCGCCGGGGCGCTGTCCTGCGCCGCACTGGAATTCGTCAAGAAGCTGTCGCCCCTCGCGATTCGGTTCAACCGGAGATCCGTCGTCTCGAGCTTCGGCACGAAGATCGAAGACGACAAATTCCGCTCCGGTGCGGACTTCTCCGAGCTCTCCGGGCTGCCCGGGAAGATCTCCTACGCCGGGAATCTCCGCCAAGTGGCCGCCCAGGTGTCGCAGTCGTTGCGCGAGGAGTGCCGGGCCGACCTCAGCGAAGCGACGGAGGACCGTGATGCACTTCGTCGGTTCATCAGCTCGCTGGGGCCCCAGTGGCCGATGCTCTCACCTCGGCTGGTCGACCGACTCAGTTACGAAGAACTGTTGCAGCTCGCCGACGAACAGATCGAGCGACGGGTCGACGCCTTCCAGATCGAGGCCACGGCACGCTGGCATTCGTCTTTGCGGGCGACATCCGCATTGATCGCCTGCACACTCTCCGGAGCCGGAGCATGGGCGAGCGGCGCGTCGGTACCGGCCATCGCGATCGCTCTCGCGCTCGGCTTGGTCATCGGCGGCCCGGTGTCCTGGACGGTGCGTGACATCATCCGGATCATCGAGCGGGCTGCCCGGAGATGACCGGCCACGACTTCATCCTGACTGTGCGGGAAAAGCCCCGCGGAGGCAGCAGGCGAACCACCATCCTCGAAGATATCCGGCCTCTCGGTGATCAGATCTGGGTCATCTACATCCACGGTTTCAACGTGGACCAAGAGCGAGCGCTGCGCCAAGGACGTACTCTTTGGACCAACCTGTTCGGGGGAAGTCCGCCGAGCCGGGTCCAGAAGGGCGCCTTCCTCTGGCCGAGCGACCGGTACCTCAACCGGTCTTGGTCCAAGATGGCCTACCCCGCAATGATCGATCGTGCAGCCCGCTCTGGTCGGCAACTGGGCGACTACCTCGCCGCGAGGAACCGGGATTCGGCGGTCCTCGTCGGCCATTCCCTGGGCGCCCTGGTGGCTTTGACTGCGGCCGACCGGCTGCGCGGCCGGGGAATCGTGCGCGGTTTCGCCCTGCTCGGCGCCGCGGTGGACGTCGCCGAAATGGTGGACGACGGTTCCTTCACCTTCGTGCCACTTGCTCGCCGTGAGGCGGTCGAGTACAGCCCGTCGGACAAGGTGCTTCGGCAGGTCTTCCGCCTCGGGCAGAAGTTCGCCGGCCCCTACTCCCCCCGCATCGAAGCGGTCGGTCTCAACGGCCAACCCCGGTCACGCGGATGGAAACACCACGACTGCGGATTCGACCACCACACTCATTGGCGCGAGCCCGGCACTGCCGCTGCCGTCGAGTGGGTGTTGAACCACGCGGCTACGGGCCGATCCCCCTCAAGCACCACCCCGGCCGAGCACAATCCCGCTACCCGAGACGCGGAGGGCCCATGAACCGATCCGGCAGCCACCAGGCCATCGACGCATCCCTCAGGAAGTCGATCGCCGAGCACGATCCTCGCCTGGACTCCGCGCTGTTCAACGGTGGCACGGTGCTCGCGCTGGGCGCGACCATCCTGGCGACCGCGGCGAGCTGGCCGGCCGACCTCTCGTGGTTGCCACGCGCACTCACCGGCCTGGCCGCTTTCTTGATCGGCGTCGAACGCGCCTTGAACTTCGGTGAACGCTGGCGCTATCACCGTCGTCTCCGCGACAGCTACCGCTCACTCCACGATCGGTTCACGCTTGCCAGTGAGCTGCCGTCACCGCAGAGCGACGAACTGCTCACGAAGATCATCGACGACCTCGAGAGATTGCGGCGAACCGAGGGAGACATTCCGCGCGGCGGATGGCCACCCGACTGATGACGTGAAGCCCGATCGCCGGCTCGGTTCTCAGAGTGCCGTCAACGTCGCCAGTTTCCAGTGGCCGTCCACCTTCTTCGCCGTCACCGCCAGCTGGGCCACCGACGACGTCGGCGCTCCCCCGCCCTGGGTCACCGTCTGCTGGTCCAGGAACAGGAGCAAATCCGCGGAGTCGCCCCGCAGCGACCGCACTCCCGCCGCCCGGACCGTCGTCGTGCGGGTCAGCTTCTCCGCGACCGCTCGGGTTCGGGCCGAGGCGAACTGGGCCTGGTACTGGCGGACCGCGTCGCCGGTCAGGACCTCCGCCGCCGCTCGCTCGGTGCGGGGCAGGTTCGCGTAGTCGTACGAAAACACCGCCTTGACCGCGTCGCTCACCTCGGCGGACACCGAAGCGGTCGCCGCCTGGTCCACCAGTGCCTGATTGTCGCCCGGGGACAGGGACGCCGTCTCGACACCGAACCACACCGTGCAGCCCAGGGCGAGCGCGATCACCACTGCCAGCACGCGGGTCATGAGCCCGCCGCCTGGACCCCGCTGATCTTCCAGCCGTCCGGGGACCGGGACACGTCCACCGTCAGCCGGTTCATCTTCGGCGTGACCGCTCCGCCGCCCGTCGACACCCGGACGTCCAGTACCGCCAGGAGGCGCGCCGTCCCGCGGGCAGGGTCGATCTCCGTGACCGCCGCCTGCACCAGGGACGCCGACGACACCGTGCGGGCCGTGGTGGCCCGGTCGATCTGCAGCTGACGGTCGCCCGAAAGGTCCTTCCCGTACTGTCCCGTCGTCGCCGCTATCCAGCGGTCCACGTCCGCCGCCGCCGTGCGGTAGTCGATCGTGTTCAACGTGACCAGTGACGGACCCGCCGCCGCCAGCACCGCGTCCCGGTCGCGGCCACGAGCAGCGGAGTCGTCCGAAGCGGCCCGCCACCACGACCAGCCCGAAAACGCCGCCGCCAACACCGACAAGACCGTCACAGCCACCAGGAGACGCAGCTTCACGGCGCGCCCAGCAGCTTGCCCAGCCCACCCGCCGACGGCCCGGTCAGCAGGCTCAGCATGCCCGGAAGCTGAGCCTGCGAAGGCGCCGAAGCGGTCTGCGAAGGCGCCGCGGGAATCGCCGGCGGCTTCCCCGCGTAGGGCGCGTTCTGCGCCCCGCGTACCCCGGTCGGGCTGCCCGGCGGCTCGGCGCAGTAGGCGTTCGTGTTCACCGGCGCTTCCGAAACATCATTGGCCGGACGTTGTTTCGTTCCCTCGTACCCCTTCGTGCACGAAGCCGGGTCGAAGAAGTTGAACACCACGCCCAGGTGACCGGTGCCGTCCGGGGACGTCGACGGCGAGAACGCCGAGATGATCGGGTACGCCACCAGCAGTTCCTCGATGGAGTCCTTGCGGGACGTCGTGATCTGCGCGGTCGTCAGCAGGTTCGCGAACAGCACGCCCAGGTCCGTGCCCGACGCGGCCAGCACGTCGCTGATCTGACGGCTCAGCTGCGGTGCCTGCGCGATCACCCGCCGCAGGTCCGGGTCCGACTTCTTGAGCTGACCCGCGATCGTCTTCAAACCAGCAGCGAAGTCGGTGATGTTCGCCGCCTGGCGTTCCTGGGTGCCCAGCACGATCCGCGAGTTCGCCAGCAGCCCCTGCGTCTGCGGCACGTACTGCGCGGCCACCGCGGTCAGCGATCCCGTGCTGTCCAGCAGCTGCTGCAGTTCCGGTCCCGCACCCGCGAACGCGTTGTACGTCTCGTCGACGACGGTCCGCAACGACTCCGGGTGCACGCTCGCCACGAGGTCGTCCAAATGCGACAGCACCGTGTCCGGCGACGGTGGCAGCGACGTCTTGTCCGCCGTGATCACCGAGCCATCCTTGAGGAACGGGCCGCCGTTGTGCTGCGGGAGCAGGTCGACGAACTGCTCCCCCACCGCCGACCGGTTCGCCACCTGCGCGTGCGCGTCGGCCGGGATGTCCGGCGCGCCCGCGTCGATGTCGAGGGCGACGTCGACGCCGTGCTCGGTGAGCGTCATCGACGTCACCCGGCCGACCGTGACCCCGCGGTAGGCGACCTCGGAGTTGACGAAGATGCCGCCGGAGTCCGTCAGCTGCGCGGTGACGACGTAACCGCGGTTGCCGAACAGCCGGTCCAGCCCGGCGTAGTGCCCGCCGGCGTAGACGACGGACACCACCGCGATGACGACGAACGCGAACAGCTGGACGCGGATCTTGCGGGTCACCGGCCGCCCCCGATCAGGCCGAGCAGCCCGCCCAGCAGGTCGGGGCCCGCGGACTGCGGGACCGAACCCAGGTCGGGCAGGGGCAGCGGTGGCGCGACGGCGGAAGACTGCGCGGACGGCAACGCGATCGGCGGCTGCGACGAGTTCGTGAAGTTCTGGATCAGAACGTCCAGATCGAGGTTCACGTTCGCCTCGACGTTCGCGTAGTCGCCCTTGATCACGTTGCCCGCGTAGTCCGGGAACGGGTAGGTCAGCAGGATCTGCAGCGCGTTCGGCAGGTTCTGACCTGCTTCGCCCAGCTTCGTCAACGTCGGCTGCAGCGCCTTGAGGTTCGCCACGAGCTGGTCACGGCTCTTCGTCACGGTGTCGACCGCGACCCCGGACAGCGTGTTCAGCGCGTTCAGCATGCTCACGAGCTGGTCGCGCTGGTCGGTGACGATCTTCAGGCCCGGCGCGAGGTTGTCGAGCGCGTTGGTCAGGTTCTGCGTCTGGCCCGTCAACGTCTTCGAGAGCTTCCCGAGCCCGTCGATCGCGCGGAGGATCTCGGTCTTGTGCCCGTCCAGCTGAGTCGCCAGATCGTCCACACGCGACAGCAGCGCGCGGATTTCCGGCTCGTTGCCGGACAAGGCGTCGTTGAGTTCGTGGCTGATCTTCTGGATCTGCTCGACGCCGCCGCCGTTGAGCAGCAGCGAAAGCGCGCCGAGCACCTCCTCGACCTCGGGGTTGCGGTTGGTGCGTCCGAGCGGGATCCGCGCGCCGTCGGCCAGTTTCCCGGTGGCCGGTTCGGCCGTGGGCACGCTCAGCTCGACGAACTTCTCGCCCAGCAGGCTGGACTGCTTCAGCTCGGCGCGGGCGTTGGCGGGCAGCGCGATGTCGCCGTTGACGGTCATCGCCACCTGCGCCGACCGCGTGTCCGGGGTCAGCGTGATCTTGTCGACGCGCCCGACCGCGACGTCGTTGACCTTGACGCTCGACTGCGGCACCACGTCCAGCACGTCGGTGAACAGCGCGGTGACGTGGTACGGGTGGTCGCCGACGTCGGCGCCACCCGGCAGCGGCGTGCCGTAGAGGCCGTTGAACCCGCCGTCGCTGCAGCCGGCAAGCACGAGCACCCCGGCCAGCGCGCCGGCGACGCGCTGCCGCCGGTTCACTTCGCACCGCCCGACAGCTGCTCCATCACGTCGACCAGCGGGAGCGGCAACGGCGGCAGCGTCCCGTTCTGCAGCGAGTTGAGCACCTGCGGGATGGACGGCAGCTTCAGGGCCCCGTCGAGGACCGGCGCCAGCTGCTTGCAGATGTTCCCCAAGGTATCGGGAACTTCCTTGGGCGTGAACGAGCTGATCAGCCGGCACACGGTGAGGATCGGCGGGTTGGTCAGCTCGTTGAGGTTGTCGCGGACGGCGATGGTGCCCGACGCCGCGTCGTAGGAGTTGATGAAGTTGGTGGCGCCGGTCGGGGCGATGTCGAGCACCTCGGCGAGCGCGGCGCGCTGGTCGACGAGGACCTTCGACAGCGACGCCAGCTTGTCCACATTGGACTCCAGCGCGGCCTTGTTGTCGTTGACGAACTGCTGGACGTCGCCGAGCGCGCCGCCGAGGGACTGCAGTGCCGCCCCGACGTCGTTCGAGTCGGCGGCGAGGAACTGGCTGACGTCGGCGACACGGCGGTAGAACTCGTTGAGCTGCTGGTCGCTCTGGGCCAGGGCACCGGTGAAGGAGTTCAGGTTCTGCACGGTCGAGAACAGGTCGTCCTTCGAACCGTCGAGGGTCTTCGCCAGCTGAGCCAGCTGACCGACCGTCGAATTCAGCGAAGCCCCATTGCCCTTCAACGTGTTCGCGGCGGTGTCGAGCACACCGGACAGCGCGCCGTCCTTGTTGGCACCATTCGGACCCAACGCCGTCGAGAGCTTGTCCAAGCTCGAGTAGAGGTCGTCCAGTTCCACCGGCGTGGCCGTGCGTTCGCGCGGCAGGACCGTGCCCGAAGCGAGTACAGGGCCGCTGTCATAGGCCGGGGTGAGCTGGACGTACCGGTCGCTGACCAGGCTCGGCGCGACGACGACCGCGCCGACGTCGGCGGGCAGCGGCACGTCGTCGACCCGCATGTCGACGCGGACCGCGTCGCCTTCGGGCGTGACGTCGGTGACCTGCCCGACCGGCACGCCGAGCACCCGCACCGACGAACCCGCGTACAGCCCGACGGTCTTGCCGAAGTAGGCGGACACGACAGTGCCGGTGGACGCACGGAACACCAGGTACAGCCCCGCGGTGACGACCAGCGCGAGGACGCACGCGAACGCCAGCCACGTCACGAGCCGCCGGCCGCGGTAGGTGTGGATGGTCATCGGCCGCCCACCCCCTGGTTCGGCGCCGCGATCGGCGGGGTGCAGCCTTCGGGGTTGATGTGCAGCCCGCCCACGGTGATCGTCGGCGGCAGCAGCCCGCACAGGTAGCCCTCGAACCAGCGGCCGTTGCCGGTGGCGTTGGCGCCGACGCGGGCGAACGGCGCCATCAGCTGCAGGCTCTTCTCGAGGTTGCCCTGGTTGCGCTGCAGGATGTCGGTCACCTTCCCGAGCTTCTCCAGCGTCGGTTTGAGCTGTTCGCGGTTGTCCCGGACCAGCCCGGTCAGCTGCTGCGACAGCTGCTGGGTGCCGGTGAGCAGGGCGTTGATCGCGGCCTTGCGGTTCTGCAGTTCGGTGAGCAGCAGGTTGCCGTCGCTGATCACGCGTTGCAGCTGGGCGTTGCGGTCGGACAGCGTCTTCGAGACCTGGCTCGTGTTGGCGAGGAGGGTGTGCAGGTCGGCGTCACGGGACGAGACGGTGCGAGCCAGCGACGACAGCCCGTTGAGCGTGTCCTTCAGGTACTGCGGGCTGTCCTTGAGGCTGTCGGAAAGTGCGTTGAAGCTGTCCGCGAGCTGTTTCGTGTCGATGTCGCCGACCGTCGTCGACAGCTGTTCGAAGGCGTCCTGCAGCTGGAACGGCGTGCGCGTGCGGGCCTGCGGGATGGTGTCGTTCGGCTCCTGGGCGCCGTCGCCCTTCGGGTCGAGCGCCAGGTACTTCTCCCCCAGCAGGGTCTTGATCTCGATGGACGCCGTCGTCGCGTCGCCGACCCGGACGTCCTTGACCCGGAACTTCACCAGGACCTGCTTGCCCGCGAGTTTCACCGACGACACCGTGCCGACCTTGACGCCGGCGACCTCGACCTCGTTGTCCGGCGCGAGCCCGGCGGACTCGCCGAAGTACGCCGAATACGTCGTGCCGTTGCCGAAGAACGGGAGCTGGTCGGAGAAGTACGTCGTGGCCGTGACGAGCACGATCAGCACGAGCGCGACCGCGCCCACTCCCGCCTGGTTGCGTTCTTTCAGCGGCTTCACGGACCACACCTCTCCGCGCGCTGCGTGCCGGGGATGGGGATGATCGGCAGGGTGATGTCGAGCGAGGAAATGCCGATGGTGCCGGTGATCCCGCACAGGTAGTAGTTGAACCAGCTGCCGTAGCTCAGGGTCCGGGTGAACTTCTGCAGGTTGCCCGGCAGCACCTCCAGGAGGTGGTTGAGCAGCACGCCGGAGTCGCCGAGGTTCTGCGAGAGCGTGCGCAGCTTCGCGACGTCGTCCTTCAGCGCCGGACGCGCGTCGGCCAAGAGCCCGGTGGTCGACACGGCCAGGTCGCCGAGCGCGCTGACCGCGTCGCCGATCGGCTTGCGCTGCTCGGCCAGCCCGCTGACCAGCTTCTGCGTCTGCTCGATCAGGTCGCCGAGCTGCGGGCCGTGGGCGTTGACCGTGCCGAGGACCGTGTTGAGGTTGGCGATGACCTGGCCGATCACCTGGTCCTTGCTCGCGATCGCGCTCGTCAGCGACGCGGTGTGCTGCAGCAGGCTGGTGATCGTGCCGCCCTCGCCCTGGAAGACGCTGATGATCTCGGCCGAGAGCTGGTTGACGTCCTTCGGGCTCAGCGCCTTGAACAGCGGTTTGAAGCCGTTGAACAGCACGGTGAGGTTCAACGCGGGTTTCGTGCGCTCGGGCGGGATCGTGCCGCCGTCCGGGAGCGTCTTGTCGCCCGGGACGTCGGTGCCGAGCGCGAGGTAGCGCTGGCCGACGAGGTTGCGGTACTTGATCGTCGCGGTCACCGTCTCGGGCAGCCGGTAGGCCTGTTCGACGTCGAACCGCACCTGCGCGAGGTTCCGCTCCCCCTCGACGACCTCGATCGCGTCGACCTGCCCGACCTTGACGCCGGCGATGCGGACGTCGTCGCCTTCCTTGAGGCCGGACGCGTCGGTGAACTTGGCCAGGTAACCGGCTGTCTCGCCGAAGTTGGTGTTCGCGATGGTGGCCGCGAGGATCCCGGTGAGCAGCACGGTGACCACCGCGAAGATCCCCAGCTTGATCAGCGACGGGAGGAAACTCCTCACTTCAGCTCCACCTCCGCTCCGCGGTAGAGCGGCCCGACGAGCAGGCCGGCCCAGCCCGGCACGTCACCCGGCGAGGTGCCGAGCGCGGGCGAGGCGAGCAGGTCGATCAGGTCGTTTTCGTAGGCCGAGCCGACGATCGTGCCGTCCCCGCCGACGGCGCCGCCGCCCGCGGTGATCGGGCCGGGCAGCTTCTCGGGCGGGTTCTTCGGCGGCGCGGGCTTGCTCGAGCCGTCCTTGATGGGACCGTCGGGCGGGTACTGCGGCCACACGCCGGGGTGCGGGACGCTCGGGTAGCAGCGCGGGCCGCGCTTGTCCTCGTACTTCGGCTCGTCGACGCCGGGCAGGTACTTGCCGCGGCTGGCGGCGAACTCGATGGTGACCCGGCTGACCTCGGGGTGCGCGGTGCCCTTGCCGAACGCCAGTTCCGCCCGCGGCACGGACTCGGCGAGCTGCCGCAGCAGGCACGGGTACTCGGGCGCGTACTTGGCGAGGACGTCGAGCGTCGGCTGGATCGCCGTGGTGAGCCGGATCAGGTTGTCCTTGTTGACCTGCAGGAAGTTGGTGAGGTCGACGGACGCGGCGGTGACGGTGGCGTAGAGGTCGCTCAGCTGCGCGCGCTGGTCGACGATCGTCCGGCTCGTCGTGGTCAGATCGGACAGCGCCTGCAGGAGATCCGGCGCCGCCTTGTCGTAGGTGTTCGCGACGTTCGCCAGGCCGGTGATGTCGGCCTTGATGTCCGGGAGCGACGGGTTGAGCTTGCCGAGGTAGTCGGACAGGCCGGAGAGGGTCTGCCCGAGCTGCTTGCCGCGGCCGTCGAGCGCGGTCGCCACCGCCGTCAGCGTGCTCGACAGCTTTTCCGGCTGGACGGCCTGCAGCAGCGGCATGACGTCGTCGAGGACCTTCTGCAGTTCGATCGCGGCGCTGCTGCGGTCCTGCGGGATGACGTCGCCGGCCTCGATCGGCCCTTCCTTGTGGTCGGGCAGCTGGAGAGCGACATAGCGCTCGCCGAAGAGCGTCTTCGGGAGCAACCGCGCGGAGACGTTCTTCGGGATGACGTGCGTCTTGTCCGGGTCGAGGGCCAGTTCCAGCTCGGCGTGGTCGCCCTTCGCCACGACCGACCGGACTTCGCCGACGAGCATGCCGCGGACCTTGACGTCGCCGCCGGTGCGCAGCTGGCTGCCGACGCGGTCGGTCTCGAGCTTCACGAGCGTCACGGGCGTGAACGCCTTGTTGTAGACGGCCAGGGTGAGCGTGATGAACAGGGCGGCGACGAGCAGGAAGGCCAGCCCCAGTACCTGGTACCGGAGCCGCTGCCAGAGCTCGCGCCTCATCCCGAGATCCTCACCGTGGTGTTCGCGCCCCAGATCGCCAGGGACAGGAAGAAGTCCAGCACCGAGATCAGCACGATCGACGTCCGCACCGCGCGGCCCACCGCCACGCCGACGCCGGCCGGGCCGCCGCTCGCGGTGAAGCCGTAATAACAATGGGAGAGGATCACGAGCACGCTGAACACGATCACCTTCCCGAACGACCACAGGACGTCGCCGGGTGGCAGGAAGAGCGTGAAGTAGTGGTCGTAGGTGCCCGCGGACTGGCCGTAGAGCCAGATGGTGATCTGCCGGGAGGCGAGGTAGCTCGAGAGCAGGCCGACCGCGTACAGCGGGATGACCGCGGCGACGCCGGCGAGCACCCGGGTGGTCACCAGGTACGGCATGCTGGGCACGCCCATGACTTCCAGGGCGTCGATCTCCTCGGAAATCCGCATCGCGCCGAGCTGGGCGGTGAAACCGCAGCCGACGGTCGCGGACAGCGCGAGCCCGGCCGAGAGCGGCGCGACTTCGCGGGTGTTGAAGTAGGCGGAGATGAACCCGGTGAGCGCGGCCGTGCCGAGCTGGTTGAGCGCGGAATAGCCCTGCAGGCCGACGATGAGACCGGTGAAGAGCGTCATCCCGATCATCACGCCGAGCGTGCCGCCGATGACCGCGAGCCCGCCGGTGCCGAAGCAGACTTCGGTGAGCAGCCGCAGCGTTTCCCGGCTGTAGCGGCGGATCGTGCGCGGAGACCAGGCGAGCGCTTTCGCGGCGAACGCGAGCTGCTTGCCGAGCCCTTCCAGGCTCTGGCCCGGGCGCGCGAGGTACTCGAGCGTCCGGTCGGTGTCCACGGATCCGGCGGTCATCACATCGCCTTCGGCGGGACGATCCGCAGGTAGATCGCGGTGAGCACGACGTTGATCAGGAACAGCAGCAGGAACGTGATGACGACGGCCTGGTTGACCGCGTCGCCGACGCCCTTCGGCCCGCCCGCCGGGTTCAGCCCGCGGAACGCGGCGACGACCCCGGCGACGAAGCCGTACAGCAGCGCCTTGATCTCGCTGATCCAGAGGTCCGGCACCTGCGCGAGGGCGTTGAAGCTGGCCAGGTACGCGCCCGGCGTGCCGCCCTGCAGGACGACGTTGAAGAAGTAGCCGCCGAGCACGCCGACGACGCTGACCAAGCCGTTCAGCAGCACCGAAACCACCATCGCGGCGAGCACGCGCGGCACGATGAGGCGCTGGATCGGGTTGACGCCGAGGACCTCCATCGCGTCGATCTCTTCACGGATCTTGCGCGCGCCGATGTCCGCGCAGACCGCGCTGCCGCCGGCACCCGCGACGAGCAGCGCGGTGATCAGCGGGCTGGCCTGCTGGACGATGGCCAGCGCGCTGGCCGCGCCGGTGAACGACTGGGCGCCGATCTGCGCGGTCAGCGAGCCGAGCTGCAACGCGATCACCGCGCCGAACGGGATCGCCACCAGCGCCGTCGGGAGAATCGTGACGCTGGCGAAGAACCAGCACTGCTGGATCCACTCGCGGGCCTGGAAGGGGCGCTTGAAGATCGCGCGGAGGACCTCCCAGGACAGCGTCGCCAGGCGGCCTACCTGGGTCAGGGCCGCGGTTCCCGGGAGCGTGCCAGTGCTGTCGCTCACCACACCTCCCAGTCGGTCGCCATTGACCTCCGAGTCTTCTCCACACCCGGTAGCCGGTTTTCGTTAGCAGTGTTTACTAGAAATTGAGCGCGTGCGTCGCCGTGGCCCCGCCGTCCGCGATGAACTCCGCTCCCGTGCAGTACGCGCTCTCGTCGCTGGCCAGGAACAACACCAGTTTCGCGACGTCCTCGGGCTGCCCGACCCGCCGCAGCGCGACCTTCTTCCCGACGTACGACATGTCGACTTTCTGCCCGCCCGCCGCGGTCTCGACCATCTTGGTGTCGATCGCGCCGGGGTGCACCGAGTTGACGCGGATGTGCTTCTTGCCGAGCTCCATGGCCGCGACCTTGGTCATCCCGCGGATGGCGAACTTGCTCGCGGTGTACGCGACGAGGTAGGGCATCCCGGCCAGTCCCTCCACAGAGGACACGTTGACGATGGAGCCACCGCCGGCGGCGGTCATCGGTTCAACGACCGAACGCATGCCGAGAAACGCCCCGATCTGGTTCACCCGGATGACGCGCTCGTAGTCGGCCAGCGTCGTCTTGCCGAGCTCGGAGAAATGGAGGATCCCCGCGTTGTTGACCAGCACGTTCGGGGCGCCGAACTCGGTGGTGGCGCGCTCGACCGCGGCCGTCCAGCCGTCCTCGTCGCCGACGTCGAGGTGCTGGTAGACGGCCTGCTCGCCGAGCTCGGCGGCCAGCTGCTTACCCTCGTCGTCCAGGATGTCGGCGATGACCACCTTCGCGCCCTCGGCGACGAACGCGCGGGCGGCGGCCTCGCCCTGCCCGCGGGCAGCCCCGGTGATCAGGGCGATCTTCCCGTCCAGCCTCACGACTCCTCCAGGTTCTCGGTGACGGCGAACATCCGTGCGGGATCGCGTTCGGCGAAGAACGCGCTCACGGTGGTTTCGAGCTCGTCGAGCGCCCAGTGCCGCTCGATCCGCGGCGGCTCGACGAGGGCGACCTGGCCGCCGTGCACCACGAACACCTGGCCGTTGACGTGCTCGGCCGCGGGCGAAGCGAGGTAGGCGACGAACGGGGCGACGTGGTCGACCGAAAGGGGATCGGTGCCGGCTGTAGCGTTCTCAGGGGCGGCACCGAACACGCCCTCGGTCATCGCCGTCCGCGCGCGCGGGCAGATCGCGTTGGCGCGGACGCCGTACTTGGCCAGGCCGCGGGCGGCCGACACGGTGAGTGCGGCGATCCCCGCCTTCGCCGCGGCGTAGTTGGGCTGGCCGGGGGAACCGAAGAGGAACGCCTCCGACGCGGTGTTGACGAGCCGCCCGTAAACCGGCTTCCCGTCCGCTTTGGACTTGTCACGCCAGTACTTGGCGGCGTTGCGGGACAACAGGAAGTGCCCGCGCAGGTGGACGCGGAGCACGGTGTCCCACTCGTCGTCGGACATCGAGAACAGCATGCGGTCGCGCACCACGCCGGCGTTGTTGACCACGATGTCGAGCCCGCCGAGGTCGAGCGCGGCCCGGACGAGCGCGTCGGCCGTGGCCCGCTCCCCGACGTCACCGGCGACCGCGACGGCCTTGCCGCCCGCCGTCTCGATCTCGTCGACGACGTCCTTCGGCTCGCTGATGTCGTTGACGACGACGGTGGCGCCCCGCGCGGCGAGCGCGAGCGCTTCGGCCCGCCCCAGCCCGGCGGCCGCGCCGGTTACGATCGCTGTCCTGCCGGTCAGGCTCACCGCGGGACCTCCTCGTCGAGTCCTGGATCTGGCCTACAGTAGAATCTGTTCTCGTTCGAGGCAACCCTCTGAGTGAACACCGCTAACCAATGGTGAACAGGGCGTTCTTCGGACAGCCTTTGATCGCGTCAGAAACGCGTTCTACCTGGTCGTCCGGCACCGCGCCGGGCCGGATGACGAGTTCTTCGTCGTCGTCCAGGTCGAAGATGTCCGGCGCGAACCCCACGCACACCGCGTTCGCCTCGCAGAGCTGACGGTCGACCCCGATCTCCATGCTTCCTCCGCCACGTGAGTCCTGGTACAACTAGAACAGGTTCTAGTGTAACGCCGGATCGAGGTGACGGGTGCGGATCGACTACACGCCGGAGCAACAGGCCCTGGCGGCCGAGCTTCGGGAGTACTTCGCCGAACTGATGACGCCCGAACGGCGTGCGGGCCTCCGCTCCGGCGGCGGCGAGTACGGCGACGGCGTGGCGTACAAGGAGATCGTGCGGCAGCTGGGCAAGGACGGCTGGCTCGCGCTGGGCTGGCCGAAGGAGTACGGCGGGCAGGACCGGTCGATGCTCGACCAGCTCATCTTCACCGACGAGGCGGCCGTCGCCGGGGTGCCGGTCCCGTTCCTCACGGTGAACACCGTCGGGCCGACCATCATGCGCTACGGCACCGAAGAACAGAAGGCGTTCTACCTGCCGAAGATCGCCGCCGGCGAGCTGCACTTCTCGATCGGCTACTCCGAGCCGGAGGCCGGCACCGACCTGGCGTCGCTGCGGACGCGCGCCGAGCGCGACGGCGACGAGTACGTCGTCACCGGCCAGAAGATGTGGACCAGCCTGATCGAGTACGCCGACTACGTCTGGCTCGCGGTGCGGACCGATCCGGACGCGAAGAAGCACCGCGGGCTGTCGATCCTCATCGTGCCGACGTCCGCGGACGGGTTTTCGTGGACCAAGGTGCACACCGTCGCGGGCGCCGGGACGAGCGCGACCTACTACGACGGCGTGCGCGTGCCGGTGTCGGCGCGCGTCGCCGAGGAGAACGCGGGCTGGCCGCTGATCACCAACCAGCTCAACCACGAGCGCGTCGCGCTGACGTCGTCGGCGCCGATCCGCAAGGCCCTCGCCGACGTGCTGGCGTGGGCGAAGGAGACCGGCGCCATCGACCACGAGTGGGTGCGGGTGAACCTCGCGCGGGTGCACGCGGGCGCGGAGTACCTGAAGCTGCGGAACTGGCGGATCGCCTGGGCGGCCGCGGCGAGCGAGCTCGGCCCGGCGGAGGCGTCGGCGACGAAGGTGTTCGGCACGGAGTTCGCGATCGAGGCCTACCGGCTGCTGATGGAGGTGCTCGGCGCGGCCGCCGTCGTCCGCGAAGGCTCGCCGGGCGCGCTGCTGGCCGGGCGGATCGAGCGGCTGCACCGGTCGGCGCTGATCCTCACCTTCGGCGGCGGCACCAACGAGATCCAGCGGGACATGATCGCCGCCACCGCCCTCGGCCTGCCCGTCACGCGCTAGGAGCGTCGCAATGGACTTCACCCCTTCCGAGGCCTCGGCCGACCTCGCCGCGCTGACCCGGCGGATCCTCGCCGACAAGGTGACCCACACCCCGCACGGCACCGGCGGCTTCGACGCGCCCTCGTGGACGGCGCTCGGCCAGGCGGGCGTGCTCGACGCGGGCCTGCCGTCGTCACTCGGCGGCGGCGGGTTCGGGCTGCTGGAGCAGTGCGCGGTGCTGACCGAGATCGGCCGCGCGGTGGCGGCGGTCCCGTACCTCCCGTCGATCACCATGGCGGCGTCGGCGCTGGCCGAGTTCGGGACACCGCAGCTGGTGGACCGCTGGGTGCTCCCGGTGTTGCGGGGAGAACGTGTTCTCGCGGTGGCGCTGTCCGGGTTCACCGCCTCGGACGGCCGGGTGTCGGGCGCCCGGTCCGCGGTGGCGTCCGGCGCGTTCGCCCACGGCTTCCTGGTGGCCACCCCGGGCGAGACGTTCCTGATCGACGCTTCCGCGTCCGGTGTGTCGGTGCGGCCGCAGCAGACGACCGACCACGCGGACGCCTGTCTCCTGGAACTGTCGGACGTTCCCGGGGTCTCGCTCGGCGACATCGGCGAGTGGCTGCGCCTGCGCGGCACGGTCGGCGTGTGCGCTCAGCAGCTCGGCGTGGTCGAGCGTTCTCTCGAGCTGACGGCCGCGTATGCGGCCGAGCGGAAGCAGTTCGACCACGTCATCGGCGGGTTCCAGGCGGTGCGCCAGCGGCTGGCGGACGCCTACCTCGACGTCGAAGCGGTCCGGTTGACGACGCTGCAGGCGGCGTGGCGGCTGGCGTCGGGCCTCCCGGCCGCGGAAGCCGTCGCGACGGCCAAGTTCTGGGCGGCCGAGGCGGGCCACCGGGTGGCCCACACGACGGTCCACGTCCACGGCGGCGTCGGCATCGACGTCGACCACGTCGTCCACCGCTACTTCGCGGCGGCGAAACGCCTGGAGTTCCAGCTCGGCTCGGCGACTTCCCAGCTCCTCGACCTGGGCACCCTCCTGGCCACCGGCTAGGCGAAGTCCGTGAAGGCCTCCTTACCGGCTCTTATGGCCGGTAAGGAGGCCTTCACGGCTTTGCGGCGTAGGTCCAGAAGTCGCGCATCAGCGGGGTCGGGTCCGGGCTGGTCATCTCCACCTGGGTCAGCAGGATCGTGACCGTGCCCGTCGACGGGACCAGGTGCCAGGCCGTGCCCGCGCCGCCGATCCAGCCGTAGCGGCCGGGCACCTCCCAGGGTTCCTTCGGGTCGACGTCGACCGAGCCGCCGTAGCCCCAGCCCTGGCCGTGCAGGAACGGCCGCCCGGCTTCGCGCTGGGCCGGGGTCAGGTGGTCGGTGGTCATCCGGTGGACCGACTCCGGCGTCAGCAGCCGGTGGCCGCCCGCCGTGCCTTCGTCCAGCAGGAACCGGGCGAACGCGAGCAGGTCGTCCGCCGTCGAGACGAGCCCGCCGCCCCCGGACGGGAACGGCGGCGGGCCGCTCCACCGGCCCTCCGGCGAGTCGATCAGCCGGATCCCGTCCTCGCCGCGGCGGTACGCGCTGGTGAACCGGCCCAGGGCCGCGGTGGGCACGGTGAACCCGGTGTCGGCCATGCCGAGCGGCTCGAACAGCCGCTCCGCCAGGAACTCCGGCAACGGACGGCCCGACACCCGCGCGACCAGCACGCCCTGCAGGTCCGAGGCGGTGTCGTAGAGCCACGCCTCGCCCGGCTGGTGCAGCAGCGGCACCTGTGCCAGCGCCGCGAGCCACTCGTCCGGCGCGACCGCCCGGGGTGCCGCGGCCGGGTGGCCCAGGACCTGGAGCAGCAGGTCGACCGCGGGCAGCGTCATGTCCGCCGCGAGGCCGTACCCGCAGCGGAAGGTCAGCAGGTCTTCCACCGTGATCGGGCGGCGCGCGGGCACGACGTCGTCGACCGGCCCGGACGGCGTCCGCACGACCACCGGCGAGGCCAGCTCCGGTAGCCACCGCGCGACCGGGTCGGCCGGCGCCAGCTCGCCCTCGTCGACGAGCAGCAGGACCGCCGCCGCGGTGATCGGCTTGGTGAGCGACGCGATGCGGAACAGCGAGTCCCGCGCCATCGGCACGGTGCCCTCGGCGTCCGCCGAGCCGGCGGCCGCGGCTTCGACCTGCTCGCCGTGCGCCACCAGCGCCACCGCACCCGGCACGTCGCCGATGTGCCGGGCCAGGACCTCGTTCAGGGCCGTCATGATCAGTCCAGCGGGTTGATCGCGCGCAGCCGGCGCGGACCGGTGTCGGGCCGCGCCGGCGGTGCCCCCAGCACCAGGCGCGCGTTGGCGACGAAGACACCGGCCGGCGACGCCAGGATCGGGTCCAGTACCAGCGAGCGCACCTCCGGGTTGTCCTCCGCGAGCGCGGCCACGCGCAGCACGGTGTCCTGCAGCGCGGCGAGGTCGGCGGGCTCGTCGCCGCGGTAGCCGGTGAGCAGCGGCGCCGTCCGCGGCTCGCGCAGCAGGGTCGCGGCGTCGACGTCGGTGAGCGGCACCGCGCGGTAGGCGCGGTCGCCCAGCAGCGTGCTGACCAGCCCGGACAGCCCGAACGACACGAGCGTGCCGAACGACGGGTCGTCCTGCAGCCCGATCACGCACGACAGGCCCTTCGGGGCCATCCGCTGGACGTAGACTTCGTCGTCGCCGGAGACCTCGCGCAACGTCTCGTACGCGGTGCGCACGGCGTCCTCGGAGGCCAGGTCCAGCCGCACCCCCGCCAGGTCGGGACGGCCGCGCAGCCGTTCGTCGACCGCCTTGAGCGTCACCGGGTAGCCCAGCTCGGCCGCCGCCGCGACCGCGTCGTCCACAGTGGACACGATGCGGAACGGGACGACGTCGATGCCGTAGCAGCCCAGCAGCCGCACGACGTCGGCGTCCGACAGCAGCGTCGTCTTGCCGCTCTCGGATTCCAGCAGCTCGCGCACCAGCCCCTGCGCCTGCTCGGTGTGGATCCCGGCCGGCCGCACCAGCGTGCCCTGCGGGCGCTGCCGCCAGGCCGCGTACCGGATCACCCGGGCGAGGGCGTTCACCGCGCGTTCCGGGCTGGGGTACGACGGGATCGACCCGCGCGTCGGCACGCCCTCGCCGGACAGGACGGCCAGCTCGTCCGGCACGCCTTCGGCGGCGAGGAACGTCGAGACGATCGGCTTGCGCTGTCCCAGTTCCACGACGGTCTCCCGCAGGGCGCGCGCGTACGCGGTGCCGGGGATCGCCACCGGCGGCGCGAAGACGACGACCAGCGCGTCGGTCTCCGGCGAGGTCAGGGCTTCGCGGACCGCCTTGGCGAACTCCTCCGGCGGCGCCTGCGGGCCGACGTCCACCGGGTCCGACGCCAGCCGCAGCCCCTGCATCCGCGCGGTGTCGGCGGCCAGCAGCCCGATCGCGCTGGAGTTGCCGACGATGCCCACCCGCGGCCCGGCGGGCAGCGGCTGGTGGGCGAACACGAGCGCGGTGTCGAACAGCTGCGCCAGCGACTCCACCCGCACGACGCCGGCCTGCTCGAACAGCGCCTGGACGCTGGCCTCGTCGATCTCGGTCGACGTCGCCGCCAGCTGCGGGCGGACCGCGTGCCGCCCGGACTTCACCGCGACGATCGGTTTCGTGCGGGCCAGCCGGCGGGCCAGCCGCGCGAACTTGCGCGGGTTGCCGAAGGACTCCAGGTACAGCAGCACGAGATCGGTGTCCGGGTCGGTTTCCCAGTACTGCAGCAGGTCGTTGCCGGAGACGTCGGCGCGGTTGCCGGCCGAGACGAACGTCGACAGGCCGAGGCCGCGGGCTTCGGCGTCGGCGAGGATCGCCGTGCCCAGCGCCCCGGACTGGCAGAAGAACCCGGTGCGGCCGCGGCCGGGCAGCCGCGGCGCGAGCGTGGCGTTCAGCCGGATGCCGGGCGCGGTGTTCAGCACGCCGAGGGCGTTCGGGCCGACCACGCGCATGCCGTGCGCCCGCGCCTCCCCGACCAGCCGCAGCTCGGCGTGCAGCCCGTGCGCGCCCGCCTCGGCGAACCCGCCGGAGACGATCAGCAGCGTCTTCACGCCCTTGGCCAGGCAAGCGTCCAACACGGACTCGACGGCTTCGGCGGGCACCGCGACCAGCGCCAGGTCGACCGGGTCCGGGATGTCCAGCACCGACGGGTACGCGCGGACCCCGCGGACCGAGCGGTGTTCCGGGTTGACCGGGTAGACGGTGCCGGTGAACGCGGCGGCCAGCAGGTTCACGAAGGCGACGTGCCCGACTTTGCCCGGCTCGGTGGACGCCCCGATCACCGCGACCGAGGACGGGTGCAGCAGGTTGTGCACGCTGCGGGCCTCGGCCGCCTGCTCCCGCGAACGCGCGACGGCGAGGGACTCCTCGGTCGGGTCGATGTCGAACTCCAGGTGCAGCACGCCTTCCTCGATCTCGCGGCTGACCTGGTACCCGGCGTCGCGGAAGACCCGCACCATGGCGGAGTTCTCGGCGAGGACCTCGGCGACGAACCGGCGCAGCCCGCATTCGGACGCGGCCGCGGCGAGGTGTTCGAGGAGGATCGAGCCGAGCCCGCGGCCCTGGTGGGCATCGCTGACGACGAAGGCGACCTCCGCCGACGGCCCGTGGTCGAGCCGTTCGTACCGGCCGACCGCGACGATGTCGTCGCCCAGGAAGGCGGCGAACGCGACCCGGTCGTGGTGGTCGACCGTGGAGAACCGCTTCAGGTCCTTCTCCGGGATCCGGGGGTAGGCGCCGAAGTAGCGGAAGTAGCGCGTGCGCTCGGAGAGCTTCGCGTGGAAGGCGACGAGGCCGTCGGCGTCGGTGGGCACGATCGGGCGCAGGTGGACGGTGCCGCCGTCGGACAGCACGACGTCGGCCTCCCAGTCGCGGGGGTAGTCGAAGGGGTCCCGTCCGGCCATGGTCAGTCCCTGGGATCGTCCGGGTCGAGGCCGTGCAGGGGGAAGACGGCGCGGCGCGTGTCCCGGACGGCGATGTCGACCGGGTCGTCCTCGCCGTCGCCCCACGGCTTGAACCCGGTGTCGCGGTCGTCGGTCATGCTCTGCGGCAGTTCGGCGTGCGGGGCCGCCTTGCTCACGTTCGAAACCCAGCCGGGCGGCAGCGGCGTCGCGGGGTCGACGTCCCGGTCGAGGACGGTGGCGATCAGGTGCGTCCAGGATCGGGGAACGACCCGGATCAGCTGGTAGCCCCCACCGCCGACGGCGATCCACTTGCCGCCCGCGTAGGTCTCGGCGAGCTCGCGCAGGGTGGCGTAGATGGTGCGGTGCCCGTCGACGCTGAGGGAGAGGTCGGCCAGGGGGTCTTCTTCGTGCGAGTCGACGCCGCACTGCGTGAAGAGCAGCTGCGGTTCGAAGTCGGCGAGCAGGGAGGGGACGACGGCGTTGAAGGCCCGCAGCCACCCGGGATCCCGGGTGCGCGGCGGCAGGGGAACGTTGACCGAGGTGCCGTCGGCCTTCCCGCGGCCGGTCTCGGCGGAGTAGCCGGTGCCCGGCCAGAGCGTGAAGGGGTGCTGGTGGAGGGAGACGGTGAGGACGCGCGGGTCGTCGTAGAAGGCGGCTTGGACACCGTCGCCGTGGTGGACGTCGGTGTCGATGTAGGCGATGCGCTCGAAGCCGTGGTCGAGCAGCCACGAGATGGCGACGGCGCAGTCGTTGTAGACGCAGAAGCCGGACGCCTGGTCCCGCATGGCGTGGTGCAGGCCCCCGGCGATGTTGACCGCCCGGGTCGCCTCCCCTTCGGCGACCTTCCGGGCGGCGAGCAGCGTGGAGCCGACGACGAGCGCGGAGGCGTCGTGCATGTCGGAGAAGACGGGGTTGTCGGCGGTCCCGAGCCCGTGCCCGACATCCCACCCGACGAGCGGTGCCTCCCGCACGGCGGCGAGGTATTCGGGGGCGTGGACCCGGAGGAGCTCCTCGTCCCCGGCACTGGTGGGGACGAGCAGTTCGACGCCGGAGAGCACGCCGAGCTCGGTGGCCAGCCGGACGGTGAGCTCCAGCCGGACGGGGTTGAACGGGTGCTCCCCGCCGAGGTCATAACCCAGCAGGGCACGGTCCCAAACGACGGCCGGCGACATGCGGTCGACTCTAGTGCCGATCGCGGAAATCCGTGGACTGGAAAGGGCCGGCCCGGCCGGAGTGCCCGCGGGTTCCGGCGCGGGGCGGAGCCGGGTCGGCCGGAAGCCGGCCGGCGGCGGCTGGTTTGTCCCGCCGGTGCCGGTTCGGCCGCGCCGGTGGCCCGGCTGGGTACCCAACGCCACCGGCGTTGGGCCGCCGGGCTGCGGGACGGCCCCGGGTCAGCCGGGGAGCGTGCCCGTCGCCGCCGGGCGCACCGGAGGCCCGGCTGGGTGCCCATCGCCACCGCCGTTGGCGGCCGGGCCGCGGGACGGCCCCGGGTCAGCCGGGGAGCGTGCCCGTCGCGGCCGGGCGCTCCGGGTCGCGGGACCAGTGGGACCACGAGCCCGCGTACAGTCCCGCGCCCGGGTGGCCCGCCAGCTCCAGGGCCAGCACCACCGAACTGGCCGTCACCCCGGAACCGCAGTACGCGCCGACCGGCTCACCTGGGCGCAGGCCCAGGTCCGCGAACCTCGCCGCCAGCTGCTCCGGCGTGCGCCAGCGGCCGCGCTCGTCCGTGTGTCCCGCGAACGGGGCGTTCACCGCGCCCGGGATGTGCCCCGCGCGCGGGTCGACCGGCTCGGTCTCGCCCGTGTAGCGCGGGTTCGCCCGGGCGTCGAGCAGCAGGCCGTCGCGGGCCAGCGCGGCCGCCTCGTCCGCGTCGAGGACCGGCATCCCGCCCGGCCGGACCGTGATGTCGCCCGGCTCCGGGTGCACCTCGTCCGTGCTCACCGGGTGGCCGCCGGCCGTCCACGCCGCGTAACCGCCGTCGAGCACCGCCACCTCTTCGTGGCCGGCCCAGCGCAGCAGCCACCACGCCCGGGCGGCCACCGAGCCGTCGGCGTCGTCGTAGGCCACCACCGGCACACCCGCCCGCACTCCCGCCGCGCGGAGGTCGCGCTGCAGGCCGGCCGGGTCGGGCAGCGGGTGCCTGCCACCGTCGCCCGGCTCGCCGGCGAGCACCCGGTCGAGGTCCGTGAACACCGCGCCGGGCACGTGCCCCTCGCGGTAGGACTCGGCGCCGGGCGGGCCGGCGAGCCGCCAGCGGACGTCGAGGACAACGGGCCGGTCCCCGGCCGGGCCGGCCAGCGCGGCGGCGAGGTCGGTGGTGCTGATCAGCGGACGCATGCCTCCCATCTTCCAGCGGCCGCGCACCCGGCCGCGCCGGGGTGCGGACATATCCCCCACCGGCGAGTTGTTATCCCGGCGCCCGCCGCCGCGGCCTGGGGCAACGACTACGATGAGCAACGCGGACGAAGGGGACAGCGTGAACGATCTCATCGACACCACCGAGATGTACTTGCGTACGATCTACGAGCTCGAAGAAGAGGGTGTCGTTCCGCTGCGCGCCCGCATCGCCGAGCGCCTGCAGCAGAGCGGCCCGACCGTGAGCCAGACCGTCGCCCGGATGGAGCGTGACGGGCTGGTCGTGGTCGCCGACGACCGGCACCTCCAGCTGACCGACCACGGCCGCGAGCTGGCCATCGCCGTGATGCGCAAGCACCGCCTGGCCGAGCGCCTCCTCGTCGACGTGATCGGGCTCGAGTGGGAGCACGTGCACAACGAGGCGTGCCGGTGGGAGCACGTGATGAGCGAGGCCGTCGAGCGCAAGCTGGTCAAGCTGCTCGACCACCCGACCACCTCCCCTTACGGCAACCCGATCCCCGGCCTCGACAAGCTGGGCGACGGCGATCCCGCCCCGCCCGCGGAAGCCGACCTCGTCCGGCTCGACGAGTTCGCCCGCACCGGCGGCGGCCGCGTCGAAATCCGGCGCATCGCCGAGCACGTCCAGCTGGACGAGTCGCTGATGACCGAGCTCAAGTCCGTCGGCATCGTGCCGGGCGGCACGGTCACCGTTGGCAAGGCCAACGGCGGCACCATCGAGGTCACCGGCGGGGACACCACCGCCCAGGTCGCCAGCTCCGCGCTGCACGCCGTCCTGGCGCAGGCCCGATGAGCCCCGCTTCGGAGGCCGTGGCGGCGTTCCGCACGGTCCACGGCGTCGAGCCGGCCGGGGTCTGGTCGGCACCGGGCCGGGTCAACCTGATCGGCGAGCACACCGACTACAACGACGGCTTCGTGCTGCCCTTCGCGCTGCCGCACCGCTTGGCCGCGGCGGCGTCGCCCCGCGAGGACGGCATCCTGTCCGTGGCCACCCTGGGTGACGACGGCCAGATCCAGCGCTCCGGCGAGCTCAAGATCGCCGACCTGGCGCCGGGCTCGGTCGACGGGTGGGCCGCGTACCCGGCCGGCGTCGCCTGGGTGCTGCGCGACCAGGGCTTCACGAACGGCGCCGACCTGGTCGTCGCCGGGGACGTACCGTCGGGGGCGGGCCTGTCCTCCTCCCACGCGCTCGAGTGCGCGGTGTCGCTGGCGTTGCTCGGCCTGACCGGCCGGGAGATCGGCCACGACGACATCCCGGCCCGGTCCCAGGTCGCGCGGTGGGTGCAGCGTTCGGAGAACGACTTCGTCGGCGCGCCGACCGGCCTGCTCGACCAGACCGCGTCCCTCTGCTGCACCGAGTCCCACGTCCTGTTCCTCGACGTGCGGTCGGGCGAGCAGGAGCAGGTGCCGTTCGGCCTGGCCGAGGCCGGGCTGCAGGTGCTGATCATGGACACCCGCACCAAGCACTCGCACGCCGAGGGCGGGTACGGCGAGCGCCGCCGCGGCACCGAGCGGGCCGCCGAGCTGCTCGGGGTGAAGGCGCTGCGCGACATCACCGTCGACGGCCTCGCCGAAGCCCTCGACCGGCTGCCGGATGACCTGGTGCCGCTGGTGCGGCACGTCGTCACCGAGAACCAGCGGGTGCTCGAGACGGTCGAGCTGCTGCGCGCCGGCCGGCTGGCCGACATCGGGCCGTACCTGGACGCCTCGCACGTCAGCATGCGCGACGACTACCGGATCTCCACGGCCGAGCTGGACCTCGCGGTCGACTCGGCGCGGGCGGCCGGCGCGCTGGGCTCGCGAATGACCGGCGGCGGCTTCGGCGGCTCGGCGATCGCGCTGGTCCGCGACGCCGACCTCGACGGGGTCAAGGCGGCCGTCGAGGCGGCGTACGAGAAGGCCGGCTACCGGCGGCCGCGGATGTTCACGGCGGTGCCCTCCCGCGGCGCCGGCCGCGACGAGCTCTGACGCCGCGCGGGTCCGCGTGGGGCAACCCCCGCGCGGACCCGCGCGTCGCCGAAGGGGAACACTGCGGGGCACAGTCACCCTCGGCAGGAAGGCCTGGATGTGTCGGAGCGGAGCAACGCCCTGAAGCTGGTCGTCACGGGCGGAGCCGGGTACGTCGGCAGTGTCTGCGCCGCCCGGCTGGTCGAAGCCGGGCACCAGGTCACGGTGGTCGACGACCTGTCCACCGGGCACGCCGACGCCGTCCACCCCGACGCGCGGTTCATCGAGGGCGACGCCGCCGAGGTGGCGGGCAGCCTGCTGCGCGAGGGCTTCGACGGCGTGCTGCACTTCGCGGCCAAGTCGCTGGTCGGCGAGTCGATGACGGATCCGGCGAAGTACTGGGAAGGCAACGTCGTCACGTCGTTGCGGCTGCTGGAAGCCATGCAGGAGCACGGCACGCCACGGCTGGTGTTCTCCTCGACCGCGGCGACCTACGGCGAGCCGGAGCAGTCGCCGATCCCGGAGTCGGCGCCGACCCGGCCGACCAACACCTACGGCGCCACGAAGCTCGCCATCGACCACGCGATCACCAGCTTCGCCGGCGCCCACGGCCTGGCCGCGGTGAGCCTGCGCTACTTCAACGTCGCCGGCGCCTACGGCACCTTCGGCGAGCGTCACGCCACGGAAACCCATCTCATCCCTCTCGTTCTCCAGGTCGCCTCGGGCGACCGCGAGCACATCCGGATCTTCGGCGACGACTACCCGACGCCGGACCACACCGCGGTCCGCGACTACATCCACGTCGTCGACCTCGCGGACGCGCACCTGCTGGCGCTCAAGCACGCCACCGCCGGCACGCACCGCATCTACAACCTGGGCAACGGCACCGGGTTCTCGGTTCTCGAGGTGATCGAGGCCTGCCGTGAGGTCACCGGCCACCCGGTGCCGGCCGCGGTGGCCCCGCGCCGCGCGGGCGACCCGTCGGTACTCGTGGCGGCCAGCGACCGGGCCCGCGAAGAACTCGGCTGGAAGCCGGAACGCACCGAACTGACGGGAATCGTGCGCGACGCCTGGGAATTCACCCGGGCCCGACGCGCGCCCCAGGACTGAGCCGGAAAGCGCGGGTGGGCCTTCGCGGCCTGCCGACGCTCATCGAGAACCGTCCTTTCGCGACACCACAGCGAGACCCCGCAGGTCACCCGGCCCGCCTCATATCGACGTCGGGTGGGGCCAGGCCGAAGCCGGCCACGCCGGTCGGGTCCGCGGCCATCGCCAGGCCGAGGAGCCGCTCCGGTGGGAAACCCAGGCGCAGCACCGTTCTCAACAGCCCGGCCAGGACGTGGCCCGGGTTCGCGTCCAGCGCGTTCTCCAGCGCCATGCCCGCGAACGTGCCGTCGCCGCGCATGTAGGCCGTGTATCCCAGGAGCGCCGCCGCTTCCGCGCGTTCGGGGGCCGGGAGCTCGCGGACCAGCGTGAGCCACAGCCGCTCGGCCGCGCGCGCCACCGGGGTGCCGGGTGGGACGGCCATTCCGAGGCACTCGTCACGAATCTCGGGCAGCTTCAGCGCCTGCGCCAGGAGGACGGCTTCCTCGTCGGTCGGCGGCCCCTCGTCGCGGCGCCGGCGGTCGAAGGCCGCCCGGATTTCCGAAGCCGCGTCGGCGAACCGGGTCGCTTCGGGCCACGGGAGTTCTGATTGCCGCGCCAACAAATCCGCCCGGCGGGCGACTGCTTCCGGTGACCGCGGGGCGAGCAGCGCCGCCAGTTCGTCGCGGCTGCCGAAGAACACCGCGCCGCCTTCCGTGGCGACCGCGGCCGCCACCGTCGCTCGGGGGTCCGGCAGCTCGCCGCCGCAGTCGGCGTCGGCGTAACAGCCCCACGGTGCGCCCGCCGCGATGTCGGCCGCCCATATCGCATGCAGCACCGGCAAGCCGAACTCGGCCAGCGCCGCCGAAAGCTTTTCGACGAAGCCCGCGTGGGGTGGCGGGCCGCCGGATCTTCGGCGTCCGCCGACGATCACCAGCGTCACGCCCGTGTGCGGTTCCTCGGCGAGCTTCGGCGCGAGGGCCCGCGCTTGGCGGGCCCTGTCTTCGCGGCGCGGCAAATCGCCGCGCAGCACCAGGCCCAGCCGGTTGCCCGCGGGCGCCCGGTGCCCCAGCAGGAGGACGGAATTCTCGGGCCGGAACCCGATCAGGTACGGGAGCGCGGCCAGCAGCTGCGCGGGGTTTCGGAGGTCGACCGGCGAACGGCCGGCGGGGGTGGCAGTGGTCATGCCTCCACCGTGGGGCAAGACGAGCCCGGATGGGGCGATGGCGGCAAATCTGTGGACAGGTGCGGCCGATGTGGACGAATCCCGCCCGGCGGCGGCCGGGCGGGGCGGTTTTGTCGGTGGGGCGGGCTATGCTGCCCGGCCCCACCGACCGGCTCGGCTCAGCCGCAGTGCTCGAAACCGCTTTCATAGGTGTTGCTGCCCACCGAACCGCCCCACTTGACGCAGGTGGAATCGGCGGTCTTCTTCACCGGCCCGGCGTAGTAGGTGAAGCTGCCGGAATCGGTCACCCGCGCCGCCCCCTGGACCTCGAGGAAGGCCGAAACCGGGCTGGCCGTGCCGAGCGAGGTGGCCTTGAGCGTGGTCACGCAGTTCGCCTTGGTGGAAGCGTTGTACAGCAGGTAGGCCGTGCCCGACGAGTTCGCCAGCGCCTGCTGGTCGACGACGGAGAAGCCGTCGCCGCAGACCTCTTCGGCGGAGTACGGGTTGCCACCGCAGTTGTTCTTGCTCGTGAAGCTCGTGTGGCCGTAGTACGGCACGGCGACGCCGTTCAGCTTCGCCTTCTGCACCACGCCGTCGAGCCGCTCTTCGAAGTGCAGGTGCGGCCCGGTGACCCCGCCGGTCGCGCCCGCCTTGCCGATCTCCTTGCCGCCGGCGACCGACTGCCCGACCGAAACCTCCTGCGCCGAGAGGTGCGCGTACCGGGTCCGCCAGCCGCTGCCGTGGTCGACCTCGATCCACTTGCCGTAGCTCGTGCTGCCCTCGTCGGCCACCCGCGTCACCGTGCCGGACGCCGCCGCGAGCACCGGCATGCCGGTGATGCCGTCCTTCTGGAAGTCGACCGAGTACTCCGGGCTGTGGCCGCTGAACGTCGCCGCGGTCACGGTGACCCCGCACTTGAACGGCACCTGGAAGTTGGGTGCGGCCGACGCGGTCGCCTGGCCGGCGAGGGTGAGGCCGAGCGCGGGCAGCGCCGCGGCGGCGGCGAACACGGCGAGCCGTCGCAACCTGGACATGGGGGAACCTCCTGACAAACGGGACATCTTGACACCCCGAAGCGAAGCCTCCGTCGGTACATTTTCCGTACAAGCACCCCGTGGAGGCCCGCGAAATGACGACCGGACGAGCCCGGTTCCCCCAGGCCCAGGCCTGGTTGCGGTGGGCGTTCGTCGCGGTGCCGATGCTCGCCGCGATGCCCCGGGCGGACACGCTCGCGTGGGTCCTGATCGGGATCACCCTCGTCCTGTCGGTCCCGCTGTTGTGGCTCAACGACATCCGGGAACGGACCCTGCCGCCGGCGCTGCTCCTCACCGTGATCTTCTGCGCGGGCCTGCTGTGGGCGCTGGTGCCGAACAGCTGGGCGTCGGTGACGATGTTCAGCTGCACCTTCTTCGTCGTCCTGCGGCAGGGCACCGTCCCGGTCGTGCTCGCGGTCGCGCTGGACCTGGGCACGATCGCGCTCTGGGCGGCCTACCACGACGCCTGGGAAGGCGCCCTGCCGTCGTGCACGATCCTCGCCATCGTGGTGCTGCTCGGCATCAACCGGCGGACCCGGCTGGCCCGGATCGAGCAGACCGAGCTCGCCCTCGCCCGCGCCCGGACGGCCACCGAGGAGCACGCGCGCGCGGCCGCCCTCGCCGAACGCGCCCGCATCGCCCGCGAGCTGCACGACGTCCTGGCGCACTCGCTGGCCGGGCTCTCGCTGAACCTGCAGGGCGCGCGGCTGATGCTGGTGCGCGACGGGGCGAGCCCGGACACCGTCGCGCAGATCGAACGGGCCCAGAGGCTGGCGTCGGAAGGCCTCGCCGAGGCTCGCAAAGCCGTGGCCGCCCTGCGCGAGGACGCCGTGCCGGTCGAACGCGCGATCGCGGACCTCCTCGCCGCGTACCGGTTGGACACCGGCGCCCGCGCCGACCTCAGCGTCGAAGGCACGCCGCGCGAGCTCGCTCCGGCCGTCGGCACCGCGCTGGTCCGCGCGGTGCAGGAGGCGCTGGCCAACACCCGCAAGCACGCGGCGCAGGCGGAAGTGGACGTCACGCTGGACTACACCGACGGGTCGGTGGAGCTGACCGTGGCCGACCGGCAGGGCAGGCGCCCGCCGGACGCGCCGGCGGCAGGCTACGGTTTGCGCGGGATGGGCGAACGGGTCGCACTGCTCGACGGGCGCCTGGACAGCGGGCCGGGGGAGGACGGATGGCGGATTCACCTGACCGTGCCGGCGTGACGCTGCGCGTCGTGCTGGCCGACGACCAGGCGGTGGTCCGGGAGGGCCTGGTCACGCTGCTCGGGCTGCTGCCCGGCATCGAGGTGGTCGGCGCCGCGGCCGACGGGCAGGCCGCGCTCGACCTCGTCGCCGAGCACCACCCCGACGTCGTCCTGGTGGACCTGCGGATGCCGCGATGCGACGGCGTCGAGACCACCGAGCGCATCCGCGCCGAGCACCCGGGCACCGAGGTCGTCGTCCTCACCACCTACGCCGACGACGAATCGCTGCTGGCCGCGTTGCGCGCCGGCGCCCGCGGCTTCCTCACCAAGGACGCCGACGCCGAGGCCATCGCACGGGCACTGCGCTCGGCCGCCGCCGGCCAGTCCACAGTGGACGGCGAGCTGCAGCGGCGGCTGGTCGAAGCCGCCACCCGCGGCACTCCCGGGCGCGTCAAGGAGGTCGAAGGCCTGACCGCGCGCGAGATCGAGGTGCTGCGGCTGATCGCCGCCGGGCTGTCCAACACCGAGATCGCCCGCACCCTGGTGGTCAGCGAGGCGACCGTGAAGACCCACGTGAACCACCTGTTCACCAAGGCCGGGCTGCGCGATCGCGCCCAGGCGGTCGCCTTCGCCTACCGGGCCGGCATCGCCGGCTGACCCCTCACGTCGCGGGCGGGATGTTCGCGTTGTGGTGGAAGACGTTCCGCGGGTCGTAGACGGCCTTGATCCGGGCG
Source organism: Amycolatopsis sp. NPDC021455 (assembly GCF_040640995.1). Taxonomy (NCBI): domain Bacteria; kingdom Bacillati; phylum Actinomycetota; class Actinomycetes; order Pseudonocardiales; family Pseudonocardiaceae; genus Amycolatopsis; species Amycolatopsis sp. NPDC021455. The sequence continues at coordinate 34,630 of NZ_JBFACT010000044.1, read as the reverse complement.
AGGCGCTCGTACTTCGCGGGCCCGTACGACGTCCGGACGCGGTCCGCTTCGTACTCGGCCATGAAATTGACATAGCCACCGTCGTTGGCCGACAACGGCGCCAGCGCGGCCCAGAACTCCCGTACCCAGGCCCGGTCGGCCGCGAACGCCTCCGGGTCGGCGGCGATGGCGGCGATGTTCACGGCCAGGCACTTCCGCCGGGATCCGCCGAACGCCGTGCCGTCGTCGGTGGCTTCGGCGAACGCTCCGTGCAGCGAGAAGATCGGCATGATCGACATCGGCGAGCTCTTGCGCGGCAGGAAGTCGGCGATCACCTCGATGACCTCGTCGGTGAACGCGTCGGCGAAGGCCGCCTTTTCGTAGCCGAGGATGCCCCACGGCGCGGCGCCGTCGATCATCTGCTGCAGCTCGACGTACGGGATCGGCGAAACGAATTCGAACAACGGCGCCGGTCCCGTCCGCGCGGCCCGGATCGCCTCCGCGTGCTGCTCCTCCCCCGAGAACCCGGCGATCAGCAGGGCGTAGCCGGGCCGGAAGTGGAAGGCTTCGGGGACGAACGGCGCGGGCGGCGCGTTGAGCCCGGCCACGAGCACGCCCATCTCGCCGGGCAGCGTCTCGAGCACTTCACGGGCCTGGCGCAACGCGGCCACGCCGTCCTCGAGGCCCCAGAAGAACAGGCCCAAGTGGACGATCGGGCCCACCGGGTGCAGCCGGAACTCGAACTCGGTGACGACACCGAAGTTGCCACCACCGCCGCGCAATGCCCAGAACAGGTCGGGGTGCTCCTCGGCGGACGCCCGCAGCACCTCGCCGTCCGCGGTGACGACCTCGGCGGAGAGCAGGTTGTCGCAGGCCAGCCCGTGCTTGCCGGTGAGCCAGCCGAAGCCGCCGCCGAGGGTGAGACCGCCGACGCCGGTGTGGCTGACCGTGCCGCCCGGCACCGCCAGCGCGTGCGCCTGGGTGGCGGCGTCGAGCCGCGCCCAGGTCGTCCCGCCGCCGCAGCGCGCGGTCCGGCCCACGGGATCGACGGTGATCGCGTCGAGGGAGCTCAGGTCGATGCAGAGGCCACCGTCCACGACCGCGGCGCCGCCGAAGTTGTGCCCGCCGCCGCGCACGGAGACGTCGAGCCCGGCTTCGCGCGCGTACTCCAGCGCCGTCGCCACGTCCCCGGGACCGGCCGGCCGCACGACCACGGCGGGCCGGCGGTCGATCTCCCCGTTCCAGACCGACCGGGCGGTGTCGTAGCCGGGGTCACCGTCGGTGAGCACCGTGCCGGACAGCCGGGCGCGCAGGCTCTCCAGGGTCGGTTCGGTGGTCGAGGTCATGGCGGCTCCTCTCGTGGATGCCCCCATGAGTCGCCTGACCTGCGACGATCGTTACATCAGGGGATCGCCGCCGTCAGCCGAACGCGGCTCGCAGGGCCGGCTTGCCACCCGTGACCGGGAGCGTCACCGATGTCTTCGTGAGGTCGAGCGCCAGCCCGGCGCCCGGCTTCGGACGCAGCGTGTAGTCGTGGTCGCTGGACGCGAGCAGGAACTCCAGCCGGTGTCCCGCCGCGAGGACGTAGTCCTTCGGCATGAGCTCGACGCCGATCCGGTAGGTCTGCCCCGGCGTGATCGGTTCCGTGCGCGCCGGCGAGGTGCGGTTCTGCGGGTCGGTCCAGCCCCGGCTGATGATGTGGGACGTGCCGTCGGGCGCGCGGTCGAGCAGGATCGCCGTGACGTTCGCCGCGGGCCGGTCGAACGCCAGCGCCAGGTCGGCTTTGGCGGTACCGGAGAGGCGGACGGGCTGCTTCGCCGCCGGCGTCGCGTACAGCAGGCGGTTGCCGGACGACGCGAGCCCGGCCAGCTGCTCGATCGTCTTCGACGAGTCGTCGGCGAGGGTTTCGGCGGCCGCCGTGCCCGGGACCGGGTCGTGGGTGTCGAGGGCGCCCTTCGACCGGCCGCCCGGCCATGGGTACACGCGGACGTCGGCGGTGCCCGGAGCCGGCCAGTCGGCCTCGTCGGTCCACGACTTGTCCTCGCGCTGGATCGTTGCCTTCGGTTCGTTCTGGATGCCGTTGTCGATGCCGTAGAGGTAGTGCGACATCCACTTGTTCAGCGTCGCGAGCCAGGCGTCGCGCCGCAGGTTGTACGGGTCGGCGTGCGCGGCCTGGTGCAGCCAGATCTTGTGCTCGACGCCGTGGGCCTTCAGCGCCTCGTACCACTCGGCGACCTGGTCGGTCTTGACGTTCCAGTCGTTGAGGCCGTGCACCGCGAGCACCGACGCGTGCACCTTGGCGACGTCGTTGCGGTAGTTGCGGACGTCCCAGAACGGCGTGTAGTCGCCGGTCACCCGGTCCTGGTCGCGGGTCAGGCCGTCGATCACCGGGCGGCAGATCCGCCGGTCGGCGCGGGTGTAGACGTACTCGGCGAGCACGTCGGCGTCCTCGCCCTGGAACCCGCCGGCCGCGACGACCGCGCCGTCGTTGCGGTAGTACTGGTACCAGCTGGAGATGGCGGCGATCGGCACGATCGTCTCGAGCCCTTCGACGCCGGTGCTCGCGACGGCGTTGGGCAGCGTCCCGTTGTAGGACACGCCCATCATGCCGGTCTTGCCGGTGCTCCAGTCCGCCTTCGCGGCGGCGCCGTTCGCGTCTTGTGCGGTCGCGCGGCCATTGAGCCAGTCGACGACCGAGCGCGCGCCGATGGTCTCGTTGACGTCCCCGGTGGTCGGGCAGCCGGTGGACAGGCCGGTGCCGAGCGATTCGCCGTAGACGACGGCGAACCCGCGCGCGGTGAAGTAATCCTGGTAGCGCCAGCCGATCGGGGCGGCCGGGCCGACGCCGTGCGCGGCGACGCGCGGGCCTTCCGGGCCGCGGGCCTGGCCGGGCGCGTACAGCTCGACGTCGACGTCGTGGTTGGCGATGTCGTTGCCGCCGGCGTAGTACGGGCTCGCCTGGTAGACGACCGGCACCTTCAGGCCCTGCTGAGTCGCGCGCGGGCGCACGACCTGGGCGTGCACGAGGTCGTCGGCGCCGTCGTGGTCGCTGTCGACCGGCGCGGTGACCCAGACGTCCTCGCGGACGACGTCGGCCGGGTCGAACACCGGCTGCGCCTGGCCGCCGGTGAACACCGGGGCGGGCGGCGCGGCTTCGGCGGTCACCGCGGTCAGCGGCAGGGTCGCGAGCGCGAGGAGCAGGACTGCGGTTCGTGCGGCTTTCACTCAAACCCCCAAGCCGGGCGAAGCGGACGAGTTCCGAGACTTCCGTCCCGCCCGCGGGGGTGTCAAGAGGCTAACGTCGGAGGCATGCCGACCGTGGAAGCGCCGATCGCCGCCGTGACCGTCTACCCGCAGCAGGCCCGGATCACCCGCCGGGGCCGCGTGCCGCTCGACGGCGGATCGCGCGTCACGTTCGCCGGGCTGTCCCCGGCCCTCGACGCGGAATCGGTGCGAGTCACCGGCACCGGGCCGGCGCTGATCACCGGTGTCGACGTCCGGACCGAGCAGCACCCCTCCCCGGCCGACGCGGTGTTGCGCACGCTCGTCGAGCAACGGCGTTCGGACCAAGCCACGCTCGACAGCGTCGTGGACGACGAAGCGGCCGAAGCGATGAAGGTGGATCTGTTGACTTCACTCGCGAAGCGCAGCGGCGGCAGCTTCGCGAAGGCACTGGCGGCTGGAACGACCGAGCCGTCCCGCGTGGCCGAGGTGACCGACGCGGTGAGCGAGCGGCTGGCCTCGGCGTTGAAGGCGCGGCGGGTCCTGACCGAGCGGATCGCCCGGCTGCGCGAAGACCTCGACGCGCTCGACCGGCGGATCGAAGCGCACCGGGGGCAGGCGTGGCAGGACAGCACGTCGGTGGTCGTGGAGCTGGAAATCCCGGACCCGTCGGGGACGGCCGAGCTGGAACTGTCCTATGTGGTCGCCGGCGCGAGCTGGACACCGGGCTACGACGTCCGCGTGCGCGGCACCGACGTCACGGTGGTGTCGTACGGTCTGGTCAGCCAGCAGACGGGCGAGGACTGGCCGGAGTGCGAACTGGCGCTGTCGACGGCCCGGCCGGCGGTGTCGGTGGTGGTGCCGGAACTGCGTCCGTGGTACCTCGACCGGGTCCGCCCGGTCCCGGTGGCCCCGGCAGCGCCGGCGGCGGCGTACGGCGGCGCGGGCGGCGGAATCCCGGACGGCGCCCGGTTCGCGGCGGCGGCCATGGCCCCGAAGTTCGCCGCGGTCGAACAGGGCACGACGGCGGTCACGTACCGCCCGTCGCGCCCGGTGGCGGTGCCGTCCGGCGCCGCGGGACACCGGACGACGTTGGCGCAGCTGGATCTGACGGCGTCGCTGGGATACGTCACGGCGCCGGTGCTGGCGGAGGAGGCCTACCTGCGGGCGACGGTGGTGAACACTTCGGAGCATGCGTTGCGGCCGGGGCGCGCTTCGGTGTTCCACGACGCGGAGTTCGTCGGGACGACGATGCTCGAACCGTGGGCGCCCGGGGAGGAACTGGAGCTGGCCCTGGGCGTGGACGACCGGATCCGGGTGGAGCGGGAACTGGTCCGGCGGACGGCGTCCAAGGCGACTTTGTCCGGGCAGAAGCGGCGAGAGGCGGAGTACCGGATTTCGGTGGGGAACCACGGGCCTCGCCCGGCCGTGGTGACGGTGCTGGATCAGGCGCCGGTGTCGCGGGACGACACGATCACGGTGAAGGACGTTCGATCGTCACCTGAGCCGGTGGAGACGTCGGAGCTGGGTGAGCTGACTTGGAAGCTGACGTTGGCGCCCGGGGAAACGGGGGTGGTGACGCTTTCGTACCGGGTGGATGTCGCGAAGGGCGTGGAGCTGTCCGGCTGGCGGGAGTGAGCCGGCTCCCTCCGCTCGATTACCGGAAAGGCTGAACAAACCCACTCGAAAGGCACTATCTTCGACGCTGACGAAGCAACGGAATCGACGATCGGAGCCGGGGTTGAAATCGGGCGCGGACACCGCACGAGCGGAGATCGTCGAGTTCTGGCGCACCGTGGAAATGTTCAGCCCGCAGAAAGTGGACAAATCCAGTCACGAGAAGCTGGTGTTCACCGTGCGCCCGGGACAGCCGTTGCCGTGGGAACCGGAGCACGACCTCGCCGACCGGGAGCTGAAGCCGAACCAAACCTGGCAGCACCTCGTGTATCTGGGCGTCTACCGGCTCGACGAGGTGTTCGAGGTGCTCTCGCGGGTCTTCGAGCCCGACCAGGACAGCTATGACGAGCGGCCTGCCGGAGACAGCGCGGTCGCGGCCTTCCTCGTCGGCGAAGACGGACGGGCCCTGCTCGACTCCGAGGTCCTTTCCAGCTGTGCCTGGGCCACCGGGCAGCTGGCGCGGGACCGGCACTGCGATCCGGACTGGCCGGCGCTCTTCCAGGACGACACCCTCGATTTCTCCCGCGCCTGGCGCGACGAGGTCGCCGACGAACTGCAGGTGGACGGTGACGTTCCGCAATACGTTCCGCAAGTGCTGGACCACGAGGCGCTCGCGCGATGTCTCGCCGTCGCTGTCGCCGCTGCCGGCACGACCGGGACGCTGTCGTGTCCGGAGGTCCGGATCAGCAGCCGGATCGTCTCCCGGCGCAAGGCCGACAACGCGGCCGGTCACGATTTCCTCAACAGCATGATCATGGGCGACCTGGGGCTCGTCGGCGAAGAGACCGCCAAGGGGAACATCGGCGCCGCCCTGCGGGACTACCTGCTCCCGAACGCCGAAATCCGCACCACTCGCCGCGTCGACGTCCGCACCCGGACCGATGTCGTCCTGGCCGCGACGGCACCCGGCGCCGTACCGGCCGGCCGCTGGCCGAGCAAACCGCAGCACGCGCTGGCCCTGAACCAGCAGCTGGCCGTGAGCACGGCAATGCTGACGGCCGGCTCGGCCGGGGTCATGGGCGTCAACGGCCCTCCCGGCACCGGCAAGACCACCATGCTGCGCGACCTGATCGCCGGTTTGGTGGTGGGCCGGGCCCGCGAACTGGCCGCGCTGACCGAGCCGGGCGACGCCTTCTCGGGCCGGAAGTCGCGCTGGCGGACCGGGGATCGCACCCGGGTGCTGTCCCACTGGCGCCCAGAGCTCACCGGTTTCGAAATGGTGGTCGCCTCGGCGAACAACGGAGCCGTGCAGAACGTCACGGACGAAATCCCGGCCGCGGCCGCGATCGACGAAGCCTGGGCGGACCGCGCTGCCGCCGTCGACTACTTCCCCGCCATCGCCTCCGCCTTGCTCGCGCCGGAACCGGACGCCGAGCCGCGAGGACCGGGCGGCAGTTCGAGCGGCAGTTCAAGCGGCGATTCGGGCGGCCAGCATGCCTGGGCACTGGTGGCGGCGAGGCTGGGCAACAAGGCCAACCGCAACCGGTTCGTCAGCACGTTCTGGTACCACACTCCGCGGACCGCGAAGGACGACGAGTGGCACGGCCTGCTGGCCGTGCTCAAGGGCTACGAACAGGAGGAGCCCGAGCAATCCTGGGCCGCGGCCGTCCAGGAGTTCCGGAGCGCCGAAGCACGCGTCGAGGCCATTCGCACCGAACGGTCGGAAACCTGGGAAGCGTTCCTTCGCCGGTCCGAGGTGCGGGAAGAAACAGCCCGCCGGCTCGAGGACAGGTTCAAGGCCGCCGAGAGCGTGGCAGCGGCACGAGCTCGACGCACGGCCGCCGTCGCCGAGGAAGCGAAAGAAGCCGCTGCTGCACTCGAAATCGCCCGAGCCCGTCAAGCCGCGCAAGAACAAGCGGCCCGCGAACGCCACGAGCTGGCCGAGAAGACCGTCGAGGCACGCCGGGCGGATCTCGCGCGGGTCGGAACGGCACGTCGTACCGAGGCCGAACGCGTCGTCCGGACATGGCAGGCCGAGGTGGACGCGCGAGAGCAGGCCCACCTCGCTCACCGATCAGCGTTTCCGGGGGCGTGGGAACGGCTGCGCACCCTCGGCGGCGCCCGGAAGCAGTGGGCTTGGCGGGACGACTGGCTGGCGAGCCAGGTGATCGCGGCCAGGCAGGAACTGACCGCGGCGCAGCGGGACCGGGACGCCGCCCAGTGGGAGGTCGAAACCGCCCAACGCGCGTTCGACACCGCCGTGCGGGAGCTGAGCCGGGCACGAACCGCATTGGCCGAGGGAATTCCGCTGCCCGAGGTCGAACACACGCCGCTCATCGCGGCACGCCGGGAGCTGGCGCTGATCGACCAGGCGATTTCCACCGCCATCCAAGCCGAGGCGGACGCCGAGCGTTCGGTGCGGGCGGGTGAGGAGGAACTCGCCGCGCTCGATGACCGGCTCGGGAAAGCCGCGGAGGCCCTCGGACCGCACTTTCCCGACGACACTTGGTGGGATGACCGCGAACGCCGGGAAGCGAGCGCGCTGTGGACGGACGCGGTGTGGAACAGTGCGCGAACCGAGCTGCTGTTCGCCGCCTTGGCGCTGCACAAGGCATTCCTGCGGCACGCGGCCACCGCGGTGCGATGCAACCTGCAGGCCGCCATGGACGTCCTCACCGGCGACGCCCCTCGAGACGCCCCCGCCGAGGCGGTGCTGGTCGCGTGGCAGAGTTTGTTCTTCGTGGTGCCCGTGGTGTCCACCACGTTCGCCTCCTACGCGCGCCTGTTCAGCCACCTGGGCAAGGAAGCGCTGGGCTGGCTCCTCATCGACGAAGCCGGGCAGGCGACTCCGCAGAACGCCGTCGGAGCCCTGTGGCGGACGCGACGCGCGCTCGTCGTGGGCGACCCCCTCCAGCTCGAACCGATCACCACCTTGCCGTTCCGCACCGAGCAGGCGATCCGCACCGAACTCCGCGTCGACGAGCAGTGGCTGACCAGCCGGACCTCGGTCCAGCGCCTGGCCGACCGGCTCACTTCACTGGGCACCCGGCTGCGCGACGACGACGGTGAAACCTGGGTGGGCGTGCCGCTGACCGTGCACCGCCGCTGCGATCAGCCGATGTTCGACATCGTCAACACGGTCGCCTATGACGGGCTCATGATCAACGGCACCGCTCCGGGACCGGCAGCGGAATTCAAGCGGGCCTATCCGAGCCTGCCGGAGTCGAAGTGGATCGATGTGGCGAGCGACGGCGCCCAAGGCCACTGGATTCCCGAAGAGGGCCGTCAGCTCGATCGCATTCTCGCGACGCTGACGGGACTGGATTTCGACATGTCCGAGGTTCTGATCATCGGCCCGTTCCGGGACATCGCCCGCCAGATCGCCCGCCGGTCCGGGCGGCACCCGGGACTGGTGGCCGGGACCGTGCACACCGCACAGGGCAAGCAGGCCGACATCGTCATCCTGGTTCTCGGCAGTGCGCCCGACCGCCCGGGCGCCCGCAAATGGGCTTCGGGCAAACCGAATCTGCTCAACGTCGCGGTCAGCCGCGCCAAGCGGCGTCTCTACGTCATCGGCAACCGGCGGGAATGGGCGAAGTGGCGGTACTTCGAGACGCTGGCCGCCGACCTTCCCCATTCCGCACCGATCGGGCGGTGACGAGCCGGCTCCGAACAGGACGGGTGCTCGCCCCGCGGGAGGCGAGCACCCGTGGTGGTACGACCCGACGTCAGCCCTGCGAGATGTACGCCTGAAGCTGTTCCTGGCTCTGCTCCAGCTGTTCCATCCGGTTCTTCACGACGTCCCCGATGGAGACGATCCCCGCCAGCCGGCCGTCGGCGAGGACCGGGACGTGGCGGATTCGCCTCTCCGTCATCAGGACCGACAGCTGGTCCACCGAGTCGTCCGGGCCGCAGCTGGCCACCAGTTTCGTCATGATCTCCGAGACCGGCCCGTCGAGCAGGGCCGGGCCGCGCTCGTTCAGGCGGCGGACCACGTCGCGTTCCGAGACGATTCCCGCTATCGACCCGTCCGGGGCGACGACCACCATCGCTCCGACGTTGTGTTCGGCCAGTCCGGCCAGCAGCGTGGTCACCGTGGTGTCCGGGGTGACCGTCGCGACCGCCGACCCCTTCTTGCGCAGCAGATCCGCAATCCGCATGGCGATCCTTCCCGTCGGTGAGCTGGATCACCACAGGTTAGGGCCACCGGGGCCGGGGCGAAAGTCCGGCAAACGGGGCGTCTTCGTGGTATTCGAACCGATTCAGGCGAGGCGTCCGGCCAGGTCCTCGACCGCGAGCCGGATCCCGGCGGCGTAGTCGTCGTCGCCCAGGGCGTCGAGGCGGGCTCGGGCCAGTGCCAGCTGCTCGCGGGCCGCGGGCAGGTCGCCGAGCTTGCGGTAGTCCTCGCCCAGATTGAGGTGCAGCGACGGGTAGAACCCGCGCACCGCCAGGGACGAGTGGTACTCCTGGGCCCGCGAGTCGGTCAGCGAATCGGCCGCCGCCAAGGCCCGCAGGTCCCACTCGAGCTCCTCGGCCGGGTCGTCGCAGACGTCCGCCATGTGGTGCGCCAGCGCGACGCGGTGCAGCGGGTCGCCGTCCGAGCCGATCGAGGCCCACAACGCCGTGAAGGTCGCGTACGCGCCCGCCCGGTCGCCGCCGATGTGCTGCCGCAGACCGGCGTCGATCGCCACCATCACGTCGTCGGTCATGCCGCTCCTTCGTCCGCCAGCGCGCGCAGCCGGGCCAGTCCCGGCTCGATCCGCTCGGCCGTGACCGAACCGTAGCCGAAGACGAGCCCGTGCCGCCGGTCCTCCCCCACGCCGAAGTCGCCCAGCGAGTACAGCCGGACGCCGCGGCGCCGCGCGGCGCGGACCAAGCCGCCGCAGTCGGCCGCCGCGACCGCGCTCAGGTGCAGGCCCGCGGTCGACGGCAACGGCGTCAGGAAGTCCGCGAAGTCGCGGGCGAGCAACGTGGACAGGACTTCGTGCCGCTCGCGGTAGATCTTCCGCATCCGCCGGACGTGCCGCGCGAAGCCGCCTTCGGCCATGAACGCCGCGAGTGCCGCCTGCTCGACGTTCGGCGCGTGCCAGTCGGTCAGGTAGCGGGCCTTGACCAACGCGGGCACCAGCGAGAGCGGCGCGACGAGGAACCCGAGCCGCAACGCGGGCGAGAGCACCTTCGAGAACGACCCGACGTAGACGACCCGGCCCCGGGAATCCAAGCTGTGCAACGGTTCCAAGGGCCTGCCCGTGTACCGGAACTCGCTGTCGTAGTCGTCCTCGACGAGCACCGCGTCGTTCCGCTCGGCCCAGTCGAGCAGCTCCAGCCGGCGCTCCAGCGACATCGGCAGGCCCAGCGGGTACTGGTGCGACGGCGTCACGTAGACCAGCCGCGTCCCCGCCGGGATGGCGCCGACGACGATCCCTTCGGCGTCCACCGGCACCGGCGCGACGCGGACACCACGCGCGCCGAGCACGAGCCGCGGTGGCGGGTACCCGGGGTTCTCGACGGCGGCCAGGTCACCGGGCCGCAGCAGTACCCGCGCGACCAGGTCCGTCGTCTGCTGGGCGCCGGCGGTGACGACGACCTGCGCCGCGCTCGCCCGCACGTCGCGCGACACCCCGGCGTGCCGGGCGATCTCCGCCCGCAACGGCGCGTGGCCCTGCGGGTCCCCGTACGTCATCATGCCGGCCTGGCCCGCCCGCAGCCGCTGCGTGACGAGACGGCGCCAGGTGTCGAACGGGAACAGCGTGAGGTCGGGGACGCCGGGCCGGAAGTCGAACTCCGGTGCCGGGGCGAAGGGCGCGGGTGGCGGCGGGACGGCCTCCCACTCCGGGAGGGGCCGCACCCCGGAAACGGGCGCCGGGGAAGGGCGCTCCGCCGGGGAAGCCGTGACGAACGTGCCCGCGCCGACGCGCCCGGTGAGGAAGCCCTCGGCGGTGAGCCGGTCGTAGGCCGCGCTGACCGTCGTCCGGGAGACCGCCAGCCGCTGCGCGAGCTCACGCGTCGGCGGCAGTGCCTCGCCGGGCCGGACGCGGCCGTCCAGGATCGCCGCGCGGAGCTGCCGGTAGATCGCGTCGCGGTGGCCACGTGGACCGGTCAGGTCGATGTGGATCTCCACCCGTCTCAGTCTAGATTGGCCCACGAAGGTTGGGAGGGATTTGGCACTCCTCGTGGTCCTCTCCCCCGCCTAGCGTGCGAAGCATGGATCTCCGCGAACTCGACCGCCGCACCCTGCTCGTCCTCGACAAGCTCGTCGCCGCCGCGACCCCCGCCGACCTGGCCCGGCCCACGCCGTGCGCCGGCTGGACCCTGGCCGATCTGCTCCGCCACCAGGTCAGCGAGAACCACGCCTTCGCGACCGCCGCCCGCGAAGGCTCGGCCCCGGACTGGGACGCCGGCACCCTCGGCGACGACGCCTACGCCGCGTACCAGGCGTCCGTGGACGACTTCCTCGACGCCTTCGCCGACGACGCCGTGCTGGAGCGGCAGCTCACCATCAACCACTTCGGCACGTTCCCCGGCGCGATCGCCGCGCACATGCACCTGGTCGACACGGTCGCGCACGGCTGGGACCTGGCCCGCACGCTCGGCCTGCCCTACGAGCCGGACGACGAGGCCGTGTACATCGCCCTCAAGCTCGCCGAGCGGATCCCGGACGAAGGCCGCGAGAAGAACGGCTCGTTCGCCCGCAGCGTCGAAGTCCCCGCCGGGGCGAGCCGGCTCGACCGGTTCCTCGCCCTCCTCGGGCGCGACCCGGCCTGGCGCGTCAGCTGACCTCGTCGACCGGCGCGCTCCACGTGTCACACGCCTTCGTGGCCTTGCCGTCGTAGCCCGCCTTCGCCCAGGACAGCTGGTGCTCGCGCGAACCGTGCGTGTCACTGTCGTTGGCCCGGCCGTAGTCGGCGACGGCGGCGTTCGCCAGCGACCGGCTGATCGAGCCCGAGCCGGCGACCGCCGCCAGGAACAGCGCGCCGAAGCAGTTCGCCTGCAGCTCGATCCGGCGGACGACCTCCTTGTCGGCCGTGCTGTGCTCGTCCGGCGAGGTCATCTTGTCCGCCGCCGCGGACAGGATGCCGCTCTCGCGCTGCACGTGGTGGCCGTATTCGTGGGCGATCGTCGCGATGTGCCGGGCCTTGTTGAGCCCGGCGTCCGACAGCATCCAGTCGGTCGGGGCGTAGATCGTGGTGTCGCCGCCGCAGTAGTAGGCGACGGCTTCGTTCTCCGTCGGCGCCGCGCCGCAGGCGCTGTGGCCGGGCAGCGTCACCGAAACGGTCGCGGTCAGCGTCGGCTCGTTCGCCTTCTCCAGCGCCGGGCGCCACGACTGCTCCAGGCAGTCGACGAGCGCGCCGTAGTAGGCCTTGAGCTGCTCGGGCGCACGGCCGAGGTCGGGCAGGGAGCAGGTGGCCGGACCGGGGCTGATGCCGTCGCCGAGCAGGGGGTTGCGGGCCAGCTCCGGCACGGCCTTCGGGGGCTTCTTGTCCGAGCCGCCACCGTAGGCGCGGCCGGTGTCGGCGCCCTGCGCGACGACGGCGTGCCCGTCGACCCGGCGCGGGATGGTGGCGGCGATCAGGGAGAAGGCCACCACGACGACCAGCACCCCGCCGACGGCGCCCCAGAGCCGGTTGCGCGGCGGGGCGATCGGGACGGGCGGGGCGGCGGCCCAGTTCGGGGCCCACGGGTTCGGCTCCGGCACCCATGCGGGTTCCGGTGGCCGGGCCGTCCCCGGCCACGGCGGTTCGGCGTCGTTCACGTTCTCCCCCTGCTGCTGTGGCACCAGCATACGGACACCCCAGGAGGCAGGGATCACGAAACGAAAACGCCACCGGGTGGCCACCGGGCCCTCGACCAGGCGAGACTGTCTGTCATGAGTAGCGTCGAGGACCCCTATCTGTGGCTCGAAGAAGTGACCGGCGAAGACGCGCTCGGCTGGGTGCGCGCCCGCAACGACGAGACGCTGGCCGAGCTGACCACCGGCGCGCGGTTCGCCGAGCTGCGTGACGAGCTGCGCGAGGTGCTCGACGCCGACGACCGGATCCCGTACGTGCGCCGCCGCGGCGAGTTCCTCTACAACTTCTGGCAGGACGCGAGCCACCCGCGCGGCCTGTGGCGGCGGACGACGCTGGAGTCCTACCGGCAGGCCGAACCCGAGTGGGAGCTGCTGCTCGACGTCGACGCGCTGGCCGAGGCCGAGGGCGAGAACTGGGTCTGGCAGGGCGCCACCGTGCTGCGGCCGGGCTACCGGCGCGGCCTGGTCGAGCTGTCCCGCGGCGGCGCGGACGCCACGGTGGTCCGCGAGTTCGACCTCGACGCGCACGAGTTCGTCGAAGACGGGTTCACGGTGCCGGAGGCGAAGACGCGGATCGGCTGGATCGACGAAGACCGCGTCTACCTCGGCACCGACTTCGGCCCGGGCTCGCTGACCAGCTCGGGCTACCCGAGGCTGGCCAAGGAGTGGCGCCGCGGCACGCCGCTCACCGAAGCCGTAACGGTCTTCGAGGGCAAGCCCGACGACGTCTCGATCGGCGCGTCGCACGACCCGACCGAGGGCTTCGAACGCGACTTCGTCAGCCGCGCGATCGACTTCTACCGCTCGGAGCTGCACCTGCGGACGCCCGGCGGGCTGGTCAAGATCGACGTACCGGACGACGCGAGCGCGTCCGTGCGCCGCGAATGGCTGCTGGTGCGGCCGCGGACGGCGTGGACCGTCGGCGGCACGGAACACCCGGCGGGCTCGCTCATCGCCATCCTCTTCGACGCCTTCATGGCCGGCGACCGGTCCTTCACCACGCTGTTCACGCCCGACGCGCACACCTCGCTCGAGTACTGGGCCTGGACGCGCAACCACCTGCTCCTCGGCACGCTGCGCGACGTCCGCAGCGAGCTGCGCACCCTGACCCCCGGCCCGGACGGCTGGACCGACGAGCCCCTGGCGGGCGGCCCCGAGTTCGGCAGCGCGGACATCTTCGACACCGATCCCGACGTCAGCGACGAGTACCTGATCGACTCCAGCGGCTTCCTCCAGCCGTCGACCCTCAGCTACGGCCACGTCGGCGAAGAGGTCGAAGTGCTGAAGCAGGCTCCGGCGTTCTTCGACGCTTCGGGCATGAGCGTCGCGCAGTACTTCGCGACGTCGGAGGACGGCACGAAGATCCCGTACTTCGTCGTCCGGCCCTCCGGCGCCGAGGGCGGCCCGACCCTGCTGACCGGCTACGGCGGCTTCGAGGTTTCGCTGACGCCGTCCTACAGCGGGATGATCGGCCGCGGCTGGCTCGCGCGCGGCGGCACGTACGTCGTCGCGAACATCCGCGGCGGCGGCGAGTACGGGCCCGGCTGGCACACCCAGGCGATCAAGGCGCACCGCCACCGCGTGTACGAGGACTTCGCGGCGGTGGCCGCGGACCTGGTTTCGCGGGGCATCACGACGCCGGCGAAGCTGGGGATCCAGGGCGGCAGCAACGGCGGCCTGCTGATGGGTGTCATGCTGACGCGCTACCCGGACCGGTTCGGCGCGATCGTCAGCCAGGTACCGCTGCTGGACATGCGCCGCTACCACCAGCTGCTGGCCGGCGCGTCGTGGATGGCGGAGTACGGCGACCCGGACGACGCCGCGGAGTGGTCGTACATCGGCGCGTATTCGCCGTACCAGAACGTCCACAGTGGACGCACGTATCCGCCGTCGCTGTTCGTGACGTCGACGCGCGACGACCGCGTGCACCCCGCCCACGCCCGCAAGATGGTGGCCCGGATGCGCGAGCAGGGCCACGACGTCCGCTACCACGAGAACATCGAAGGCGGCCACGGCGCCGCGGCGGACAACGAGCAGCTGGCGTTCAAATGGGCGCTGGTGTTCGAGTTCCTGTGGGAGCAGCTCACGCCCTAGACAAGCCCTCTCGGCCGGGCGCGCCGCGGGACGTGCCTCGGCGCCGGTTTCGGCTCCTCGCCGCGGATCGTCGCGAGCGCCGCTTCGAACGCGGTGAGCACGTCCGCGACGAACACCAGCCGTCCGACGCCGAGTTCGCGCAACGCTCGCCCGTGGTCCGCGGCGACGGTGATCGTAACGCCGAGCAGCAGCACCCGCCAGGCACCGAACACCGCGGCGCGCAGTCCCCGGGGAAAGCGGTCGAAGGCCGCCCGGAGCCGGTGGCAGTGGAACGGCACGTGCCGCTCCTCGTCGGCGAGGATCCGGGCGGCGACCTGCGTGACGAGCGGGTCGCCGGTGCCGTCGCGCAGGGCGCGGTAGTACCGCAGCGCGACGACCTCGGCGATGAGCAGCACCATCAGTTCCAGCCGCAGCCCGAGCGCCCGCCGCAGCCGCACGAACACGGTGTCCGACCAGTGGGTTTGGATGGTGGGGACACCGGCGGCCCCGAGGAGCTCGGCGAGCATCCGGGCGTGGTTCTGCTCCTCGGCGACGAAGAGCTCGACGGTCGCGAGGTAACCGCCGTCGCCGGCGGCTTTCGCGATGAGGTTGGCGCCGTCGCCGGCTTCGCCGACCTGGAACCGCTGCACGCTCCGCGCGACGTCGGGGTGCAGCCGCGCGCCCCGCGCCCACGGCGGATCCTCGTGCTGCCGCCTGCGTTCCGTTTCGGCTTCGAAGTCCTGGAGCCAGTGTGCGTAGTCCATCGTGTCGATGATGCCGGGTGGCTGTGGACGCCGTGCGCCGCTCGTGTGGAGATCCGGTGAGGATCAGCGCCGCCGGCCGTACCCGCGCGCCACGAACACCACGAGAACCACCGCGAGCACGGCTGCGATGCCGATGAAGATCAGCAGCCACCGCACGCTGTCCGCGTTCGCCGGCTGGAGGTCCTGCTGGACGAACACGCGCAGGCTCGCCGCGGTCGAGACCGCGCTCAGGAGCGTGAACATCACCAGGAAGTAGGACAGCCGGCGGCTGCGCTGCGTCCCGATGCGGTTCGCGAGTTCCGAGTAGGAGCTCCGGAGGGCGCCGAGCCGCCCGGTCAGCCCGTCGATCTGGTCCTGCAGGCGCCACGACTCGTGCACGGCGACCCACAGCTGCTGATCCAGCCGAGACAGGTGCACCGGAGTGGCCGAGACCTTCGACGCGAGGTCGCTGATCTTCCGCTGCACCCGGAGCAGTTCGTCGAGTTCGTCTTCGAGACGGCGTATCCCTTTGCCCGCGGCCTCCTTGGCGAGCACCCGGAACAGCTGCCGGTCGTATTCGATCGCCGTGGCCCACAACGCCTGGTGGGCCTCGATCACGCGGACCGCGGCCTTCCGGCAGTCGACGTCGTCGGTCACCAGGCACGCCGTCAAACCGAGCCGGAGCGGCCAGCGGCGTCGCTCCATCGTGAGTTCGTGGCGCGCGCCGCCGTCCGTGTAGTAGTCGGCGATCTCTTCCGCGAGACCGGCGGCGAGCCCGCTGAAGATCAGCGTGTCGTGCACCCACACCGTGCCGGTCTCGGTGACATCCGGGGCTTCGCCCCGGGCCGGGGGCTCCGCCACCCGGAACCCCCGGAAGAAAGCAGTCTTGCCACCCCCCAGGTTCGCCACGAAGCGATCGGCACACCGCGCGGCCGTTTCGTTCCACCGCCCGGGAGCGAGTTCGTGCAGCCGGTCGATGGCGTGGCGCAGTTCCTGGCAGGTCATGCCGGTGACGTCGACTTCGTAGCCGATCTCCAGCACCCCGGCACCGGAGTCCCACAGCCGGCACTTCGCCGACCGCAGCCGGAACCGCGGCTCTTCACCCTCGGCTTCGACATCGATGGTCGCCACCCGGTGCGGCAGGTAGCGTCGCAGCTCGCCTTCGAGGACCGGCGTGTACATCTGGAGGTCCAGGCCCGGCTCGGCGCTCTCGGCACGGGCCGGTATCACGTCGAGGCCCGTCAGGAACGGGATGTGCTGCACGAGCCGCAGCCGGCACCCCGGTGGGAGCCGCCTGCGGGCCGTCGATTCCCGCGTCAGATCTGTCATGCCCACCCCATCGCCGTACCGATCGGGGTGAGATCGCTGCCCCGGGAACCAGCGTTACACGGGTCCGGGAAGCTGAACCGGGCGCGACCGCCCGGTTCAGCCGAAGACCCGTCAGCTGCAGCCCGAAGTCGCGCCGCACCCTTCGCAGGCGTAGCACGAGCCGGCCGGGCGCATCTTCGTTCCGCACGTCATGCAGAGCGGGGCGTCCGCCGCCTTGCCGAGGCGGAGCTCCATCAGCTCCGTCGTCGTCTGGGCTTCGCGGTGCGGGTGCCCGGTTTCCTCCGCGTGCGGCTCCGGCGAGGAATCCACTGTGGACCGCAGGGCTTCGAGGTCGACGCCCGGGTTGCCGTAGGTCGCCTCGACCTCCGCCGACCGCTCGTCCGCGGACAGGATGCCCAGCTGCGAACGCTTGTCGTAGGGCAGGTAGTCCAGCGCCAGCCGGCGGAACAGGTAGTCCATCACGCTCGTCGCGATGCGGATGTCCGGGTCGTCGGTCATGCCCGCCGGCTCGAAGCGCAGGTTGGAGAACTTCGAGACGTAGAACTCGAGCGGGATGCCGTGCTGCAGGCCGACCGAGATCGACATCGAGAACGCGTCCATCACGCCGGCCAGCGTCGAGCCCTGCTTGCCGAGCTTGACGAAGATCTCGCCGAGGCCGTCGTCAGGGTACGAGCCCGCGGTCAGGTAGCCCTCCGCGCCGCCGACGGTGAACGACACCGTCTGGCTCGGGCGCTTCTTCGGCAGGCGCTTGCGGACCGGGCGGTACTCGACGACCTTTTCGGGTTCGGCGGCCGCCGTCTCCTTCTTCGCCGTCGAGAGCGGCTGGCCGACCTTGCAGTTGTCGCGGTAGATCGCGAGGGCCTTGAGGCCGAGCTTCCAGCCCTGGAAGTAGATCTCCTCGACGTCCTCGACCGTCGCCGACTCCGGCATGTTGACCGTCTTGGAGATCGCGCCGGAGAGGAACGGCTGCACCGCGGCCATCATCCGGACGTGGCCCATCGGCGCGATCGAGCGCTCGCCGACCGCGCAGTCGAACACCTCGTAGTGCTCCGGCCGCAGCCCGGGCGCGTCGACGACGTGGCCGTGCTGCGCCACGTACTCGACGATCGCCTCGACCTGCTCGTCCTGGTAGCCGAGCGCGGTCAGCGCGCGCGGCACCGTCTGGTTGACGATCTGCATCGAGCCGCCGCCGACCAGCTTCTTGAACTTGACCAGCGAGAAGTCCGGCTCGATCCCGGTCGTGTCGCAGTCCATCATGAACCCGATGGTGCCGGTCGGAGCCAAGACACTGGCCTGCGCGTTGCGCCAGCCGTGCTTCGCGCCGATCTCGATGCCGCGCGTCCACTCCTCCGTCGCCAGCGCGCGGACCGCGGCGTCGTTGGCGTGGTACGTGCGGACCAGCTCGTTCGCCGCCGCGTGCTTGCGCATCACTCGCTGGTGCGCTTCGGCGTTGCGGGCGTAGCCCTCGTACGCGCCGACCGCCTTGGCCAGCTCGGCCGAGCGCCGGTACGACACGCCCGTCATCAGCGACGTGATCGCCGCGGCGAGGGCTCGGCCGCCGTCGGAGTCGTACGCGTGGCCCAGCGCCATCAGCAGCGCGCCGAGGTTGGCGTAGCCGATGCCGAGCTGGCGGAACTTCCGCGTGGTGTCGGCGATCGGCTCGGTCGGGAAGTCCGCGAAGCAGATGGAAATGTCCATCGCCGTGATGACGAATTCGACGGCGCGGGCGAACAGCGGCGCGTCGAACGTGCCTTCGGGCGTGACGAACTTCAGTAGGTTCAGCGAAGCCAGGTTGCAGCTCGAGTTGTCGAGGTGCATGTACTCGCTGCACGGGTTGGACGCGGTGATCCGGCCGGACTCCGGGCAGGTGTGCCAGTCGTTGATCGTGCCGTCGTACTGGATGCCGGGGTCGGCGCACTCCCACGCGGCCTGCGCCATGGTGCGGAAGAGCTTCTTCGCGTCGGTCCGCTCGATCACCTCGCCGGTGAGCCGGGCACGCAGGCCGAAGTCGGTGCCGTTCTCCACCGCCTGCATGAACTCGTCGGACACGCGGACCGAGTTGTTCGCGTTCTGGTACTGCACCGAGGAGATGTCCGCGCCGGAGAGGTCCATGTCGAACCCGGCGTCCCGGAGGACCTTGATCTTCTCCTCTTCGCGCGCCTTGGTCTGGATGAACTCCTCGACGTCCGGGTGGTCGACGTCGAGCACGACCATCTTCGCCGCGCGCCGCGTCGCGCCGCCGGACTTGATGGTGCCCGCCGACGCGTCGGCGCCGCGCATGAACGAGACCGGCCCGGACGCGGTGCCGCCGGAGGTGAGCAGTTCCTTGGAGGAGCGGATGCGGGAGAGGTTCAGACCGGCGCCGGAGCCGCCCTTGAAGATCAGGCCCTCTTCGCGGTACCAGTTGAGGATCGACTCCATCGTGTCGTCGACGGCGAGGATGAAGCAGTTGTGGACGCGGAGGTTCCCGGAGAGGTACTCGCCCGATTCGGTCTGGATGTCGTAGACCGGCATCTCGCCACGGCTTTCGATGGCGGCGATCTCCAGTCGCTTCGTCTCGCGGGCGGGCAGACCGGGCTGCTCGAAGGATGCCTCGAGTTTCGCGGTTTTCACGGGGTCGATGAACCCGATCTCGTCCGCGAAGATCCGCCGGTCGCCGGGGTTCTGGATCCGGATGCCCCACAGGTCGTGCCGGTCCGGCCGGCTCTCCTTCTTGCGACCCACCCGGGCGAAGATGCCGAACCGGGCCAGCAGGTGCTGAACGCCGCGGACCAGCTCCTCGCTGATCATGTCCAACGCGACCAAGGTGGACCCCTCGCGCGCGGAGACGTAACCCTCGGCCTGGAAGATGCTCCGCAGGTAGGCGGCGACGACCGGGAGCGGAGCCGTGTGCAGGTGCTCCGGCACCGCCATGTCGGTCCCGCGAGCGCGCAGGCCCCACGCGTCGACGAAGTTCCCGAGAACGTTGCCGTAAAGGCGGGTGCGACGGCAGTCGAGGGTCTCGTCTTTCGTCTCGACGGCACGTTCGTGGCGGTGGACGTCCGGGAAGACCCGGTCGAGCGCGTTGCGCACCCACGCCAGCTCGGCATCGTTCACAGTCATCGCTTCGATGGCGAGCGAGCGGTTCGTTCCGGAGTACTGGCCCACGAAGCCGTCGGACTGCAGCCAGCCCGCGAGGGCGGCTTCGGCCACGTCGGTCTCCCGGATCTCCTCCTCACCGAAAGCGGCGCGGCGGTGCCATTCGAGCGTGTCGCCCACGCGGAGCTCTCCGGCCGGCACGAACTTGCCGCCGTTCGAAGCCGCACGCCATACGAGGTGGTCGGCTGTGACGTCGAGGACGTGGCCCGACTTCGTGGTGACGCGCAGGACTTCCTTGACACCGTTCGCCTTGGTGGCGACGACCTTGGTCACTCCGTGAGCGTCGTAAACCTTGGCTCCCACGGCGTTCAGCTCGACGAAGCGGCCGATCGGCACGGCTCCCCCGGGCGTGCTCACCAGGGCGTCGTACGGCTGGCAGGCACTGACCTGTTGCTTCGACGGCGTGCCGACGTTGAACCAGACCGGGGAGTTGAAGCTGAAGACCTGGTGCAGCAGCATCCACGTGAGCTCGTGCTCGAAGATCTCCAGGTCCTGCGGCGTCGCGAAGTAGCCGTGGTCGCGCGCGGCGCCGACGTACGTCTTCACGACGCGGTCGATCAGCTGCTTGAGGCTGCGCTCGCGCTGCGGGCTGCCGACGGCGCCGCGGAAGTACTTGCTCGTGACGATGTTGGTCGCGTTGACCGACCAGAAGTCCGGGAACTCCACGCCGCGCTGCTCGAAGTTGACCGAGCCGTCGCGCCAGTTCGTCATCACGACGTCCCGCTGCTCCCAGGTCACCTGGTCGTACGGGTGCTCGCCTTCGGTCGTGAAGACGCGCTTCACGCTGAGCCCGCCGGCTGTCTTGCTCTTCTTGCCGGTGGCCGCGCCGGCCCCCGTACCCACGGTTTCGGTCATCGGTCGAACCCTCACTCCCGCAGCGGGACGGCTCAATCGCCGTCTTCGCGCTGATCGCTCTCCTGGGGGGCAGCAGAACCCGCCATGGCCTCACGGAGGTCGGCGATCTCCTTCTCGAAGTCTTCGACCGACGAGAAGGAGCGGTAGACACTGGCGAACCGGAGGTAGGCGACCCCGTCGAGCTCACGCAGCGGGCCCAGGATCGCCAGGCCGACTTCGTGACTCGGGATCTCCGCCAGCCCGGCGGAGCGGATCGACTCCTCCACGCGCTGCGCGAGCTGCTGCAGCGCGTCGTCGTCGACCGGCCTGCCCTGGCAGGCGCGGCGGACGCCGCTCACCACCTTGTCCCGGCTGAACTGTTCGGTGACCCCGGACCGCTTGACGACGGCGAGCACCATCGTCTCCGAAGTCGTGAACCGCCGTCCGCACGACGCGCACGAGCGCCGCCTGCGGATCGCCTGGCCTTCATCCACCTCTCGGGAGTCGACGACCCGAGAGTCCGCATGCCGGCAGAACGGGCACCTCATCCGCCGATCACCTTCCCCTCCGCGCCGGCCGCCCCGGTCGACGTCCCCGCGGCCACCACGCGTGGCCGGGGCTTCGAGCACCCGGTACCCCTGCACCTGGTGATCGACTTGTGGACATCCGGTGGGTAAACGCCGGCCAGCTGTGGACAACTGCTGCCCAGTCTACCCCAACCTGTGGACCAACTACAGCGGTGTAACTACTACATATAGCGGGCGAGCGTAGAACCCGGGGAGTTCGCACGCAAGCCGACGCGCATCGCGGAAGAAGGTTGCCCCGACGGTCCGCGACGGGTCAGGGAGCGGGCACGGCGGCGGGGTCGGCGACCGGGACCGCGAGCGACAGCCCGGGCACCAGGACGGCCTGGTCCAGGCGATTCAGCTCCTTGATCCGGGTGACAACCGCGCCAGGGTCGCTGTCCGGCGCGAATCGCGCAGCCAGCGAAGCGAGCGTGTCGCCCTGCTCGACGGACACCGTCGCGGTCCGCTCGGGCACCGGCGCGCCCGGAACACCGCCGGAAAGAAGACCCAATCCGGTGATCACCAGGCAGCTCGCGACGGCGAGCGCGGCGAGCCACGGCCACCGCACCGGCACCCGCCGGGGCGCCGCGCACGGCGCGCCGGCCGGCCGGCGGCCCGCCACGAACCGCGCGCGCGTCGGCGGGCGGTGCACTTCGCCGCGGCGACCGCGCAGCACGCGCACGGGACGGGGTTGCGCCGGGACCGGGGTCGCCGGGCGGACCTGCCCGCGTTCGGCCAGAATGGACATCCGAACCTCCTCGAAACCCTGGTGTCCGCCCGATTCCCGGACCGGGAGCGGCCCGTGGATCAAGGTCGAACAGGCGTTCTATCGAACGCTCGTGCGAAGGTCTACCACCTACCACCGACAAAATCGAGCGGACACGGCGTGTCGATCGAACAGATGTTTGAAATCGTCGTGCCCGGGGGCTAACGTCGGTGACCAGGGCATCTGCCGGGCAGATGCCGCCGGCGAGCCTGCCCGCACCCGCGGGCGGCGGCCGGCGCGCGGATACGTGCAGCGAACGTCTGGGAGGCGACGCAGTGGCGAAGGAGAACAAGGCGGGCAGGACCAGCGGGTCCCCCGGGGACACCGGCAAGGTGCACCCGATGCCCGAGGTGTACGACGTGGACGAGACGCTCACCGTCCGCCAGCAGCAGGTGCTGGACGTGATCCGCTCCTGGGTCAGCCGGTTCGGCTACCCGCCCAGCGTCCGGGAGATCGGCGAAGCGGTCGGGCTGACGTCGACGTCGTCGGTCTCGCACCAGCTGCGCGCCCTGCAGCGCAAGGGCTATCTGCGCCGGGACGCGAACCGCCCGCGCGCGGTCGGCGTGCTCTCGGCGACCGACGACAACCCCATGGGCATCGAGATGGACCAGCAGCCGGTCATGCCGAAGGCGGCGTACGTGCCGCTGGTCGGCCGGATCGCCGCCGGTGGCCCGGTGCTGGCCGAGCAGGCCATCGAGGACGTCTTCCCGCTGCCGCGGGAGATCGTCGGCGAGGGCGAGCTGTTCCTGCTGAAGGTCACCGGCGACTCGATGGTCGACGCGGCCATCACCGACGGCGACTGGGTCGTGGTCCGGCAGCAGCCGGACGCCGACAACGGCGAGATCGTCGCGGCGATGATCGACGGCGAGGCCACGGTCAAGACCTTCAAGCGCAAGGGCGGCCACATCTGGCTGATGCCGCACAACGAGGCGTACGAGCCGATCCCCGGCGACGACGCCACGGTGCTCGGCAAGGTCGTGGCGGTGCTTCGACGATTGTAGCGAGCGGGTTGGGGTGAAGTGTGTCCGCGGAAAGCGCGGACCACGGCCACTCGCTACAAGTGTCTTCTGGGGGTGCAACCCCCAGACCCCGCCCGGGGGCAAGCCCCCGGACCCCCACCTCGGTCACCTTGGCGTCAGCGCCCAGGTTTCGCACGGCTGAGGTTGGGTGTTGGAGTTTGAGGTCACCGGATCGGATGATCTTCGGCCGTGGGGAGCCGAGATCAGCGGTGGCTTCGCTTCCGCAGTCTGCGGAAGCCGAACCAGCCGAGGCCGACCACCGCGAGCGTGATCCCGGCGGCGGGCAGGACGGGGAGCCCGGCCCCGTCCGCCGAGCCGGACGATCCGCTCGCGCTGGTCGAGGCTTTCCCGTCCGGCGAAGCCGACGCCGACTGCGCGGCCAGCGAGGCCGCGCCCCGCACCACGCGCAGCGGCTGGCCCACGCCTTCGCTGCCGGACACCAGCGTCCCGTCGGGGTCGAACGCGATCGCCTCGCCCTGCTTCTCCCCCGGCAGCGGGATCCGGACCGGGGTGCGCTGCAACGCGGCCAGGACATCGCCGTCCGGTACGGCGTAGAGGTACGCGTCGGTGTAGGTGCGCAGTGCGACGACGCTGCCATCGGCCATCGACGCGCCGCCCGTCACCAGCACCGAGCCGATCGAGCCGACCGGGCCACCCTGGGTGTCCGTGGCGTCGATCTTCAGCGAGCCGACCTTCTCCAGGTTGGTCGGCCCCGGACTCGCCAACGGCCCGGCGGGCCGGTAGACCTTCGCCTCGCCGAGGACGTCCTTGGTGATCAGGTACGGCGTGCCCGACTTGTCCATGATCAGCGCTTCGGTGTCGTGCTGGCCGTCGGGATAGGTGAGCCGGTGCATCGTGACCTTGCCCTGGGGACTGAGCTCCTCCAGCGCCACCGTCAGCCGGCCCTTGTTGTTGTCGCCGGTGTCGGACAGCCAGAGCGTCCCGTCGGCCGTGCGGGCCAGGTCCTCGGGGTCGAACGGGTCCGTGCGGTCGGTGATGACCTTTTGCACCTTGCAGTCCCGGCCCAGCACGAAAACCTGGATCTTGGTGCCGCCGTCGTTCATCGCGTAGAGGTGCTCGCCATCGGACACCAGGCCGGACAGCTCGCCGATCCGCGAGTCCTTGATCGTGCACAGCGTCTCGACCGCCGGAGCCGCCGAGGCGGGCACTGGCCCGGTCAGCACCGCCAGAACCACCGCCGCGAAAGCGACCACCCAGCGCACCCAGCCACCTCCGTAGTGTGCGGTTCCCTTGCCCCGCACACTACGGAGACGTGTCAGGCCCTGGTCGAGTTGGTCTCGTACTCGCGCAAAGCCGCCGCGAGGTCGGGGCGGACCCGCACCAGCAGGCGCGTGCCCTCCTCGACGTGCTCCTCTTCGAGGACTTCGCCGTCCGCGTGCGCCCGCGCGACCAGCTCGCCGCGCGAGTAGGGCACGAGGACGTCGACCGTGACCTCAGGCCGCGGCAGGCGGTCGGCGATCACCTCGACGAGCTCGGCGATGCCCGCTCCGGTCCGCGCCGAAACCGGCACCGAGCCGGCCAGCGCGTGCCGCAGCCGGGCGAGGGTGACCTCGTCGGACGCGTCCGTCTTGTTGATCACCAGCAGCTCCGGCGGGAGCGGCTCCTTGCGCTTGCGCGTGATCTCGCCGAGCACTTCGTGCACGGCACTGACCTGCTCCTCCGGTGCCGGGTCGGACCCGTCCACCACGTGCAGCAGCAGGTCCGCGTCGGCGGCTTCCTCCAGCGTCGAGCGGAAGGCGTCCACCAGCTGGTGCGGCAGGTGCCGCACGAACCCGACGGTGTCGGTCAGCGTGTAGCCGCGCCCGTCCGCGGTCTGCGCGCGCCGCGTGGTCGGGTCGAGGGTGGCGAACAGCGCGTCCTCCACCAGCACCCCGGCCCCGGTCAGCGCGTTGAGCAGGCTCGACTTGCCGGCGTTGGTGTAGCCGACGATCGCCACGCTGGGCACCTCGTTGGCCAGCCGCCGCCCGCGCTTGGTCTCGCGGATGGTGTCCATGGCGGCGATCTCCCGGCGCAGCTTGGCCACGCGCTTGTTGATCCGCCGCCGGTCGGTCTCGAGCTTGGTCTCACCCGGACCACGCAGGCCGACGCCGCCGTTCGCGCCACCCGCGCGGCCACCGGCCTGCCGGGACAGCGACGTACCCCACCCGCGCAGCCGCGGGATCAGGTACTGCAGCTGGGCCAGCTCGACCTGCGCCTTGCCCTCCTTCGACCGGGCGTGCTGGGCGAAGATGTCGAGGATCAGGGCGGTCCGGTCGATGACCTTGACCTTGACCTTCTCCTCGAGCTGCCGCAGCTGGCCCGGCGAGAGCTCGCCGTCGCAGATCACGGTGTCGGCGCCGGTGGAGCCGACGATGTCGCGCAGCTCCCGCACCTTGCCCGAGCCGATGTAGGTGGCCGGGTCCGGCTTGGTCCGCCGCTGGATGAGGCCTTCGAGGACCTCCGAGCCCGCCGTCTCGGCCAGGCGCGCCAGCTCGGCCAGCGACGCCTCGGACTGCAGGGCCGTGCCCTCGGTCCACACGCCGACCAGCACGACGCGTTCGAGCCGCAGTTGCCGGTATTCGACCTCGGTGACGTCGGCCAGCTCGGTGGACAACCCCGCCACGCGGCGCAGGGACGCCCGGTCCTCGAGCTCCATCTCGCCGGTCGACGGGTCGTACAGGTCGTCGTCGTGGTCTTCGGTGTGTGTCAGTTCTGTCATCGTGCCTCCATGTTCCCACGATTCGCCGCGGGAACCGAACTCATTAGCTGCTGGGATAGGTGGCGAGGTAGATCGCGGTGCGTTCCGCGCCGGGACGGCGGGGGCGCGCGCGGAACTCCTCGAGCAGGGCGTTCAGCCGGGTTTCCAGCTCCGCCCGCTCCTCGGGGGCCACCTGGACGACCAGGCGTGTCTGGTGCACGCCGTCGAAACCGGTCTCGGCGATCTCGGCCAGATACGCCTCGAGCATCGCCTGTTCCAAGCCCTTGTCACCGCATGCGTCGAGTGTCCACGAAAGCCCCGTCGAAAGATACGGAATTTCCTTGGCGCCCCGGGCTCCGCGGCGCGGCGGCTGCGCGGCGAGGAAGCCGGCGTCGACCAGCTTGCGCACGTGGTGCAGGGTGGTCGCCGGGTCCCGGCCCAGCCGGTCGGCGAGCTCCTTGTTCGTGAGCGCCTCCGAAAAGGTCAACCGGATGATGCGCAGCCGTATTCCGGAGGCCAGCGCGGCGGCCTCGGCTTCGGTCGCGGCGCGTCGTTTCGCAGGGAGCACGGCGACAGCCTAGAGCGAACAGCGATTGACGCTTTCCAATCACTTGCGCCAGACTCGCGGGCATGCACAGGGGGTCACTCTTCCGCCACGCCGACTTCAGAAGGCTGTTCGCCGGCGACACGGCCAGCCAGTTCGGCGTGTTCGTCGGCAA
Organism: Amycolatopsis sp. NPDC021455; assembly: GCF_040640995.1. NCBI lineage: Bacteria > Bacillati > Actinomycetota > Actinomycetes > Pseudonocardiales > Pseudonocardiaceae > Amycolatopsis > Amycolatopsis sp. NPDC021455. The sequence goes on along the minus strand of NZ_JBFACT010000044.1, from coordinate 8,138 downwards.
CACCGCCATCCCGCTGCTCGCGGCCGTGACACTGGCCGCGACGCCGTTCGAAATGGGACTGCTGACCGCGGCCGAAACGCTCGCGTTCCTGCTGATCGGGCTGCCCGCCGGCGTCTGGGTCGACCGGATGCGCCGCCGCCAGGTCATGCTCACCGCCGACTTCACGCGGGCGGCGCTGCTGCTGAGCGTGCCGATCGCCTGGTGGGCGGGGGTGCTCTCCCTCGCGCAGCTGCTGGTCGTCGTGCTGTTCGTGGGCATCGCGACGGTGTTCTTCGACATCGCCTACCAGTCGTACCTGCCCTCGCTCGTCGGCCGGGAGCACCTCCTGGAGGGCAACGCCAAGCTGCAGGCCGTCCAGTCGACCGCGCAGATCGCCGGGCCGAGCGCGGCCGGCGTGCTGGTCCAGGTGGTGACCGCGGCGAACACCGTGCTGGTCACCGGTCTCGGCTTCCTGACGTCGGCGCTGTGCCTGCTGCGGATCCGCGCGCAGGAACCCGCGCCGGACCGCGGGGGCCACGCCCGGCTGCTCCCGCAGATCACCGAGGGGCTGCGGTTCGTCTTCTCCGACAAGCCGTTGCGGGCGATCGTGGGCACGACGGGGACGGCGAACTTCTTCGGCGGCGCCTTCACCGCCGTGTACGTGCTGTTCCTGACGCGGACCGTCGGGCTGCCCCCGGCCGCGGTGGGCGTGCTCATGGCGGTCGGCGGGGCCGGCGGCATCCTCGGCGCGGTCTGCTCCGGCGCGATCACCCGGCGGGTCGGCCAGTCCCGCGCGATCTGGCTGGTCCCGCTGGTCGCCATGCCCGGCCACCTGCTGATCCCGCTCGCCGCGCCGGACTGGCGGCTCGGGCTGGCCGGGTTCGGCGCGGTCCTCGGCTGGTTCGGGATGATCGTCTACAACGTCGCCGCGGTCTCCTACCGCCAGGCGATCTGCCCGGACCGGCTGCTCGGCCGGATGAACGCCAGCGTGCGGTTCGTCGTCTGGGGCACCATCCCGCTCGGCGGTCTGCTCGGTGGCGCGCTCGGCGAAGGACTCGGGCTGCGCGGCGCGATGTGGGTGGCGGTCGCCGGTGAAGTGGCCGCGGTGCTGTGGGTGGTGTGCTCGCCCCTGCGGCACATGCGCGACCTGCCGACCGAAGCGAAAAGCGGTTCCGCGGCCGCCTAGAGTTGCTTCATGACTACCCCATACGAACGCCCACGAGTCCCGGACAAGGTCGGTGTCGACGGTCTGGAGGCCACGTGGGTACCCGTATGGGAAGCAGGCGGCACCTACCGTTTCGACCGCACGAAGACCCGCGAAGAGATCTACTCGATCGACACTCCCCCGCTGACGGTCAGCGGGTCGCTGCACATCGGGCACGTGTTCTCCTACACCCACACCGACGTGCTCGCGCGGTTCAAGCGGATGCGCGGGCTCGAGGTCTTCTACCCGATGGGCTGGGACGACAACGGCCTGCCGACGGAACGCCGGGTGCAGAACCACTTCGGCGTCCGCTGCGAGCCGTCGCTGCCGTACGACCCGGAGTTCCGGCCGCCGGAGAAGCCGGGCAAGGACGTCGTCGCGGTGTCGCGCCGGAACTTCGTCGAGCTGTGCGAGTCCCTGACCGTGACCGACGAACAGGTCTTCGAGCAGCAGTGGCGGCGGCTCGGATTGTCGGTCGACTGGACGACGACGTACCAGACGATCGGGCGTGACTCACGGCTGATCTCGCAGCGCGCGTTCCTGCGCAACCTCGAGCGCGGCGAGGCGTACCAAGCCGAAGCGCCGACGCTCTGGGACGTGACGTTCCGGACCGCCGTCGCGCAGGCCGAGCTGGAGGACCGCGAACGCCCGGGTGCCTTCCACGACCTCGCGTTCACCGGGCCGGACGGCGCGGACGTCGTGATCGCGACGACCCGGCCGGAGCTGCTGCCCGCCTGCGTCGCGCTGGTGGCGCACCCGGCCGACGAGCGGTTCAAGCCGCTCTTCGGGAAGTCCGTGCGGACGCCGGTGTTCGGCGTCGAGGTGCCCGTGGTGGCGCACCACCTCGCGGATCCGGAGAAGGGCCACGGGATCGCGATGGTGTGCACGTTCGGCGACACCACCGACGTCACGTGGTGGCGCGAGCTGCGGCTGGCGACGCGGGTGGTGCTGGGCCGCGACGGCCGGTTCCTGCCCGACGCGCCGTCCGGGGTGCCTGCCGAGGCCTACGCGCCGCTGGTGGGCAAGACCGTCCACACGGGACGCGAGATCATGGTGCGCCTGCTGCGTGAAGCCGGTGCCCTGCAAGGCGAACCACGGCCGATCACGCACTCGGTGAAGTTCTACGAAAAGGGCGACAAGCCCCTGGAGATCGTCGCCAGCCGGCAGTGGTACCTGCGCAACGGCGGGAACGACGCGGCCTTCCGGGAGAAGATGCTCGCTCGCGGCGAAGAGCTGAACTGGGTGCCGAAGCACATGCGCGTGCGGTACTCGTCGTGGGTGGAAAACCTGGCCGGGGACTGGCTGATCAGCCGTCAGCGGTTCTTCGGCGTGCCGATCCCGTTGTGGTACCGGCTCGACGAACACGGCGAGCCGGACTACGACGCGCGGCTGCTGCCGGACACGTTGCCGGTCGACCCGAGCAGCGACGTCCCGCCGGGGTTCACCGAGGAACAGCGCGGCGTGCCGGGCGGGTTCGTGGCCGATCCCGACGTGATGGACACCTGGGCGACGTCGTCGCTGACGCCGCAGATCGCCGGCCGGTGGAGCCTCGACGACGACCTGTTCGCGCGGGTGTTCCCGATGGACTTGCGGCCGCAGGCGCACGAGATCATCCGCACCTGGCTGTTCTCGACGGCGGTGCGCGCGGAGCTGGAGCACGGCGTGCTGCCGTGGCGGGCGGCGTCGATCGCGGGCTGGGTGCTCGATCCCGACCGCAAGAAGATGTCGAAGTCCAAGGGCAACGTGACGACGCCGGTGGACCTGCTGGAGCGCTTCGGCTCGGACGCGGTCCGCTACTGGGCGGCGAGCGCGCGGCCGGGTGTGGACACCGCGGTGGACGAGGGGCAGATGAAGGTCGGCCGGCGGCTGGCGACGAAGCTGCTCAACGCGAGCCGGTTCGTGCTCGGCCTGGGCGTGCCTTCGCCGGACACGGTGGCGACCGAGCCGCTGGACCGGGCGCTACTGGCGGCGCTGTCGTCGGTCGTTTCGCAGGCGACCACGGCGTTGGAGGCCTTGGACTACGCGCGGGCGCTGCAGGTGACGGAGACGTTCTTCTGGACGTTCTGCGACGACTACGTGGAGCTGGTGAAGGGCCGCGCGTACGGCGACCTGGGCCCCGAGGCCGCGGCGTCGGCGCAGGCAGCACTGGTGACGGCGTTGTCGGCGGTGCTGCGGCTGTTCGCGCCGTTCCTGCCGTTCGCGACCGAGGAGGTCTGGTCGTGGTGGCAGGAGGGGTCGGTGCACCGCGCCGCGTGGCCTTCGGTCGCCGCCGAGGGTGACCCGGAGCTGCTGGCCCTGGCGAGCCAGGTGATCGCGGCGGTCCGCCGGGCGAAGACGGACGCGAAGGTGTCGATGCGGACCACCGTCGAGCGGCTCACGGTGACCGGACCGGCCGAGCTGCTGGCGCGGTTCGCGGCCATCGAGCCGGACATCCGCACCGCGGGCGCGATCGCGTCGGTGGAGACGCGCGAAGGCGACTTCGGGGTCGAAGCGAAGATCGGCGGCTGACCCCCGGCGGGCCCGGCCGGAATTCCTGCCCCGGAAACGGGAATTCCGCCGGGCCGGCCGGTTAATCTCTCGCCATGAGTACGGATGCGCCGGGCGGGGCCCGTCCCGCGGCGGCCGGGGACGAGTTCGCCGTCGCCGCCGCTGACCTGCTGCGACCGTTCCGGACCTTGCTCCAGCCGGACTCGGCCACGCCGGCGGAACGCTCGCCCGAGCCGGCCCCCGAGGGCACGCGGCAGCTGGCGGACTCCATCGGGCACGCGATCGACGGGTTCTGGCCCTGGGTCGAAAGAACGGCCAGGGCCTCGGGCAAGAGGGTCGACGAGCTCCATCGGCGGGCCGCTCCGCCGAACTGGGTCTCCGAGGGCAAGGCGGACGTCGACTACTTCGCGGCCGTCCGGTTCTCGTTGGCGCAAGGCGTTCCCCTGGCCTGGGTGCCCGACCCGGAAACCGTCAAGCTGCTCCTGGCCGCCCACGGCGATGAAGCGGTCTCGGTCCACGCCGTTCTGGACGACCGCCGCGAGCTGATCCTCGACCACTGCGACAGCCGCCTGGACGAGCTGGACCGGGCCCCCGCGGTGTCACCGTCGGTCCGGGTCGCCCGGGAAGCGATCCGGGCGCTTCGTCTCGATCTCCCGTCGCCGGCTCAGGCGGCGGCCACGAACCTCATCGACGAACTGCTCCGCACCGCGTTCACCATCGTCTACGGCGGCCGGCACAGCCAGGCCAAGACGCTGAGCCGCGTCCAGTCGTTGTCGGAACGCGCCCACAGCGCGGGCTTGTCGTTCCTCGCTTCGCTCGGCATCCTGCGCGAACTGGCCACCATGATGCCCCTGCTGCACGCGATGACGCCGTGGTGGCCGGAAAGCGGCGCACCCGCGCCGACCACGTTCAGCCGACACGTGACCAGCCACTTCATCACCGCGCCGGGTCAGGTCACGCCGACCAACGCGCTCGTGGCGGTGCTGACAGCCGTCTCGTTGCTCAGCCAGGAGCACGACTCCCGCTGGGGCACCTGGAAGATCATGAACGCGCTCGACACCGGCCGCCCCTGAGCGAAAAGCGCCGCCGTCAGGAACCGGCGGCGGCCCACCAGGCTTCGTCGATCTCACCGCGGGCCACGATCTCCGCCGGGCCCGAGAGCGTCGACGCGCCGCGGGACACCGTCACCGAGACCCGGCCGCCCAGGATGTCCACAGTGGACGCTCCGGTGTCCGTGCCCGCCAGGTGGAACGCCGCCGCCACCGCGGCGACCGTGCCCGTGCCGCACGCCCGCGTCTCGCCCACCCCGCGCTCGTGCACGCGCATCCGCAGCGCGCCCTCGCCGAGGCGGTTGACGAACTCGAGGTTCACCCCGTGCGGGAAGACGTCGTGGTCGAAGTCGGGCTGGTCGCGCAGGTCGAGGTCCGCGACGTCGTCGTCGAGCAGCGACACCAGGTGCGGGTTGCCGACGTTCACCGCCACGCCGGAGAACGGGCGGCCGGCCACCACCGTCACCGAGGTGCCGGTGATCGTCGCCGGTCCCATCCGCACGGTCACCGACCGGTCCGGGTGCACGACCACCGGGCGGTCGCCGGCGCGCGTGCCGACGACGAACTCGCCCTCGGTCGCCAGGCCCGCTTCGACCAGGTAGCGCGCGAAGACGCGCACGCCGTTGCCGCACATCTCCGCGATCGACCCGTCGGCGTTGCGGTAGTCCATGAACCACTCGCCCGCGGACGGCTCGTCGAGCGCGGCGGCGCGGACGACGCGCAGCACGCCGTCGGCCCCGAGGCCGCGGCGGCGGTCGCACAGCGCGGTGACCCTCGCCCCGGTCAGCTCGAGGCGGCCGGCCGGATCGGGGAGCAGCACGAAGTCGTTCTGTGTGCCGTGCCCCTTGAGGAACTCGATTCCGCCCATGGGGTGAAGATTACCGGCCCAGGGTATCCAGGACGCGCGCGGCCAGCCCGGGATCGGCGCCGTCGAACCAGTGGATCCGCTGGTCGCGCCGGAACCAGGAGCGTTGCTTCCGGACGAAGCGCCGCGTGGCCTGCGCCGTCGCCGCGGCGGCCGCCTCGAAGTCGCCTTCGCCGTCCAGTTCGGCGAGCACCTGCTGGTACCCGAGGGCCTGCGACGCCGTCTTCCCGTCGCGCAGGCCACGCTTCTCCAGCTCGCGCACTTCGTCGACGAGCCCGGCCGCGAACATCCGCCGCACGCGCTCGTCGACGCGCTCGTCGAGGTCCGCGAGCTCGCGGTCGACGCCGATCACGACCGTGCCGTAGCGGGCGGGGCCGGGCTTCGGCAGGTTCGCCGAGAACGGCTCGCCGGTGATTTCGATGACTTCGAGAGCACGCACGATCCGCCGGGTGTTGGTCGGCAGGATCTTGGCGGCGGCCACCGGGTCGCGTTCCCCCAACCGGGTGTACAACGCGGCCGTGCCCAGCGAGACCGCCTCCGCGTCCAGCCGGGCCCGCACCGCCGGGTCGGTGCCCGGGAACCGCAGGTCGTCGAGCACCGCCTGGACGTACAGGCCGGACCCGCCGGCCAGGACCGGGACCTTGCCGCCGGCCAGGAGCCGCTCGATCTCGGCCCGCGCGTGCCGCTGGTAGGCCGCGACGGACGCCGTCTCGGTCACGTCCAGCACGTCGAGCAGGTGGTGCGGGACGCCGCGGCGTTCGGCCTCGGTGGCCTTGGCGGTGCCGATGTCCATGCCCCGGTAGAGCTGCAGCGCGTCGGCGTTGACGACCTCTCCGCCGAGCTTCAGGGCCAGCTCCACGGCCAGCGCGGTCTTGCCGGTGGCCGTCGGCCCGACTACCGCGACTGGGCTGTTCACGACGGCTGACGATACCGGCGGGCCGACACGGAGCGTCCACCGGAAGTAGGATCACGAGCTTCGAGTGGCCCATCCAGTACCACGGTGCGCGCTGAGCTGCTTGAATGCCCGCGTGGGGCCGTAGCATCCGAGCACGGCCCGTGACGACCGCATTACCCGGCCCCGCTCCACGGCGGGGCGCCCGCGCGAGCGGGCGTACAGGCGATAAGGAGCCTGCGATGGCCCAGGAGAACACTTCCACCGGTACCCCGGCCCCGCACCCGGTGCCGCACGCGCTGCACGCCGGGCACGCCGCCCCGCCCGTGCCGCCCGCCGAACCCACCCCGTCGACCTGGGGCCGGATCGACGACGAGGGCACCGTCTACGTCATCACCGCCGAGGGTGAACGTGCCGTCGGCGTCTGGCAGGCAGGCAGCCCCGACGAGGGTCTGGTGCACTACGCCCGCCGCTTCGACGACGTGCGCACCGAGGTCGAGCTGCTGGAAACCCGGCTGGTCTCCGGCGCGGGCGACCCGAAGCACGCGCTGTCGAGCGCGACCCAGATCCGGGACGGGCTGGCCGAGGCCGCGCTGGTCGGCGACCTCGCGGCGCTCGCCGCGCGGCTGGAGTACGTCATCGCGCACGCCGAGAAGGCGCTGGCCAGCGCGAAGGCCGAGCGGGAGGAGGCCCGCGCGGCCGCCGTCGCCCGGAAGCAGGAGCTGGCCGAAGAGGCCGAGAAGATCGCCGCCGAGTCCACGCAGTGGAAGGCGGCGGGCGACCGGCTGCGCACGATCCTCGACGAGTGGAAGACGGTCAAGGGCGTCGACCGCAAGACCGACGACGAGCTGTGGAAGCGGTTCTCGAAGGCCCGCGAGGCGTTCAACCGCCGCCGCGGCTCGCACTTCGCCGAGCTCGACAAGCAGCGTGCGGCGGCCAAGCAGCGCAAGGAGGAGCTGATCGCCGAAGCGGAGGCGATCAGCGAGTCCGACGACTGGGGCGAGACCGCCGGCCGCTACAAGGACCTGATGACCGAGTGGAAGGCCGCCGGCCGCGCGCCGAAGGACAGCGACGAGGCGCTGTGGCAGCGGTTCCGCGCGGCGCAGGACAAGTTCTTCGCCCGCCGGTCCGCGGTGTTCTCCGAGCGTGACGCGGAGTTCTCGCAGAACGCCGCACGCAAGGAGGAACTGCTGGTCGAGGCCGAGAAGATCGACGCGGCGGCCAACCTGGAGGCGGCGAAGAGCGCGCTGCGCCGCATCCAGGAGCAGTGGGACGAGATCGGCAAGGTCCCGCGCGAACGCATCCGCGAGCTCGACGGCAGGCTCAAGGCGGTCCAGGACGCGGTCAAGGCGGCCGAGGACAGCCGCTGGCGCCGCACCGACCCGGAGGCGCAGGCCCGCGCCGCCCAGTTCCGCGAGCGCGTCGAGCAGTTCGAGTCCCAGGCGGCGAAGGCCCGCGCGGCCGGGGACGAGCGGCGCGCGAAGAAGGCCGACGAGCAGGCCGCGCAGTGGCGTGAGTGGCTGCAGGCCGCGGAGGCGGCGGTCGCCGACCGCTGAGGTCGCTTCAAGTCCGTGAAGGCCTCCTTACCGGCCATAAGAGCCGGTAAGGAGGCCTTCACGGCTTTACGGGGCTCGGCAAGCGGGGCCGGGAGATCGGAAGAGC